>JAODBO010000038.1 GCA_025464005.1 Acidimicrobiaceae bacterium | reverse complement strand
ACGGCGACCACCGGAGCAGTGACGTCGGTGCAGCCGACTTCGGCCGTCGTCACCGGTACCGTCAATCCAAACGGCGCTGCGACGACGTGGTATTTCGAGTACGGCCTTAGCACGAGCACGAGCTACGGCGCGAAATCGGTGGCGAAGAGCGCCGGGTCCGGGACGGCGGATGTAAGCGTTTCAGGCTCGCTGACGGGCCTCGCTCCTGCCACGAGCTATCACTACCGCGTCGTCGCGACGAGCAGCGCGGGCACGACACAGGGCGCGGCCGGGGTCTTCAATACGTCCGCCGCACCGAGTGCACTCACGGAGGCGGCCACTCACCTCACCTCGTCTACCGCGACCTTGAACGGCATCGTCAATTCCGAGGGTCAGGCCACGAGCTGGTACTTCGAATACGGCACGAGCACGAGCTACGGGTCGAAGACGCCGCTGACGAGCCTGGCGGCAAGTCCGAACGACACGAACGTCAGCGTCAGCGTCTCGAACCTCGCTCCCCGAACGACCTACCACTTTCGTGTGGTGGCGACGAGCGGTGTGGGAACGAGCCGAGGCTCGGATCTCACGCTCACCACGGGCCTGTCCGTAACGCTGAACGCATCGGTGTCCACCATCACGTACAGCAAGTTCGTCAACCTCACCGGCACGGTTGCGAGCGGACGTTCGGGCGACACGGTCACGGTGCTCAGCGAGAGATTCGATCAGACGTCGTTCTTCCGCATTGCGGCCGTCGTGACCGGCGCTGGGGGTAGTTGGTCCTATTCGGCGCAGCCGACTGTGCGTACGAGCTTCGAGGTCACCGCGAACGGCGGGACGAGCTCGCCGATCGTCGTGAGTGTGCGTCCGGTGGTCTACCTCACGGTGGTCGCCGGAGGGCGGCTCTCGACCCGGGTGATCGCGGCTAGCTCCTTCGCCTCCCATGTCCTCCAGTTTCAGCGTCTCTCACACGGCTTGTGGGTGACGTACAAGCACGTGCGCCTGGATGCCAATGCGAAGGCGACCTTTGCCACGTCCTTGCCGAGAGGTCAATCCGCGATCCGCATGGCGATCGGCCCTTTCGTTCCCGGCATCGACCAAGCGTCTCCGGGATACCTCGCGGGATACAGTCGTGTCGTCAGCTATCACCGAGCCTGAGCTCGGGCGCATTTCGCGCCTCCCGGTCGCCGAGGTGGTCGACGGGGCGCGTGACAAGATCGCTTGAACCTGTGCGGAGCTGCAAGCTGTCCTAGCCTCGATCGGGTGCGTCTGTCAGAACGCATCGGGGCGTTGCGCGAGCGGGATTACGGCGATATGTCCGATTGAAAATGGGTCACCTGTGGATAACGCAGAGAGTGGCAAGAGCCGCGCCACGTAGGCGATGTGCGCGCTCGTCATGCTCGGTCCGGACGTGCTCTGCTTCGCGGCTCCTCGCCCGGCTCCGGGCCTCGCCGCCGATGCACCGTTACCGGCTTTCACCGCTACGTCGAGGAGGGAAGTGGGCTCGCCCACTCACCTGCAGACCATGTCCGGCGTCCGCGCCTCGATTACTAGTCGCGTGCCATCGGCCCCGACCGCAACGAAGTAGGCGCGCTTCGTTGCCGCCCGCCTCGGCTCGGAAGCTGAACACGCGCTCTTCTCGCTGCTCGTGCTGGATGGTCGGGGTCTCCGAAGCGATCGGTGCAGACGTCGAGGCGCTCGGTCTCGAGCGCGGGCATCGGACGCTCGCGATCCTGCGAAAGTGAGGGAAGAGCGCGACGATCCCAATGGCACCGCGCACTGCCCAGACAGTCGACCGTCCGCCAAGTGACGCACCTGCCGATAACCGCGTATATACGTGAGCGTGAGAATCGATATACTGTAATCCAGTGGCAGCGCGCTAGTGGCGCTGCGTGCAGTTCGGTCCCTTCCACAGTGTGGAGTCCCAATGAGCAAGACCCTGATCGACATTGACGACGAGCTCCTCGACAAGGCGGGAGCGATCCTCGGAGCGACGACGAAGAAGGACGCCGTCAACCGGGCGCTTCGCGAAGTGGTCGACCGCGAGGAGCGGGCGAAAGGACTGCAATGGCTGCACGACTCGGACGCGCTCGGCGTGCTCAGGGACCCGGAGGTGCGGGCACGGGCCCGTCGGTAGGGTCCCTCACCTTCCTGATAGACAACAGCGCTCTTCGGCGGGCGTCCAAGGTCGAGGTAGCGAAGGCTCTCGAGGAGCTGAATCGAGGGGGAGTGCTTGCCACCTGCCTGCCGCTGATGCTCGAGGCTGGCTACAGCGCTACGAGCACCCGCGAGCACGAGCGCATCATGGGCGTATTCAGTTCCTGGAGGATCCTTAGCGCGACGTCGGATCTGAATGTTCGGGCGACCATGCTTCAGCACCTTCTTTTCGACGCCGGCAAAGGCCGGGCAGCTGGAGCCTTCGACATCGAAGTCGCTGCATACGCGCTCTCCTATACCCTCTCGGGCGACCGGGTGGCCATCGTCCACTACGACGAGGACTACGACCATCTTCACGACGTCGAGACGCGCCTATTAACACGGTGGGTTGTCCCACGGGGCTCGGTCGACTAGCCATGAACCGGACTCAACGTGCGCTAGCGCGAAGCAACACGAACTGTCGCGAGCGCGCTCGGTCTGTGCGAACGGCACGGCCACAGCCTTGGGGAGGGCGGCCGTCACCATTCTGCCCCGTTCGTTCCCGGCATCGACCAAGCAGCTCCCCGATACCTCGCGGGATACAGCCGTGTGGTCAGCTATCACCGAGCCTGAGCTCGGGTGCGTTCCCCCGCCTCTCGGTCGCCGAGGTGGTCGACGCGAAGCGTGATCAGATCGCTTGAACCTGTGGGGAGCCGCAAGCTGTCCTAGCCTCGATCGGGTGCGTCTGCCAGAACGCCTCGGGGCGCTTCGCGAGCGGAATTACCGCCTGCTGTTCACAGGACAGGCACTGTCGCAGCTCGGTGATCAGATGACCCCGGTAGCGATCACCTTCGCGGTCCTCGACCGGGGCGGCTCTGCTCGCGAGGTGGGCCTCGTCCTCGGTTCGGGGACTGCGTCGATGGTCGTGCTGCTCCTCGTCGGTGGTGCTGTCGCTGATCGCCTGTCGCGACGACTCGTCATGCTCGGTGCGGACGTGCTCCGCTTCGCGGTCCAGGGTGCAGTCGCCGGGCTGCTCATCTCCGGAAGTTGGCAGGTATGGGAGCTCGCGACCCTTGAAGCGTTCTGGGGCGTTGGCGCGGCCTTCTTCAACCCGGCACTCTCCGGGCTGATGCCACAGGTGTTGAGTGGCGAGCTGCTCCTCCAGGGCAACGCTCTGCAAAACCTGTCATGGTCCCTCGGAGCAGTCGTCGGGCCGGCGCTCGCCGGAGTGCTCGTCGCTGCCGGAGGCGCCGGCTCGGCGATCGCCGTGGACTCGGCCACCTTCGCCATCAGCGCCTCGAACCTCGCCCGCGTTCGCCTGCCGAGTCGCGTGGCGCCGACTGGAGCCAGGACCGGCATACTGGGCGACCTCCGTGCCGGATGGCTGGCCTTCTCGTCCCGCCGCTGGCTGTGGGGCATAGTCCTCGAGTTCGGCTTGTGGCACCTGCTCGTCTTCGCCCCGTTCATCGTTCTCGGCGCGGTCGTTGCCCAGTCACACCTCGGCGGGGCGCCGGCATGGGGACTCGTCCTCTCGGCCTTTGGAATCGGCGCCGTCGCGGGTGGAGCATGGGCGCTCCGTTGGCGGCCGAGGCGGCCGTTGCTTGCCGCGACGCTCGCGACCATCGGCTTCATTCCGCTACCCGCACTGCTCGCAGAAGCCGTGCCAGTCGCGGCGATCGCTCCAGTCGCGTTCGTCGCCGGCGGCGGCTTCGCGATATTCGGCACCCAGTGGGACACGACGATGCAACGCCACGTACCTCACGACGTTCTCTCCAGGGTGAGCGCCTACGACTGGCTCGGATCAACTGCCCTGCTGCCTGTCGGCTACGTGATCGCCGGACCGATCGCTGGGGCGATCGGCGTACCGACCACCCTTTGGGGCTCGAGCATCTTCATGGCTCTCGCCGTTGCTGCCGTGCTCATGATCCCGGAGGTGCGCAACCTCCCGGCAGAGCCACTTCTTGCGCTGCCGGAGTAGGCAGGTGCGCGCACAGCGTCTCGTGCGCGGACGAGTCCGGGTTCGTGGTCGCTTTCCGAAAGGCATGTAGTCCAGTTGACACTTGTACAAGTGTATGTTTGTATATGGCGATGCCGAACTCCCTCGGAAACACCTCATGAGCATCACTTCCGAGCGACTGGACAGTGCCCTGAGGGCCCTTGCCGACGGCAACCGTCGCCGCATTCTCGAGGTCGTGCGCGACGCTGACCTCCCGGTGGGCGAGATCGCCGGCCAGATCGCCATGTCTCAACAGGCGGTCTCGCACCACCTCGCGGTGCTACGCGGCGCCGAGCTGGTCGTCGAGCGCCGGGACGGGACCAAGCACCTCTACGGGCTGCGAAGCGACGGGCTCAGCGTGGTGCAGGAGTATCTCGGGGGCTTCTGGCCGACCCAGCTGACCGAGCTGAAGCGCGTCGCCGAGGCGAGCGTAAGGAGGAGAGGAGATGGCTGACTACTCGTGCTCGATCGACATCGATGCCGCTCCCACCGTCGTGTTCGAGCATCTCGTCACCGCGGACGGCCTGCTCGCCTGGATGGGACAGCATGCCGAGGTGGATCCCACCCCCGGTGGCCGATTCGTGCTCGACGTCAACGGCGCGGCTATCAGGGGGGCCTATCTCACCGTCGACCCGCCCAACCGCGTCGTCGTGTCGTGGGGAATGGCCGGCAGCGAGGAATTCCCGCCTGGCTCGTCCCGTGTCGAGTTCACCCTCACCCCGAACGGCAGCGGCACCCGCCTCGACCTCACCCACACCGAGCTGCCCGATGCCCAGCGGCCGGGATACGCCACGGGGTGGTCCCACTTCCTCGCCATCCTCGCCGAAAGGGCGTCCGGCCCGAGCTCCGCGGCTCGCTCGTCGACCGCCTCGATGCGCGCCGCGCCCGATCACGGCAGAGGACCGACGTGACGCGGCCGCTCGCAGGTCCAGCTGGAAAAGCACGCGGGCTCTTCGAGGAGCTTGCCGCAGAGCATCTGCACAAGGTCGGCGTCAGCCTCGAGCGCGTCTTCCACGATGACGGTCTGAAAGTCAATGCCAAGCTCTATGCCTTCGAATCGAAGGACCGCCTCGTTCTGAAGCTGCCAGCTGCGCGGTCCGCCGAGTTGACCTCGGCGGGCGATGCGTCCGTCTTCGAGCCGAGCCCCGGTCGGCGGATGAAGGAATGGATCGCGCTCGACGCTCCGGCCGACGAGACTGCGCTGCTCCGCTGGCGCGAGCTGTCCGAAGAGGCGTACCGCTACGTCGCAGCACTGAGCGCGAGATGAGGACGGATGGTGTGAGCGATGGCTGAACCTCAGGATCTCACCGCTGACGACTACGCCCGCCGCATCGACGTTCGAGCACCGGTCGAGGACACCTTCGACGCGATCGCAACGCTCGAGGGCCTGCGCGGCTGGTGGACGCCGCTGGCTACCGGCTCGACGAGCGTCGGCCACCTCCTGCGCTTCGAGTTCGAGGGACTCGAGGAGCACATCGTCATGCGCGTCGACGTCGCAGACCGGCCGCGCCTCGTGCGATGGACCTGCGTCTCGCACACAGGACACCCCGAATGGGTCGGCACCACGTTGAGCTTTCACTTGGTCGAGCACGGACCTGGCGCTTGCGAGCTCAGCTTCTGTCACCTGGGGCTTCGACCCGAGCTTCACTGTTACTCCCAATGCGAGGCAGGGTGGCAGCACTTCCTACTCAGCCTTGCCGCTCATGCCGCGAATGGCGACGGTATGCCCTTCCACGACAAGGCCGCCAGAGGAGGCGGTCGATAGACTCGCTCGTCGAGTCAGGGAGAACCATATGCGGATGTACGTCATGCGGCTCGGTTACTGCGATGTCGACAAAGGCCAGATCCTCACCCCGGGCATCGGTGACGGGGTCCACATGCTCATACCGATCCTGTCCTTCCTCGTGGAGACGGACGACGGAGCGCGGGTGCTGATCGATACGGGCATGCACCCGGTCCACATCGAGGATCCGGAGCACACCTTCGGCAACGGTGAGCTCAACGAGATCCTTCGCCCGGTGATGACCGAGAACGACACGCTCGAATACCGCCTGCGCGAGATCGGCCTGACGCCGGGCGACATCACCCATGTGGCCAACTCGCACCTGCACTTCGACCACTGCGGTCAGAACTTCCTATTTCCCGACGTGCCGATCTACGTGGACCGTCGACACTTCGCGGCCGCTCGGACAAGTCCCAGCTTTCCCGCTGAGTACATCGATGCGCCCGGCCTGCGCTACGAGCTCACCGATGGTGAGCACGAGATCGTTCCCAGGGTACGGACGCTGGCGAGTCCCGGTCACGTGCCGGCGCACCAGTCCTTCGCCGTGGCCCTGAGCGAGTCCACCTCGTTCGTCATCGCCAGTGACGCGATCTACACCAAGGACAACATCGAATTCGATGCGTGGGGCTCCCAGGACGACCCCGAGTTGGCCAAGGTGAGCGCCCACCGCCTGCGTGATATCGCCGTCGCGGACGATTCGACGCTCGTTTACGGCCACGACCCGGACCAGTGGCGGGAGCTCCGGCTATCTCCGGACTACTACGAATGACCTCACCGGTGGCGAACTCGTGGTCGGCGATGCGTCCGATCTCGGTCTGTCGGGCACTTTAAACACACGGCGTGTGCAAGATAGAATCTTGCCATGACGACAACCTTGGTACGTCCTTTCAGGATGAAGGTCCTTCCTCCCGACGACGAGCCGCCGGAAGACGAAGTATTGCCACCGGACGACGAGCCCCCCGAGATCGAGGTGCTTCCCCCGGAAGGGGAGTGAGCGAGACACGAGCGCCCCAAGCCCTTGTGCATGGCGCACGCCGAACGCCGCACCTTCTCGCGTTTGGCGAAAGTCCCTTCTAGCACTCCATTGCTCGAGATCAGCTGCTGCTCAGGCCGAGCTGGGACATCATCCCGACCATGTCGTAGAAGAGGTTCTCCTCGGCGATCTGGGCGTTGTCCCAGCGGGCGACGGTGCAGAAGTCGACTTCGAAGGACTTTCCCGTTGGTGGGATCTCGGTGCCATCGGCAAGGACCATCGGACCGGTCATCGTGCCGGCGAATCGGGCGATCGAGCAAGTCCAGTCCCCGCTGGCGAACAACGTCTTGTAGGGACGGTTCCCGATTCGATTGTCCGGGAAGGTCTTGAAGAACTGTACGCATTCGGCCCTGTGGTCCTTGACGCCGAGAGTCGGGGGCTGTCCGCCTGGCCAGCGTACGATCGTGTCGGGCTTATGGCGCTGCTCGAAGGTGTCCCAGTCCTGGGCGTTCCACGCGTCGTCGAGGGTCTGCATCAGCTCTAGCAGGTTCTCTTCAGCAGTCATCGGGTCCCTCCTTGCGGTTAGTAGATGCTCGCTTCATCGTCGAGGAAGAATCGCGGCTCGGTCATCGCGAACGGGCGACGCGAGCCGCAGAGCCGCACCTTCCTTTCCGGCAGGACGGCACTACCAGACGCGATCCTAGGGAGAGGGCGCCTTCCGGGCAATGGCCGGCGGGGCTGTCCACCAGGACTGCGAAGCGCCCGGTGCTCGATCGCTAGTGCTCGATCGCTACTGCTCGATCCGGCCACCGAGGTGGCGGGCCAGGAATGCCTCCGCGGCCGCATAGAAGCGCAGTCGGTTCTCCGGCTTGGCGAAGCCGTGGCCCTCGTCGGGGAACAGCAGGTACTCGTGCTCGACGCCGGCCTCCCGCAGCGCGGCGACGATCTGTTCGGCCTCGGCCTGTTTCACTCGCGGGTCGTTGGCACCCTGAGCGATCAGTAGCGGGATCCGGATGTCGCGCACGCGCGAGAGCGGCGAGCGCGACCAGAGGAAATCCTTCTCGGTCTCGGGGTTGCCCACCCGGCGGTGGAATATCTCGATCTCCGGCGCCCAGTACGGCGGGATCGACTCGATGAGCGTGATGAGGTTGGAGGGGCCCACGATGTCGACGGCGCAGCGGAACAGGTCCGGCGTGAAGCTCGCGCCGACCAGCGCGGCGTAGCCCCCGTAGGAGCCGCCGCAGATGCCGATCCGCAGCGCATCGGCCCATCCCTGATCGACGACGAAGGAGCGGGCGTCGACCAAGTCGTCGTGCATCCGCCCGCCCCACTCCTTGTTCCCGGCGTTGACGAAGGATTTTCCGTAACCGGTGGAGCCCCTGAAGTTGACCTGCAGGCAGAGGTAGCCGCGATTGGCGAGCCACTGCGCGTTCGGGTCGTACCCCCAGGCGTCGCGCGCCCACGGACCGCCGTGCACGAAGAGCACGGTCGGCAGTTCGGTTCGCTCGAGCCCGGGAGGGAACGTGAGATACCCATGGATAGTGAGACCGTCGCGTGACTGAAACGAGAAGGGCTCCATCGAGGCGAGGGTGTAGCGCGAAAGCGCGGGCTGGTGGTCGAAGAGGAAACGACCTCGCCGAGAGCCCCGTTCGTACGCGAAGTAGGAGATCGGCCCGGCGTCCTGATTGAAGGCGACGAGCCACGACGCGTCCCTGTCGTCCCCGCCGCCGATGCTGGGGTCACCGGGATGGAGGCTCCGCACGACCTCGAGATCTTCGGTCAATGCTGGGTCGAGGACGATGAGCTCGGCCCGGTCCTTGAGCACGGTGGCCATCTGGGGCTCCCAGGTGTCAGGGTCCAGGCGAATGTCGGTGATATCGGCAGCCGGGTCCGCCGCTAGCTCCTCGGTCGTCCCGTCCGCCAGGTTGATGCGGACCAGGTGCGCCGTCTCGCTGCCCACCGAGCTCAAGGCCAGCAGTGAGCTGCCCTCCACGCTGAACGACACGGGACCGGTGGTCAGCGCGTCTTCATCGGAGACCGTCATCAGCGGCCGCCAGTCCTGGGCGGGCTCGTCTCGCACCATCAGGACGAACCCACCGTCGGGCTGAGGTGCGACGGCGGCACGCACCTCCATCTCGGCGTCGGCCAGCCATCCGACGAAGCCGGGGTTCGTGACCGTCTTGCGTACTTGGCCGCTCACCAAGTCCAGGTGGTAGACGTCGTGCAGCTCTGGGTTGTCGAGGTTGATGCCTACGAGGACGTCGGTCGGAAAGCGCTTGTCTACCGCGATCAGCTGGACCTGCACATTGTCGAACGGCGTCAGGTCTCGTCGGGCCATCGTCGGCAGATCGACGTCGTACAGTCGCCAGTTCTCGTCGCCGCCCCGGTCCTGCAGATACAAGATGTGGCGCCCGTCATGAGCCCAGGTGAAGGTGCGAACGCCGCGATCGTGGTCGTCAGTGACCACCCGCGCGGCGGCCCAGTCGACGGCGCTGGTGGCCTCGTGACTTGCTTCGGCCACCCCGCCCACCGGGGCGACTGTCTGCTCATCGGCGGCGGGCGCGACCCATACGTTGAGCACTCCCTCGGCCGGCGCGAGCCACGCGAGCTGCTTGCCGTCGGGGGACAGACGCGGGCCCAACCGTTCCGGATTGCCGAAGAGAACAGTGCGTGGGATGAGCTCGACCATGTCCACTGCATATCACCAACGTCGCGATCTCACACCGACGTCGCGATGCCGGCTTCTCCTCAGACGCGCTCGTCGGTCGCCGGGTCGGTGAGCCCGCTGAAATACCGTTCGAGCACCTGGCCGAAGAGTGGCTCTTCGGGCGACGCCAGTAGGAAAAGCGTCATGGACGAGTGCAGCTTCTGCGCGTCGATGCCGCCGAAGATCTGCTCCGCGCTCCGATCCTCTTTCTCGGCGACGATGCGCGTGCAGTCGATCAGCCTCGGCCCGAGCACTGCATGGCGTAGGTAGGCCACCGCCTCCGCCAGGGATGAGATGGCGAATCTTTTCGATATCGGGCTCCGTCCGAGCCCGGCGATCTGTGGAAAGACAAACCACATCCAGTGGCCAGTCTTGTGGCCACTGCGTAGCTCGTCGATCGCTCGATCGAAGGTGCCGCCATCGTTCTGGGCGGCGACGAACCGCTCGAGGTCGTACGGATCGTCGACTGTCATGTGCCGTGTCACCCCACTCGCCAATGTGGTGAGACGGGGGTGGCTCGACCAGGGATGACCGTAGCGAGATGCCCCGACTCACGTAGCGTTGTTCACATGTGCAGAAATATCACGATCCTGCGGGGACTGCAGCCCGAGGCGACGACCGAAGAGATCGAGGAAGCGGCGCGCCAGTACGTCCGCAAGGTGAGTGGCGTCCGGACTCCCACCAAGCGTACCCAGGAGCCGTTCGACGCGGCCGTGCGCAAAGTGGCAGCCGCAACGGTCATGTTGCTGGCAGAGATGCCGCCTCGACAACAGCCTCCGACGTCCTCTCCACCTCTTCGCCGGCGCACGGCGGCTACACCCTGAGCACCGCCGGCGGCGCACTGAGCACCGCCGGCGACAAGCTGAGCACGGCCGGCGCTCAGCGCCCTCCGGCGATCTTTCGATCTCTCTGGGCCAGCCCGGGGCCGCCATAGGGGTAATCGGCCGCGCCCGGGTCACTCACCTGGTCGAGATGCTCGGTCTCCTTGGGCGAGAGATGCAGTCCGGTCGCGCCGAGGTTGTCCTCGAGCTGCTCGAGCGTCCTCGCCCCGAGGATCACCGAGGTGACCATGGGCCGGTCGACGAGCCACGCGAGCGCGACTTGGGCCATCGAAGCGCCCCGGTCGTCGGCGATCTGGCGAACCGCCTCGATCACGTCCCAGGTGCGCGCCACGCGGCTGCGTCGGTCATAGGCCTCGACGCCGCGCTCGGGACTCTCGCCGAGTCGCGTCGCACCGCTCGGTCGCTCATCGGACCGGTACTTGCCGGTCAGCCAGCCGCCCCCGAGCGGTGACCACGGCAGTAATCCGAGGCCCTCGGCGGCGCAGGCCGGGACGATCTCCCACTCGATCTCACGGACCAGCAGGTTGTACTGGGGCTGCAGCGTGACCGGGCGGCTAAGGCCGCGTGCGTCCGCGATGTCTACCGCCTTTTGCAACTGCCATCCCGTGAAGTTCGAGAGGCCCACGTAGTGGATCTTGCCTGCCCGGACCGCATCGTCGAGGAATCGCAGCGTCTCCTCTATCGGTGTCAGCGGGTCGTAGGCGTGGACCTGGTAGAGATCGACCCGCTCGACTCCTAAGCGCCCGAGCGAGGCGTCGAGCGCCCCGGCGAGATGCCGGCGTGAGAGACCCGCGCCGTTCGGCTCGCTGCTCGTCGGGAAACGGCCCTTCGTGGCGAGCACTACCCGCTCGCGCACGTCGTTCGGCGCGCTCGCCAGCCAGCGCCCGACGATCTGCTCCGAGACGGTGTCCGCGTAGACATCCGCGGTGTCTACCAATGTGCCACCGGCCTCGACGAACCTGTCGAGCTGGGCACGCGAGCCCGCTTCGTCGGTCTCGGCTCCGAAGGTCATCGTGCCGAGCGCGAAGGCAGACACCGAGCAGCCGCTTGATCCGAGCGTGCGATATTCCACGTCATCTCCTTCTGGGGCAGGCCATTGCGGCTCACCCGCACCTCGGGAAACGGTAGACGCCAGGGAGCTACCTGTGAGCTCGCGCCGGCGCTGACGAGGACAACCCGGCAGGTCGATCAGAGTTCACCCGAGCGTGCGCGCTGTGCACCTTCGCGACACCGGCCCGTCAGGTTGGCTCTCTAGGTTGACGGCGCAACGTTCTCTCGACAGGAGGCGGTCCCGTGCTTCGCACACTCTCGCGCACGTCCCGTCGCCGCACGACGCTCCTTGCAGCCTCTGCGGCCGTACTCGCAACAGGTGGCGCCCTACTCGCCGGCGTCGCCAGCGCCAGTGCCGTGCACAAGGCTGCGGCCGACGTGCGATCGGCGCCTACCCACCGTCATGGGGGCCGGCAGGGCGATTCGGGCCAGGGCCAGGGCCAGGGCCGGAGCGGCACGGAGCTCACGACGATCTTCTCGGGGGCCACCCTCGGCATCAGCCAGCCGGACGACCTGACGACGATGGGGCACCATCTGTTCATCGTCTTCCAGAACGGCGTCGGTCCGCAGGGCCAGGCGAGCGCGAGCGGCGGCCTCGACAGCACGCTCGTCGAGCTGACGCCGCTGGGAGCGGTCGTCACTACCTGGAGCATCGCCGGGCACGCTGACGGGCTCACTGCCGACCCGGCGAACGACCGGCTGATCGCGACCGTGAACGAGGACGGCAACTCGAGCCTGTACACGATCGACCCGAGTTCGACCACAGCGGTGCAGTACAGCTACAGCCCGTCGCCACTGCCGCACGGCGGCGGCACTGACGCCGTCTCGATCGTGGACGGCAAGATCCTCGTGAGCGCTTCCGCTCCTTCGACCCCGCCGACGTCCGCGTACCCGGCCGTGTACTCCGTGGTGCTCGATCCGTCGGCGCACACGGCGAAGGTCACGGCCATGTTCTCCGACACGGCGTCGGCGACCGTCGCAAACGCCGGATCGACCCAGGGCCAGGCGGCGACGCTCGCCCTCACCGATCCGGACTCGAACGAGGTCGTGCCGTGGCAGAGCCCGCGCTTCGGCGGAGACTTCGTCCTCGACAGCCAAGGCGACGACGAGCAGATCTACGTGAGTCATGCGGGCGAAGCCAACCAGACGCTCGCCGTGCTGTCGCTCTCGGCGTCGGTCAACGATACGGCGTGGGCGACCTCGCACTCCGGCACGCTCTACATCACCGATAATGCGAACAATCTGGTCGACGCGCTGAGCGGGCGTTTCCAGCCGGGGACGGCGTTCGTCGCCACGACCCCGTGCAACGACAACAACGCGCCCTCGACCTGCCCGGCGACCGGCTACCCCGCCAACTACCTCGGGACGCTCGACCTGGGATCCGGCACGGTGACCCCCGTCGACCTCGGCGGCGAGCTGGTCCGGCCAGCGGGGCTCGACTTCGTGCCGTCCCAGCTCGGAGGCTTCGGCCAGGGGTAGGAGTCGAGCGGCCTTTCGAGGCCCTCGACGTGTCAGGCGCGCAGGGCCTCGCTCCTCGCCGTGACCGGCTCGGGCTCGACCGCTGCCACCGCCGCACGACGCCCGGTGCGCAGGAGAGCGCCGGCGACGAGAGCGGCCGCGAGCAGCACCAGTGCGTCGACCGCGAATGCCGCATGTATCCCGGACACGTACGCGTCGGCGCCGATCGCGTGGAAGCGGGCGGGGGAGAGCCCGAGGGGAAGTGAGGAGGGGAGCGCGACCTGGGCACCCCCACGGCTCAGGTCCGCCGCAAGCTTCCCGGCGGCGGCCTGCGGGAGCCCATGGAGGGCCGATGCTGCGCTCCTCGAGGCCTGCGTCTGTACGAGGGCTCCGAGCAGGGCGATTCCGACGACCGTTCCCACTTGACGGGTCGTGTTGGCGACGCTCGACGCGAGCCCGGCCCGACGGTGGTCGACCGCAGCGAGTGCGGCAGCAGACAGTGGCGAGAGCATCAGTCCGAATCCGAGCCCGACGAGAGAGAGCCTCCACCAGATGTCCGCGTAGCCCGAGCCGGGCGTGATCTGGGTCATCGAGAGCAGTCCGGCACTTCCGGCGAGGCCTCCTATCGCGACCGGAACCCTGAAGCCGAACTGTCTGGCGAGGCGACCGGCGGGTGCCGAGAGCGAGAACATCAAGGTGAAAGCGAGGACTCGCACGCCTGAGGCGAGGGCCGAGAGATGTTGCACTCCCTGGAAGTACTGGACCGTGAAGAACGGCACCGAAAGGAGCACGAAGCCGACGAGGAACGTCACGAGCGCCGTCGTCGAGAACAGCCGCGACCGGAACAGCCCGAGCGGCAGCATCGGCTCGTCCGATCGGTGCTCCACAGCGAGGAAGAGGGCGAGGAGCACCCCCGCCGTCGCGAGCGGCGCCCATACGCGCGCCGAAGCCCACGGATGGCTGCCCAGCTCGATAAAGCCGTAGGTGAGGAGAGCGAGCCACGCGATCGACGTCAGCTGGCCCGCGACGTCCACCCTCCTACCGGCGGGGTCGCGCGACTCCGCGAGCACGCGGACGCCGAAGAGCGCGCAGCCCGCGCCGATCGGCACGTTGAGGAAGAACACCCACCGCCAGCCAGCGCTCACGACGAGGGCGCCTCCCACGGTAGGACCGACGCCGAGTGCCATCCCGCTGATCGCTGCCCACAACGACACCGCACGGACGCGCTGGCGTGGATCGTGGAAGGCGGTCGCGAGCAGGGCAAGGCTGCTCGTGGCCAGGGCCGCCCCGCCGACACCTTGCAGGACGCGGGCCCCGTCGAGCTCCGCGCCCGTGGTCGAGAGTCCGCACAGCAGCGAGCCGATGCTGAACACGGCCATGCCCGCCTGGAACATGCGCTTTCGCCCGTGCCGATCGGCCAGCGCGCCGCAGGAAAGGAGGAGGACGGCAAACGAGAGCGTGTACGCGTCCACCACCCACTGCAGTCCGGAGAAGGACGCGTGAACGGCCCGCTGGATCGACGGCAGGGCGGTGTTCACGATGGATACGTCGAGCAGGACCATGAACGAGCCCACGCACGTGACCGCGAGCGTCTCGCGCTGGTGGGCGCTCATCCCCGAATCCGACTGAGGGTTGCGTGACGGAACTCGCATGGCGGCACGCTACCGGACAGAGTTCTATGATGCAACGCTGTGACCGTGGGCAACGAGTCGCAGGCGATGAGGGGTGACGATGCGTAGGAAAAGCTTCGGGACGATGAATTGCTCGGTGGCCCAGACGCTCGAGGTGGTCGGTGAGTGGTGGAGCATGCTGATCGTTCGCGACGCATTCCTCGGAGTGACGCGCTTCGACGACTTCCAGACGCGTCTCGGCATCTCGCGCAACATCTTGACCAATCGGCTCGAGCATCTCGTCGAGCGCGGCGTACTGGAGCGCCAGCCCTACCAGGATCGGCCGGTCCGGTATGACTACCTGCTGACCGAGAAGGGCCGGGGACTTTGGCATGTGCTCGCGGCGATGCGCCAGTGGGGGGACGAGTGGGAGTGCCCCCATGGCCCTCCTGTGGTAGTCGAGCACCTCTCGTGCGGGGAGCTCACGGTCGTCGTGCCGACGTGCACGCACTGCGGCGAAGCCCTCGACGCGGCGTCGATGAAGGCGCACGCCGGCCCTGGTGCAGGCCCGGGGCAGCTACCGGTGCTCGCCGGCAGTGCCTGAGCCTGCGGGAGCCGGGCATTCGGGGAGCTAGAGCGAGCGGAGCAGCCCCGCGTAGAGCGTCAGGCCGGGTCCGAAGGCAAGGGCGACGACGAGGTCCCCGCGCGCGAGGTCGCGCTGGCGCCGCAGGCGCTCGAGGACGAGGAGGATCGTCGCCGACGAGCAGTTCCCGTGGTCGGCGAGCACCCCACGGGACTCCGCCAGTGCCGTCTCGTGGAGCGCGAGTCGATCGGCCACGACGTCGAGGACGCGGCTGCCGCCCGGATGGACGGCCCAGGCAGCGATGTCGGACCGAGCGACGCCGTGTGCGCCGAGCAGCCGGTCCACGAGCGGCCCGACGTGGCCGCCGACGAGGTCGGGCACCCTGCGAGAGAGGCCCATCCGAAAGCCGAGGTCGGTGACGTCCCACGTCATGTGCCCAGCTGCCCCGACGTCGGTGACCGCCTGGATCTCGACGATCTCGAGACCCCGGGGCTCGCGCTCGCCGGAGGGCTCGGCCGCGTGCCGTCTGGGGGCGCTCGGCCTCGAGGAGCCGTCGCGCTCATCGCTCGGCTCGAGAACGAGCGCGGAGGCCGCGTCCCCGAACAACGCGTGGACGACGACCTGCTCTAGATCGTCCGTCGCGGGCTGGGTATGCAGGCTCGGAAGCTCGAGGCAGAGCAGCGCGGCCGGACGGCCGTGTGCGAGCACGAAGTCCCGGGCCGCGCTGAGGCCGGGAAGCGCGGCGTGACAGCCGACGTGGCCCAGCAGCAGGCGCTGGAGGTCTTCGGCCATGTCGAGGTCCTGAGCGAGCCGCACGTCGAGCCCGGGCGTGACGTAACCGGTGCACGACGCCACGACGAGCAGCCCGAGCTCGTTCGGAGCGACGCCGGCCGCGCCGAGCGCGGTCGCGAGAGCCTCCTTGCCGAGCGGCATGGCCTCCTCGAGGTAGCGCGCCATCCGCCGGCCCGTGGACCAGCCCGACACGTCCTCGACGAGCGGGTTGGCGACGGCGTGGCGCCGCTGCACCCCGGCGGCGGCAAAGGCAGTTCGCGCGGCGCGCCGGTGGCCGAAGTGCTCGGCGAAGTAGCCGTCCCACAACGAGCTCTGCGACTCTGCGGGGGGAAACGCGCTCGCCGCTCCAGTGGCGACCGCCTTGGCCCTCACCAACGCGGGCGCTCTGCGCCCTGGTCGGGGTCCTGACCAGTCGCAGCAAGGCCGAGCCAGTCGGCACAGACGTCGGACGTCGCGGGCTGGAGCGAGCCGCAGCGCGCGTCCCGAAAGAGACGTTCCAGCGGATGGCCCTTGCGGCTCGCCGAGGTGCCCGCCGCCTCGAGCATGGACGACGCGACCGCGGCCGCCGTCTCCCCGGCGACGAGCTTGGCCCGCCAGACCCAGCGGTTGGTCTCGGGGTCGCCCGGTGCCTCGTCCACACGGCGGGCCGCCTCGAGCGCGACCAGCTCCGCGGCTGCGACCGCCGCGTCGGCACGCCCGACGCGGGCGCGCACCGCGGGAAGCCCGCGTAGCGAGCGCTCTGTGACGTGTTCCGCGGCAGCGGCGATAGCGGCCTTCGCGACGCCCACGTACACCGCGGCGTAGCTGGCGACGAGCCATTGCGGCATCACCTGCGCGAGCAGCAGTGCCACCCCTTCCACCCCGCCGACGAGGGCGTCGGCGTCCACGACCACGTCGAGATGGAGGTCGTGGCTCCCCGTGGCGCGCATGCCGAGTGAGTCCCAGCTCTGCTCGACGAGCACTCCGTCGCCGGCGGGGACGATGAAGTAGGAGATGCGGGGCTCTTCGACAGAGCGGTCGCGCGCCGCTACCAAGTAGGCGTCCAGGTGCCCCGCTCCCGAGACGAACGCCTTCGACCCGCGCAGGTGAAAGCCGCCCTCGACAGCGCGGTAGGAGGTGGTGAGTGCCGAGAGGCGCGAGCCGGCGCCTCGCTCGCTCATCGCCACGCCGTACAGCTTGCCGGCGAGGGCCCCACGCAGGACCCGATCTCGCATCGCGAAGTACGCATCGGGCGCGCCGAGCGCACGTGCGAGCGCGTCCGGCGTCCGTGCGAGCGCCCCGGTGACTGACGCGTGCATGTTGAAGACGAGCGCCGTCGCGCCATTGCCCTCGCCGAGGGCCATCGCGACGGCGGCGTAGCCAGCGAAAGACGCCCCCGGACCCCCGAGCGTCTCGGGGACCATGAGACCGAGCAGGCCGCTCGTCCGGATGTCCTCGAAGTCGGCCTCGGGGAAGTCACCGTCCCGGTCGTGCCCGGCCGCGCGCCCGGCGAGCCGAGCGACGAGGCCGCGCGCGGCTGCGACGCCCGCGGCGGGGTCGAGAAGCTGGCCGGCGGCACCGACGAGGACGCGGCCCGCGGCGGGTGCGGGCGAGTCGATGCCAGGCGGCCGGCGGACGCCACTGGAGGTGCTCACCCGCGCTTCCTGCCCACGCCCTGGAACAGCACGGCCGTCGACCACGTCCGCACCATCGGCACGCTCTCGCGGCGACCGAGCCGCCACGCGATCAACGCAGCGAAGGCGGGTCGTAGGCCGTTCAACTCGAGCTCGACGCCGTGGCGAGCGCACTCCTGCACGAGCGCCCGGCGGTCGACGAACAGCGCAGGGTCGTGGATCCCCGCTGGCGCACCGCCGGGGATGCGCTCGGCCACGGTCACCGCCAAGAGCCGTGCAAGGCCAGTCGCCGCGATCGTGTCCACGACGAGGATCCCGCCGGGACGCAGCACCCGGCACGCCTCGCTCACGGCGAGGCGTAGGTCGACGACGTGCTCGAGGATCTCGCCAGCGCTCACGACGTCTGCGACACCGTCGGCGAGCGGCAGTCGGAGCGCATCGGCTCGCACCGCTGTCACGCCGCGCGCTGCTGCAATCTCGATGGCGGTCGGCGAGAGGTCGAGTCCGACGTGGTGGTAGCCCTTTCCGGCGAGGTGCGGACCGAGCAGACCGGCGCCGGCACCGATGTCCGCGAGCACGGCCCCGCTACGGCTCGCCGCGGGGATCAGCCGGGCGCGCGCGGCGGCGATCCAGTGCAGCATTGCGAGGGCACCGTGCGGCTCCCACCACTGCCCGGCGAGGTCGTCGTACTGGGCCAGGTCGTTACGCTTCCGGTGTGCGACCTGGGTCGTCGCCCGGCTGCTCACCCGCCCGATCCTACGGGGCGCCGCCGACGGACGCAGCGCGCTCCACGGCCGCCGGTTACCAGCGTTGCAGGTGGACGAGATCGTCGAGGCCCCGACGCTTCCTCGTCGCAGGCGAGGTACGGGCGTCGTCGCCAGCGGGTCGACCGATCGCTACGGCGCCGATCGCGACGCGCCCCGCCGGAGCTCCGAGCCCCTCGAGCACGACCCCCGCTTCGGCGTGAAGCCGGAAGAACAACGCCCCAAGGCCGGCGTCGGTCGCCGCGAGGAGGAGCTGCATCACCATGAACGAGGCGTCGACGATCCAGTAGGGGACGGGCCACTCCGACGCGACGCGCCCCGAGAGGCTCGAGGCGCCCTTGTCCTGCTCCGCGTAGCGCCGGACGTAGGCGCCAGGGTCGGCGACGGGCACGACGATGGCCGGCGCGGCCATCAGGCCGCTCGCTCGGGCGCCTCCGGAGCGCCACGCCTCGTCGGTGGCGAGCTCCCAGAAGTGCACGCGGGCCTCGCCAGTCGTGATCGCGACGAGATCGACGCCCTGGGTGAAGCCGGCCGAGGGAGCGCGTCCCGCCGCCGATAGCAGCTCCTCCAGCAGCTCTGGGGCCACGGGCTCGGGCGAGAAGCTACGCGTCATCTTCCGCCGGGCGATGGCGTCCGCGAGTTCCACGCCGGCAAGCTAATGGCTGGCGATCGCTCTTGTCTCCGGCAGACGGGAATGTTGACCGTACTGGTAGTGTTTACGGATCTGGACAGCCGAGGCTCGGACGAGCCACAGACCGGGAGTGGTCCGGTCGGCGTCCACATAGAGGGAGGAGCCTGCCGGTGCCGAGCGTGAAGGACCTGCTCGCTCAGGTCAAGAAGGTCATTCGTGAGGTCGACCCGGCCGAGGCGGAGTCCCGGCGCGACGATGCCCTGTTCCTGGACGTCCGCGAAGCCGACGAATACCAGCAAGGGGCCATACCCGGAGCGCTCCATCTGCCCCGTGGCTTTCTCGAGGTGCAGATCGAGGGCGTGGTTCCCGCCAAGGATCGCCCGATCGTCGTCTACTGCGCCGGCGGCAGCCGCTCGGCGTTCGCCGCGAAGTCGCTCCAGGAGCTCGGCTACTCCGACGTCGTATCGATGACCGGTGGCTTTAACCGCTGGAAGGACGAGGGTCGCCAGTGGGCGACGCCGCGCGTCCTCGACGCCGAGCAGCGCAACCGCTACCAGCGCCACCTGCTCTTGCCCGAAGTGGGCGAGGCCGGTCAGCAGAAGCTCCTGGATTCGAAGGTGCTGTTGCTCGGTGCGGGCGGCCTCGGCTCGCCGGCAGCGCTCTATCTCGCCGCGGCAGGCGTGGGCACGATCGGGATCGTTGACATGGACGTCGTCGACGCGTCGAACTTGCAGCGCCAGATCCTGCACAACCTCGACAGCATCGGAGATCGAAAGGTCGACTCGGCGAAGAAGGCACTGACCGCGCTCAACCCGGATGTCAACGTCGTCACACACGACGTTCGAATCGGCGCGGACAACGTGCTCAATCTCATGGAGGGGTACGACCTCGTCGTCGACGGGACCGACAACTTCCCGACGCGCTACCTCGTCAACGACGCCTCGTTGCTGACCCGCACGCCCGTCGTGCACGGCTCGATCTTCCGGTTCGAGGGTCAGGCCACGGTCTTCGACCCGTACAACGGGCCGTGCTACCGCTGCCTCGTGCCCGAGCCACCGCCGCCGGAGCTGGCGCCGTCGTGCGCCGAGGCCGGCGTCCTCGGGGTGCTTCCCGGCATCATCGGGTCGATTCAGGCGGTCGAGGCGATCAAGATGCTTCTCGGCATCGGCGAGCCCCTCGTCGGTCGGCTCCTCGCCTACGACACGCTCGCCCAGGAGATCCGCACCTTCAAGGTGCGGCGGGACCCGGCTTGCCCGGCGTGCGGTCCCGACGCCGGCGAGATCGTGATCGCCGAGTACGACCAGCTGTGCATGCCACACCCGAAGAAGGCGCCGGCGACCGTCTGACGCCTGGCGGCACGGGTTTCGGGGGCGGCACGGTTTTGTCGGTTCCGAGCGGTCGGCGGGAGTCGTCCAGCGTGGACGGGGCGGACCTCGGCGCTCAATCGGCCCCGTAGGCGACCTCGAGAAGGCGCGAGCGCTGTTCGTCGTCGGTGGCCAGGTCGACGACGGTCCACGCCATGGCCGTAGCGCCCTCGAGGAGTGCCTTGTCGGCGATCGGCGTGACGCAGTGAGCAGCGAATGCGGCCTGGTGGTTGACCGCCGGTAGCGAGTCGAGGCCGAGGGTCGGGTGGATCGCCGGCATGGCGAGCGAGACATTGGCCATGTCGGTCGATGCCGCGACGACCTTGGCCTGGGGCGAGGCGAAGCTCCGCCCGAGTGCCTCGGCATTGCGCTGGTACAGGCCCGCCATCGACTCGTCGACGCGAAACTCCGAGTAGGTCGGACCTTGGGGAAGCAGCTCCAAGGTCGAGCCGGTGGCAAGCGCGCCCGCCTCGAAGCACCGTTCGACGCGGGGTAGCCAGCTCGCCAAAGCTTCGAGGGTGTTCGCGCGCACGTAGTACTTCGCACGGGTCCGGGCCGGAACGATGTTGGGCGCGGCGCCGCCGAGCGTCACGATGCCGTGCACCTGGTCCCCGGCGTTGGCGTGCTGGCGGAGCAGGCCGATCGCGACCTGGGCGACCGTGATCGCGTCCGCGGCATTGATCCCGAGCTCGGGGAAGGCAGACGCATGCGCCTCGCGCCCGGTGTACTCGACGTCGAAGTGCGTGACAGCGAGGCACGGCATCTGGACGAGCTCGCTCGGCCAGGGATGCACCATCATCGACGCGTTGAGGCCGTCGAAGCCGCCACGCTGGAGCATGAGGATCTTGCCGCCTCCCCCCTCCTCGGCGGGCGTCCCGAGGACGCGCACCGTGAGGCCGAGGTCGTCCGCCAGCGAGGCGAGCGCGAGCCCTGCGCCGACGGCCGCGGCGGCGATGATGTTGTGCCCGCATGCGTGGCCGACGTCGGGGAGGGCGTCGTACTCGCAGCAGATGCCGACGACGAGCGGACCGGTCCCGATCGTCGCGGAGAACGCGGTCGGCAGGTCGCAGATCCCCGTCGTGACGTCGAAGCCCGCGGAGTCAAGCGCGTCCGCGCACCACGCGGAGCTCTGCACCTCCTCGAAGGAGATCTCCGGATGGGCGTGGATGCGATGCGACAGCTCGACGAGCTCCTCCGCCGATCGCTCGACAGCGCCGGCGGCGGTGCGCTTGGCCGCGTCGAGGGCCCTCGCCGGCGTGGCGCCGTTCATCGGATCACGGCCACGACGTCACCGGGCCCGAGCGCGTCGCCGACCGAGACGAGCACTTGCTCGACCGTGCCGGGAACGGGCGCGAGGATCGGGTTCTCCATCTTCATGGCCTCGAGCACGCAGACGATGTCACCGATGGCGACGGTATCGCCGGGAGCGACGTGGACCTGCGCGATGGTCCCCTGCATCGGCGCCACGATCGTGCCGTTGCCCGCCGCCGCCCCCGCGCCGGTCGAGCGACGTCGGGTCCCCGCAGTCACGCTGGCACCCCCGCCCATCGGCTGCTCGGGAAGCCAGAGACGCACGCGGTAGCGCCGACCGTCCACCTCCGCGTCGACGGTCCGCAACACCTTCTCGTCCTCCCGGGAGGCGCCGTCCGGCGGTGGCGGGGGGGTGATGAGCGACAGATCGAGCTCGGCCTCGACGAAGCGAGTCGAGTGCCGGGCGTCGATGAAGGTCTTGTGCTCGAGGATGGCCAGGTGCGCCGGAATCGTCGTCGCGACGCCTTCGACGGCTGTCTCGCGCAGCGCTCGAAGCATCCGGCGGCGAGCCTGCTCCCGGTCCTCACCCCACACGGCGATCTTGGCCACGAGGTTGTCGAAGTACGGGCTCACCGTGTCGCCGCTCTCGTAGCCGGCATCAACGCGGACGCCTGGGCCGGCAGGCGCACTGAAGCGGGTGACGACGCCGGGGCTCGGCGAGAACCGGCCGCCGGTCGGGTCCTCGGCGTTGATGCGGCACTCGATCGCGTGGCCTCGTGTGACTATGTCCTCCTGGGCGATCGCGAGTGCCTCGCCGGCGGCGACGTGCAGCTGCATCGCCACGAGGTCGAGCCCGGTGACAAGCTCGGTGATCGGATGCTCGACCTGTAGGCGCGTGTTCATCTCGAGGAAGTAGAAGCGCCCATCCTCGTAGAGGAACTCGACGGTCCCGACGCCCTCGTACGAGCACGCCCGGGCGACGCGGACCGCGGCCTCACCCATGGCCTCGCGGACGCCTTCGGCGAGCAGGGGCGCGGGCGCCTCCTCGATCAGCTTCTGGTGACGACGCTGGGACGAGCAGTCGCGCTCACCGAGCCACAGCGCCGAGCCGAAGCGATCAGCCGCGATCTGCATCTCGACGTGGCGTGGCGACTCGAGGTAGCGCTCGATATACACCTCCGACCGGCCGAAAGACGCCTCGGACTCGCGCCGGGCCTGGGCAAGACCCTCTTCGGCGCCCGACGGGTCGTAGACGACCTTCATGCCCCGGCCGCCGCCGCCGTAGGAGGCCTTGATGGCTACCGGCCATCCGTGACGGTCCCCGAAACCGACGACGACTCCCGCGTCGGTCACCTCCTCGCTCAGGCCGGGCACCCCTTCGACCCCGGCTGCCTCGGCGGCGATCCGCGAGCTGATCTTCGAGCCCATCGTCTCGATGGCGTCCGGTGGCGGCCCGATGAACACGGCCCCGGCATCGGCCACGGCTCGGGCGAACCCGGAGTTCTCCGCGAGGAAGCCGTAGCCCGGATGGACGGCGTCGGCGCCTGACCGCTCCAGGACGTCGAGCAACGCGGCCGCGTCGAGGTAGGTCTCAGCGGCGGTGTCCCCGGCAAGCGCGTATGCCTCGTCCGCGAAGCGCACGTGCATCGCGCCGGCGTCCTGCTCGGAGTAGACGGCGACGGTGGCGACGCCGAGCTCGCGACAGCTCCTGATCACCCGGACGGCGATCTCACCCCTGTTAGCGACGAGGACCTTCTCGAACACCCGACCCCTTTGGACCTAACGTTCGCCTGTGCGAGATCCCGACCCGTCGTCTGACGGCGACCGCTCGGACCGGCTCGGCTCAGGCGTGCACGCTAGTTGGCACGGTGCGCGCTTCACTAACCCCGTCCGTCTCGACCAGGTCGACTCTACAAATCGCTACCTGCGAGACGCCGCGCTTCAGGGGGCTCCGGAGGGACTCGTCGTCATCGCGGAGGAGCAGCTCGCAGGGCGTGGTCGCCGCGATCGGTCGTGGATCGCGCCGCGGGGCTCGTCACTGCTGTGCTCGATCCTGTTCAGGCCGGCGTTCGCTCCCGCCGATTGGCACCTCCTGCCGAGCATCGTCGGCATCGCCGCGGTCGACACCCTGGCGGTGCTGGCTGGCGTCGAGGCGTCGTTGAAGTGGCCGAACGACGTCCTCGTCGGTGACGCGAAGCTCGCCGGGATCCTCGCCGAGATCGTCGGAACGCCGCCGGCCGTCGTGGTCGGGATCGGGATGAACGTCGCGTGGCCGAAAGGTTGGCCACCCCCGGGTCCGCTCGCGGTGGTCGCCGAGCGAGCTACGACGGTCGAGCGAGCAGCGTCCCGGGCCGTCGACCGCGAGGAGATCTGCGCGGCCTTCCTCGGATCGATCGAGCGGCGCTACGCGGCACTCGCCACGGCGGACGGGAGGGCACGCGCTGCAGCGGACTACCGCTCGGCGTGTGTGACCATCGGGCGCAAGGTGCGTGTCCTGCTCGACTCGTCGACCGTGGAGGGTCGCGCCGTCGACGTCGGCGACGACGGCCGCCTCGTGCTCGAGCTGGTCGGCGGTGGGCGTCAGAGCTTCGACGCAGGAGATGTCGTCCACCTGCGTTGATCCCGACGTATTCGAGGGGACCGGGTCGGCCGATTAGCCTGGCGCAACCATGCGCACACTTGTGACCGGCGGAGCCGGCTTCATCGGTTCGAACTTCGTCCGCTACTGGGCCGAGCGCCATCCCGGGGACGACGTAGTCGTCCTCGATGCGCTGACCTATGCCGGCAACCTCGCGAATCTGTCGCCGCTGGTCGAGGACGGGCGCGTGACCTTCGTGCGTGGCGACATCGCCAACCAGGAGCTCGTCGAGCACCTCCTCGGCGCTTACCGTGTCGACGTCATCGTCAACTTCGCGGCCGAATCGCACAACAGCCTCGCCGTACTCGACCCGGCCCGCTTTTACCGCACGAACGTGCTCGGGACCCAGGCGCTCTGCGACGCGGCTCGCAGGGTGGGCGTCGAGCGGTTCCACCACATCTCGACCTGCGAGGTCTACGGCGACTTGGACCTCGACAGCGACGAGTCGTTCCACGAGGACTCGCCCTATCGTCCGAGGACGCCGTACAACGCCTCGAAGGCCGGCTCTGACCACGTCGTGCGCTCCTACGTGGAGACCTTCGAGCTCCCCGCGACCATCACGAACTGTTGCAACAACTACGGGCCGTACCAGTTCCCGGAGAAGGTCATCCCGCTCTTCACGACTCGAGCCCTGCAGGACCAGCGACTTCCGGTCTATGAGTCGAGCGCGAATCGTCGTGAGTGGCTACACGTGGACGATCACTGCCGGGCGATCGACCTCGTCCTCGGCAAGGGCATCGTGGGCGAGACTTACCACGTGGGCTCCGGCCGGGAGGCGAGCGTGGCGGAGATCGCGGCAGCCGTGCTCGAGACGACCGGCAAGCCGGACTCGCTGATCGAGGTCGTCCCCGACCGTCCGGGCCACGACCGCCGCTACCTGCTCGACTCGACGAAGATCCGGTCCCAGCTGGGTTGGGCCCCCGAGGTCCCCTTCGAGGAGGGCCTCGCCGCCACCGTCCGCTGGTACGGGGAGAACGACGCGTGGTGGCGCCCGCTGCTCGGTCGTTCGCCCGTCGTCGAGGGCGCCTGGGAAGGCGCCCCCCTCGCCGCCAGCGGAGCCACGACCGGCGCAGCGGTAACTCGCTAGCGTGCGCATCCTCGTCACCGGAGCCGCCGGCCAGGTCGGCTCAGAGGTCGTGGCCGAGCTTCGGCGGCGGTCGGGCGAGATGGTGAAAGGGCCCGGCCTCGACGTGGTCGCCGCTGCGCGGTCCGAGCTCGACGTGAGCGATCGCGACGCGGTCCTCGCCACGGTGACGGCGCTCGAGCCCGACCTCGTCATCCACCCGGCCGCGTGGACTGCCGTCGACGCGTGCGAGGAGGATCCGGACCGGGCCTTCGCGGTGAATGCCCTCGGTACGCGCCACGTCGCCGAGGCCTGCCGGCTCGCCGGCGCACACGTGGCCTACGTCTCGACCGACTATGTGTTCGACGGGACCGCGACCGCTCCGTACCGGGAGTGGGACACACCCAATCCTCTGTCGGTCTACGGCGCTTCGAAGCTCGCCGGCGAGCGGGAGCTCTCCCCGGGGGCGACCATCGTGCGCACCTCGTGGGTGTGCGGCCGGACAGGTCCCAACATGGTCAAGACCGTCCTCCGGCTCGCATCGTCCACGCCGGGCGCGCTCCGTTTCGTCGACGACCAGCGGGGAAGCCCGACCGTCGCGCACGACCTCGCGGCCAAGCTCGTCGAGCTCGCTCTGGCACGCCGGTCAGGGATCTTCCACGTGACCAACCAGGGCGAGACGACCTGGTTCGAGTTCGCCCGCACCGTGCTCGCAGCAGCTGGGCTGGACCCCGGACGCGTCGAGCCGATCGCGACGATGGATCTCGACCCACCCCGCCCCGCACCTCGTCCGAAGAACTCCGTGCTCGACAACAGCGTGCTGCGGCTCTCGGGGATCGAACTGCTGCCCGAGTGGCGGGACTCGGTGGCCGCGCTGGTCGTCGAGCTCACTCGTTGACCCGGGCCCGAGATGATGGGCGCCACGGATTGACCACGCGTCGAGCATGAGGGAGCACTCGTCGGTCGGCTCACGTTGCGCGGCCGTAGTCGTGAACCGGGAAGCTGGGGGAGCACTGCTCGACTGTGTGGCGAGCCTTCGCTCCGCCGGCATCTCCGAGATCGTCGTTGTCGACAACTCGTCGGCGGACGGCTCGCTCGAGCGACTTGCAGGCGCCGACCCGGCGGCAGTGCTCGTGCCGACGGGGCGCAACCTCGGCTACGGCCGTGCCGCGAACATCGGCGCCCAGCGCATAGCGCTCGACTACGTGCTCATCTGCAACCCGGACCTGGTCGTCGCGCCGGACGCGGTCGCCACGCTCGTGTCGCGGCTCGACGCCCAGCCGGACTGCGCCATCGTCGGGCCCCGTCTCGACAATCCCGACGGCAGCCGCTATCCGTCGGCCCGCGCCTTCCCATCCCTCGGCGACGCTGCCGGTCACGCCCTCGTCGGGCTGGTCGTCCCCGACAACCGGTGGAGCCGGCGATATCGAATGGAGGAATACTTCGACGAGCAGTCGGCGCCCGGTGCCGCCGCGGCCGAGGCTGCAGAGGTGGACTGGGTCTCGGGGGCGTGCTTCCTCGCCCGGCGCAGTGGCTTCTCGAGCGTGGGCGGCTTCGACGAAGGCTATTTCATGTACGCAGAGGACGTCGATCTGTGCTGGCGGCTGCGGCGCGCCGGATGGCGTGTCCTCTACGATCAGGCGGCGGTCGTCGTGCACGCCCAGGGGCTCTCCACCTCCCGTCATCCCGTGCGCATGCTCGTCGCTCACCATCGCTCGACGTGGCGTTTCGCCCGCAGGAGCGCACGCGGCTCCGAGCGGGCCCTGCTCCCGCTCGTCGCCGCAGCGCTCGCGGCCCGTCTCGTCGTCTCGCTGGCACGCGAGCTGACCCGGCGTGGCCCGTCGCGGGCGGAGAACGCTACGAGCTGAGCGGGCCCGTCGAGAACTACGCGACTCGGCCGTTGGCTATGCTCCCTCAGCCATGTCAAGGGGATCGTTCGGAAGATCAGTCGCGCGCGCCGCGGCAAGCGGTGGGAGCAGGAGCTACCGCGCGCGCCCGCCGATCCTCTGGTACGCCGCGATGGTCGTCATCATCGTTGCCGGCATCGGGCTGGCGGCCTACAGCCGTAACGAGAGATTGCACCCGGCGACGATCGGGCCGACGGCGAGCGACAACTGGCAGGTCGCGCTCGCCATCGACATCTGCGGCACGCTCCAGGCGAACCTTCCGGCCAACTCGAACCTGACGTCGGTCGGCATCCGGACCTTCGGCAACGGCCTGATCAACGTCGACCCCGGCGCGGTCACGACCGGTGCATCGGCCTACGAGGGCGTGCACGCGACGCTCGGCAAGTTCGCGAGCTCCTACCCGAGTTTCACGCTCACGTCCACGAGCATCAAGCTGCCGACCAAGTCGTCGAAGACGTGGGCCAACGGTGAATCGTGCACCGGGCCCCTCAAGGGCGCCGGGACGCTCGAGGCGAAGGTCTGGAGTTCGCCGACCGCCACGGGCCACATCGTCACGGGCGACCTCACCAAGCTGCACCTCTCCAATGGCGAGATGATCACCGTCGCGTTCGTGCCGAAGGGCGCATCGATCCCCGAGCCACCCTCTCGCTCGGCGCTCCTCGCGGCACTCGGCACGGGTAGCTCGAGCTCGACGTCGACGCCCGCGAGCACCACGACCACGCCCAAGAATGGTTAGGCGGCAGGTGCTGGAGGCTTGCCACCGGTGATAGCAGTCGTGCTCGTGGGTGGGATCGGGACGCGCCTACGGCCCCTCACCTATGCCCTGCCGAAGCCCATGCTGCCGGTCGTCGAGCGACCGATGATCGCTCGAGTCGTCGAGTGGCTCGCCTCGCACGACGTGACGACAGCGGTCCTCTCCCTCGGCTACCAGCCGGACGCGTTCGTCGACGCGTTCCCCGACGGAAGCTGGGCCGGGGTCGAGCTGCGCTACGCCGTCGAGCCCGAGCCCCTCGACACGGCCGGCGCCATCCGTTTCGCGGCCTGCGAAGCCGGCGTGGAGCGCGAGACCCTGGTCGTGGTGAACGGCGACGTCCTCACCGATCTCGACCTGCGCGCCCTCGTCGCGTTCCATGGCGAGAAGGGCGGCGAGGCGACGATCTCGCTGACGCCCGTCGAGGACCCGTCTGCCTACGGCGTCGTGCCCACCGACGTTTCCGGTCGCGTGCTGGCCTTCATCGAGAAGCCGGCCCGTGAGGCGGCCCCGACGAATCACGTCAATGCCGGCACCTACGTCTTCGAGCCGTCGGTGATCAGTCGTATCGCGACCGGCCGGCGCGTGTCCGTAGAGCGCGAGATCTTCCCGGGCATCGTGGAGCGCGGCGCGCTGTTCGCTCTCGACTCCGCCTCGTACTGGCTCGACACCGGCACTCCGGAGCGCTACCTGCGGGCCCAGATCGACGTGTTGAGCGGTCTGCGTCCGGACGTCTCGTTGCCCGAGTGTGCCCAGCGCGAGCCGGGCGTGTACTTCGCTCCGGGGAGCTCGGTCGACGGCGACATCAGCGGCTGTGCTTTCGTGGGACGCGATGCCTCGGTCGACGCCGGCGCGCTCATCGAGGACGCCGTGATCGGCGCGTCGGCTCATGTCGCCGCTGGAGCACGGGTGATCCACAGCGTCCTTCTTCCCGGAGCGGTCATCCGAGAGGGCGCAGTGGTCGAGCATTCGGTTGTGGGACCGAGCTCGATCGTCGGCACCGGCGCCGCGATCACGGGCGGCTCGGTCGTCGGTGCGGCGGCCCTAGTTCCCGACGGGACACTGCTCGACAGCGCACAACTGCCCGTGTGAGACTCGCCACGTGCGAGCGCTCGTCACCGGCGGCGCCGGATTCATCGGGTCGACCCTCGTCGATCGCCTGCTCGCCGAGGGTCACGCCGTCGACGCGGTCGACGACCTCTCGAGCGGCGCGCTGGCCAATCTGACGGACGCGCGCAGCTCCGGTGGCGAGTTCCGCTTCCATCAGCTCGACGTGCGCGCGCCGGAGCTCGTCGAGCTGTTCGTGCGCCGCCGACCGGAGGTCGTGTTCCACCTCGCGGCCCAGCCGAGCGTTTCGATGTCGCTGAGGCGCCCGGTGTTCGATGCAGACGTCAACATCGTCGGCTCGGTCCAGGTGCTCGAGGGCGCACGAGCCGCCGGCACCGGCAAAGTCGTCTATGCGGCGAGCGGCGGCACGCTCTACGGGGAGGCGGACCCCTCCGAGCTGCCCATCGCCGAGAACCACCCACACCGGCCGCGCTCGCCGTACGGGGTCGCCAAGGCGGCGGTCGTCCAGTACCTCAGCGCGTACCGAGAGCTGCACGGCATCGAGTACACCGCGCTGGCGCTCGCCAACGTGTACGGCCCGCGCCAGGATCCCCACGGCGAGGCCGGTGTCGTCGCTATCTTCGCCTCGAACCTCGTCGAGGGCCGGCCCTGCACCATCGACGGTGACGGATCCCAGACCCGCGACTTCGTCTACGTCGACGACGTCGTCGACGCCTTCTCGCGTGCAGCCGAGCGGGGCAGCGGTCTCCTCGTGAACGTCGGCACCGGTGTCCAGACCTCGGTCGCCGCGCTCTACGAGTCGATGGCGTCGGTCCACGGGGACGGACCTTCGCCGCGACACGGTCCGGCGCGACCGGCGGACGTCCGCCACAGCTCGCTCGACCCGACGCGGGCGGCGATCCACCTCGGCTGGTCACCGTGGACCGCCCTCGCCGATGGCGTCGCGGCCGTGCTCGACGACGTCGAGCGCGCGGGGGCCCGGCACGCGTGATAGCGGTCCTCGCGGGCGGCGTTGGAGCCGCCCGCTTCCTCGTCGGACTCGTGGGCGTCGTCGAGCCCGGCGAGATCACCGCAATCGTCAACACCGCGGACGACACCGTGCTGCACGGGCTGCATGTGAGCCCGGACCTCGACACGGTCACCTACACCCTGGCGGGAGCCGTGAACCCTGCGACGGGCTGGGGGCTCGTGGGCGAGAGCTTCGCGGCAATGGACGCCCTCGACCGGTACGGGGCGCCGACGTGGTTCCGCCTCGGCGATCGCGATCTCGGGACCCATCTCTATCGGACCGGCCGCCTCGCCGCAGGAGCGCACCTGAGCGACGTCGTCGCCGAGGTGGCAGCCGCGTGGGGGCTGGGCCTGCGCCTTTTGCCGATGAGCGATGACCGAGTGCGCACCCGCCTCGAGCTCGTCGAAGGCGGTGAGGTCGCGTTCCAGGAGTACTTCGTCCACCTACGCCACTCCGTCCCTGTACGCCGGGTCCGCTTCGAGGGCGCGGAGTCGGCTCGCCCGGCCCCGGGCGTGCTCGAGGCACTCGCCGAGGCCGAGACGATCGTCGTCGCTCCCTCCAATCCGATCGTCTCGATCGGCCCCATCCTCGCCGTTCCCGGCATCGCCGAGATGCTCGAGTCGAGACGGGAGCGGGTCGTCGCCATCTCCCCGATTGTGGGCGGCACGGCGCTCAAGGGACCAGCCGGTCGCCTGCTCGTCGAGCTGGGCGGAGAGTCGTCCGTCGTCGGCGTGGCGCGGCACCTGCAGGCAAGGATCGGGACGCTCGTGATCGACGAGGCCGATCGTGGTCTCGCGCCCGAGGTGGAGGCACTAGGGATGCGCTGCCTGGTCACCGCGACCGTGATGGGCACGCCCGAGGTCGCGGCCGACCTGGCGAGGGCGGTTCTCGCGGCTAGTCCCCTGCGCTGATGGGCATGACCCCCTCGCTGGTCGTCCTAGGTGTCACCGGCCTGCCCGAGATCGGCCGGGGTGTCTCGATCGGTGCGCTCATCGCGCAGCACGCCTCCCTCGTCCCCGGCGACGTCGTGGTCGTCACCCAGAAGATCGTCTCGAAGTCCGAGGGACGGATCGTCGAGGTGGACGCGAGCGACCCGGACGCGAAGCGCCGCCTCGCCGAGTCCGAAGCCGTCCGGGTGCTGAGGCGGCGGGGCGACCTCGTCGTCACCGAGACCCGGCACGGGTTCGTCTGCGCCAGCTCGGGCGTCGACCTGTCGAACGTCGAAATGGGCTACGCCGCGCTGCTGCCGGTCGATCCGGACCGCTCGGCGAGACGGATCCGTGACCAGCTGCGGGCAGTCGCCGGAGTCGAAGTCGGCGTCGTGGTGTCAGACACCTTCGGCCGCGCCTGGCGGCGCGGGCTCACCGACGTCGCGATCGGCTGCGCCGGTGTCGCCGCGGTCGTGGACCTGCGCGGCGTCGAGGACGCGATGGGCCGCGAGCTCACCGTCACCGAAGTCTGTGTCGCAGACGAGATCGCCGCGGCGGCCGATCTGATCATGGGCAAGTCGTCGGGCATCCCCGTCGCGATCGTCCGTGGGGTCGATCCGACGTGGCTGCGCGAGTCCTCGGTGCACGAGGAGATCGTCCGTCCCTACGACGAGGACCTGTTCCGCTGAGCAGCCGGGACACGCCCCCTGACGGGGCCGTGGGCGATGGCGTACCGGTGCTCGGACCCGACGGGCTCGGCGATGGAGTCCTGCTCGTGGCAGAGCAGCTACGGCGCGCCGTTCCAGGCGGCATCGGCACCTACGTCGAGGGTCTCGTCCAGGGTCTTTGCGAGCTGTACCCGGCCGCGCGCCTCCCGGTGACGCTTCTCGCGAGCCGGGTCCGCGGCGCGGACCCACTCGCCGCGCTCGGTCCGCGAGTCGCGACCGTCGCTCTACCACCCCGCGTGCTCGTGAAGGCATGGGATATCGGCGCGGCGCGGCTCGGCCGGGGCTACTCGGCGGTCCACGCGACGTCGTTCGCGATCCCCCCTGCGGCCGTGCCGCTCGTCGCGACCGTCCACGACCTCGCCTGGCGCCGGCTGCCCGACGCGTACCCGGCGCGCGGCCGGCGCTGGCATGAAGCGGGACTCGCGAGGACCCTCCGGCGTGCCGGACGGCTCGTCGTGCCCTCCGAGGAGGTAGCGGGGGAGCTGCGCAGTCTCATTCCCGTCGGTGACACCGATCGCGTCGTCGTTATCGAGGAGGGCTCGGACCACCTTCCGGCGCCCGATGCCGCCGGCACGCGACAAGCGCTCGAGCGGCTCGGCGTGCCTGCGGACTTCCTGCTCGCGGTCGGGACGCTCGAGCCGCGCAAGAACCTTCGTCGGCTGTTCGCCGCCTATGGCGAGGCACGCCCCGAGCTTCCCGAGCCGTGGCCGCTCGTCGTCGTCGGGCCGACCGGCTGGGGGGACGCGGCGGAGGAGCACTTGCCGCAGGGCGTCGTGCTCGCGGGCAAGGTAGAGGCCGCGGTGCTTGCCGGACTGTACGCGGCGTGTCGCTGCCTCGCCTACGTCCCGCTGCGCGAGGGCTTCGGGCTCCCGGTCGTCGAGGCGATGCGCGCGGGCGCGCCCGTCGTGGCGAGCCCGGTGCCGAGCTCTGGTGGGGCCGCGCTCGACGTCGATCCGCTCGACGTCGACGCGCTCGCCGCCGGCCTCTTGGTCGGCGCGACGGACGGCACGCGTCGCGACGCGCTGATCGCGGCCGGTCGCGCTCGAACGGCCGGCCTGACGTGGGCGCGAAGCGCTGCCCGTCACGTCGAGCTCTGGCGCACCGTCGTCGGAGGCGGCTCGTGAGCACCGTCGTCGGAGGCGACTCGTGAGCACCGTCGTCGGAGACGGCTCGGGCCTCCTCCGTATCGGCATCAACGTGGCCGCAATCCCGGTCGAGGCGCTCGGTGCCGGTCAGTACACCGTCGAGCTCGTACGAGCGCTCGCCCGGCGCGACGACATTGCGCTCACCCTCGTCGCGCGGCGCGACGATGCGACGAGGTGGCAGAACATCGCGCCTTTGTCCACGGTCATGGCGAACGCGCCGTCGCATCGTGGCCCTCGGCTGCTGTGGGAGGAGATCGGCCTCACGGCGACGGTGCGCACTCGGCCAGCGAACTTCGACGTCGTCCACGGGCCGCACTACGCGCTCCCCGCATGGCCGGGACGGCCGACCGTGGTTACGGTGCACGACCTCACCTTCGTGGACCACCCCGAGTGGCACGAACGCTCCAAGGTCCTCTACTTCCGCCGAGCGTTGCGTCTCGCCGCTCGGCGTGCCGACGTCGTGGTGTGCGTGAGCGAGAGGACGGCCCGGCGTTTCTCCGAGATCTACCACCCGGACGCTCCGATCCGGGTGGTGCCCCACGGCGTCGACCGCGAGCGCTTCACCTCCTCCGAGCCCCGGCCGGGGAACGACAGCGCCGTGCTCGATCGCCTCGGCGTCCGAGCGCCGTACGTACTGCACACCGGGACCATCCAGCCGAGGAAGGACCTCGTGACCCTCGTCGCCGGCTTCTCACGCCTGGCCGACACCCACCGCGAGCTGTCTCTCGTCCTCGCCGGCGGCAACGGCTGGGGGACCGCCGACCTGGACGCTGCGATCGCGGCGTCACCCTGGCGCGAGCGGATCGTGCGCCTCGGGCACGTGGATGACGCCGACGTGCCGTCCCTCGTCCGGGTTGCTTCGGTCGTCGCCTACCCGTCGCTCGAGGAAGGATTCGGGCTGCCCGCGCTCGAGGCGATGGCGTGCGGGACGGCGCTCGTCACCACGCAGGATTCTGTGATGTCCGAGCTGGCAGGCGATGCCGCGCTGCTCGTGCCGCGCTCCGATGCCACAGCGCTCGCCGACGCGCTCGAGATCGCCCTTGCCGGAGGACCCGATGTTGCGAGGCGTCGCCTCGAAGGGCTCGAGCGAGCCTCGACGTACACATGGAAGGCGTGCGCGGCGGGGCACGTGGATGCGTACCGCGAAGCAGCTGCTGGCTAGCCTGGGTCGGTGCACGCCTTTATCACCGGGGGATCCGGCTTCGTCGGCCACTGGCTTCGCAGCCATCTCGAGGACTGTGGGGACACGGTCGAGGTGCTGCCCGAGCACCTCGACATCGGCGATGCCCCCGGCGTCCGCACAGCTCTGGTCGCCGCAGCGCCGGAGGTCGTCTACCATCTCGCCGCGCTCGCGCACGTAGGCCAGTCGTGGGAGGCCCCCGAGCCTACCGTCCAGGTCAACGTGCTCGGTACGCTGAATCTGCTCGAGGCGGCGCGCAGTGCGGACCGTCCGCCACGCGTCGTGCTCGTGAGCTCTGCAGAGGTCTACGGCAGCGGGAACGGGAACGCGCTCGACGAGTCCGCTCCCTTGCTACCCGTGTCGCCGTACGCCGCCAGCAAGGTCGGTGCCGAGTTCCTCGGCGTGCAGGCCTATCTCGGTCGCGGCCTGGAGGTGGTGCGGGCCCGTCCGTTCAATCACGTCGGCCCGGGGCAGGCCGAGTCGTTCGTCGTGTCGGCGCTCGCTCGCCGCGTGGCTGAGGCGGAGCGCAGCGGCACCGAGGTCCGGGTCGGCAACCTCGCTGCAGCGCGCGACTTCACCGACGTGCGCGACGTCGTGCGCGCGTATCGGCTACTGGCAGAGCGCGGCTCTGCCGGCGAGGTCTACAACGTCAGCTCGGGCGTCGCCGTGCCGATAGCAGAGGTGCTGGCTCGACTCGTGGCGCTGGCCAAGACCGAAGTCGTGACCGTCGAGGATCCTTCGCTCTTCCGGCCGGTCGACGTGCCGATGCTGCGCGGCGACGCTTCCCGTCTACGAGCTGCCACCGGATGGGCGCCCGAGATACCGCTCGACGAGACGCTCGCGGACGTCCTCGAGCATTGGCGCAGCCGTATCGCCGCCACCTAGCCGCGCCCCTAGCCGCGGTGGTGTGCGCCTCGAGGTTCAGTCCTCCGGAGCGCTTCCGGTCCCGGACGCTGCGGAGAAGACGTTTCGCAGCTGGTCCGTCCATGACGCCACCGGGCCGCAACGTTCGAGCCTCCTGCGGGCGACCTGCGCACGCTGGAAGCCGAGAACCGCGAAGCCGACGGCGGCGTATGCGATCTCCTCGACCGCGTGCTCGATCTCACGGCGCAGGTCGTCCATCGGCGCAACGCTAGCAAGCGGCGCGCACGCCCACGGCTCGCGCCTCCCAGCCGTTCCCGAGCGCAACGCTGAGTGGCGGGGAGTAGTCTTTGACCCCTGATGCCGGAGGACCAAGCACCACCGGTCGTCGCGGTTGTCGTGGCGTCCGACCCTGGCCCGTGGCTCGAGGATGGTCTCGCCGCACTCGGCGCGCAGGACTACGCGAATCTGTCGATCCTCGTGATCGACGCCGGGAGCCGGGAGCCGATCGCCGCACGCATCGCGGCCGTCGCCCCCGACGTCTACCTCCGACGTCTCCCCGACAACCGCGGGTTCGGACCGAGCGCGAACGTCGTGCTCGACACCGTCGAGGGCAGCACCTTCTACCTGTTCTGCCACGACGACATCGTTCCTGACGAGGACGCTGTTCGAAAGATGGTCGAGGAGGCGTTCCGCTCCAATGCGGGGATCGTCGCGCCGAAGCTTGTCGCCTACGACGAAGCGGATCGCCTCCTCCAGCTCGGCCTCGGCGTCGACCGGTTCGGCGCGCCCGTACGCAGAGTCGGCCGCCGTGAGCTCGACCAGTCCCAGCACGACGAGGCCCGCGAGGTCTTCGGTGCTCCGGGCGGCTGCACGCTCGTGCGCTCCGACCTGTTCGCGGCGCTGCACGGCTTCGACCCGAAGATCTCGATGTTCGGCGAGGACGTCGACCTGTCCTGGCGTGCCCGCGTCGCTGGAGCGCGCGTCGTGGTGGCGCCGTCCGCTCGCGTTCGTCACTGCGAGGCCACGGCGAGCAGGCAGCGACCCCTGCCTGAGGCGAGGGCGTTGCAGTGGCGTCACGAGCTGCGAGCGGTGCTCAAGAACTACGGCAGGGCGCGCCGGATGCTCGTCGTGGCCCAGCTCGCCGTTCTCAGCCTGCTCGAGATCTGCTACTTCGGGATCATCGGCAAGCGGTGGCGAGTGCACCAGGTCGTCGGTGCGTGGCGGTGGAACCTCGCTCCTGAGCAGGACCTAGCCGGAGCGAGGGGCGCCGTCGCCGCGTCGCGCCGGATCCCTGACCGGGTCGTGTCGCGGCTGTTCACGAGACGCTCGTTCCGCGTCACACGCTTCGTGCGGCCGATGCTCGAGGAGTTGGTCGTCCACTGGAGCCGTCCGAGCCAGACTTTCAGCTCCGAGGGGATACCCTCGTCGCCACCTCCCCGCGCGTCGGAGCTCGCCAGACCGGCGCGGCGCAGGATGTCGCGCCGAACCGGGCTCGCGGTGGCGGCGACGGTCGTCGTGCTCGTGTTCGGATCGAGGTCGCTTCTCTCTGGCCACCTGCCGCTCGTCGGCCAGTACCTCCCGCTGCCCGGGCCGACGGCGCTCCTTGGCCACTACTTCGGTGGCTGGACCGACGCGGGCCTCCAGCGGGCTGGTCCGGCGACGCCCGCCTTCGCGCTGCTCGGCCTCGCCGGCCTCGTCCTCTTCGCGGGCATGGGCCTCGTCCTGAAGCTCGCGCTGGTGCTCTGCGTCGTGCTCGGCGCCGTCGGGGTCGCCCGACTCCTGCGTCCGCTCGGACCACCCTCCGCGCGTGTCGCTGGCGCAGTCGCGTACCTCTTCCTCCCGCTCGCCTGGGACGACCTCGCACGCGGTGACTTAAAGGCGCTCGCCGCCTATGCCGCCATGCCCTGGGTCCTCGCCCGGCTCGCGAGGGCGACAGGTCTCGAGCCGTTCGCGATCCCGGGACGCGCGACGTTCGCTCTCGGCAGGCTCGGTATGGACTCGCTCGGCCTCGGGATCCTGCTCTGCGTGGCGGGCTCGTTCGAGCCGATCGTCGTGCTGCTCGCTCTGGCGTGCGCGATAGCGCTGCTTGTCGCGACCATCCTTTTCGATCGGCCCGCCGCCGGGGCTCGTGCCGTCATCGTGGCGTGCGGGGCCGCGGCGGTCGCGTTCGTCCTGGCCTTCCCGTGGTCGCTGACCCTCGTCCAGCCGGGAGCGCTCTGGAGTGCGCTCTCGGGAGCGCAGGTCGCTCCGGGCCACGCCCCGCGTCTCGCGACTCTGCTCGGCTTCGCTCTCGGCCCCATCGGCCGGGGCCCGCTCGAGTGGGCGTTTCTCGCCGCCGCGTCGTTCGTGCTGCTCGTCGGACGCGGACCGCGATTCGCCTGGGGAGCGCGACTGTGGCTCGTCGCCCTCGGCGCCTTCGCCCTCGCCTGGTCGGGGAGCCAAGGTTGGCTCGGCGCGGGCGGAGGAGCGACGCGTGCCCTCGTCGCTCCGGCGGCCGTGTGCGTAGCTGCCCTCGTGGGTCTCGGCGCCTCGTCGGTCGCCGCCGACTTGCGGAGATCGGGCTTCGGCTGGCGTCACGCCCTCGCCGTCGCCTTCGGCGTCGCGTCTCTCGCCGGGCTTCTCCCGGTGCTCGGCTCGAGTGTGGGCGGACGGTGGGGCCTGGCGGAGACGGGCTACGACAGCGTGCTCTCCTGGGTGGCGGGCGCGGGTCCCGGGGCCGCGGCCCAGCGGGTGCTCTGGCTGGGGGACCCCCGTGCGCTGCCCTCGCCTGGTTGGCAGGTGACGCCAGGGCTGGCCGCGGCCGTGTCGTCGGGCGGCCTTCCCGACGGGAGCCGGCTGTGGCCGAGCGCCAACCCGTCGGCCGGAAACGCGATCTTGTCTGACGTCGTGAGCGCCGAGTCCGGCACGACGATTCGTCTGGGCCGACTGCTCGCGGGTAGCGGTATCCGCTACATCGTCGTCCCTTCGGCCGTGGCGCCGGTGCTGCCTGGATCTCAGTCTGCGGTGCCGGCACCGGCACCGCAGATGCTGCTCGACGGGCTCGCCGCTCAGAGCGACCTCCATGAGCTGCCGAGCGAGGGCGGGACCGTCGTCTTCGAGAACAGCGACTGGCGCTCCGGTGGGGTGGTGGCCAGCGCGGCGAGAGGCGCGGGTGGTACGCCAGCCCCGTTGCGCGCTGGTGGCGTCGCACTCGCGCTGCTCGCCTGGATCGGAGCAGCCGGTCTCTACGTCCGCCGCCGGCGCCTCCGCAGCCGCCAGGAGCGGCACGGATCCCACCACCGGGGCCACCGTGCGCACGCACCGCAGTACGGCGCGGGGGCGGCCAACGGTACGGCCAGCGCGAGCGACGGGACCGGCGGCGGTGCGATGGAGCTCGATCCGGCAGGAGCAGTGCATTGAAAGGCAGTGCATTGAAAGAACGTGTACCTGAGCGTCGCCGCTTCTTGGCCGTCGGACTCGTCGCGGTGGTGCTCGTGCTCGGCGGAGTGGCGAACACCGCGCTGCGACCGCGCGACCTCGCGCCGTCGGTGAGGTTCCAGAACGCTGTCGCGTCCAGCGTCGTCACCGATACCGCGAGCTCCTCGGCCTGGTACTGCGCCGGTCCGTTGCCGATCGGAGCTTCGCACGGTGCGGCCTCGATCGCGGTGACCAATCTCGGTGGCCGCACCGTGGACGGTGAGATCGTCGTGGCGTCGAGTCTCGGCGGCCGTCCGTCGGTGAACAAACTCGAGGTACAGCCGGGGAGCGAGAGCGTACTCGGCCTCTCGCGCAAGGGGGCTCGCGGCTCCGCGGCCGCGACAGTTCTCGCCAACGGGAGCGGCATCGCAGTCGAGGAGCTGGTGCACGGAGCGAGCGGGGTGAGCGCGTCGCCCTGCACCGACCGCACATCTGCGGTGGACTACCTCGCGTCCGGCAGCACGCTCGGCGCGAGCAATCTCTCGCTGGCGGTATTCGACCCGGGCGCGACCCCGGCAGTCGTCGGCGTCTCGTTCGTGACGAGCAGTGGCCCGATCTCGCCGCCCGCTTTCCAGGGCCTTTCCGTAGGAGCCGGTCAGCTGCAGGTCCTCAACGTTGGTCACTACCTGCCGGAAAAGGCGGTCGTCGCCACGATCGTCACCGCCACGGGCGGCCACGTCGTCGCCGGTGCACTCGTCACGGCGGTGACGCACCGCGTCGTGCTGTCCTCCGTCACCACGGCGACGCCGTCCGCCTCGTCATCGTGGCTCGTTCCCGCGGTGCCGACGGGGTCCGCTTCGACGAGCACGTTCAACGTCCTCAACCCTGGTAGTCGCGCGGCCAAGGTTCTCTTGCGCCTCGGCACGTCGTCGGCGGGCTCCGAGCTGACGACCGTCGTGCCGCCGCACGCAGTCGTGGCACTCACCCCGGGCGGTGAGGCGTCGCCCGGCGCGATGCGCTGGGCGTCGGTGAAGAGCACGGGCGCAGCCGTCGTCGTGTCACGCGAGACGGTCGTCTCCCAGGCGATCGTCAACCGGGCGGCGTTGAAGCTCGCCGCTGCCAAGAAAGCCGCCGCAAAGGCAGCTGCCGCAAAGGCGTCTCGCGCTGCACGAGCCGCGAAAGCCCGGGTGGCGGCCACGCAGCGAAAGCACGGCAGCCGCTCCACGACGCCGCCGACGACTACGACCACCACCACGACGGTCGTCCCGTACGCAACTGTCAGCGCCCTGCCGATCGTGCAGCCAGGGGTCGCAGTCACCTCGGGCGTGTCCGCGCCGGCGACTCGCTGGGTGCTTCCTGGCGGTGAATCTGACGCGACGACGAGCGAGGTCGTCGTGATCGACAACACCTCTCGCGCCGAAGCCCGGGTGCGGATCGACCAGTTGGACGGATCGGGGAGCGGCCCCTTCGGATCGACGTCGTTTCCGGCGATGCCCCCACTGTCCGTGGCTCCTGGCGCCATCCTGACCGTCGACATGGCGACAGTCGTCGGCGGCGACGGGGCGCTAGCGATGCTCGTCTCGTCGAGCCAGCCGATCGTCGCTGGGGAGCTGCTCTACAGCCGCAAGGCTCCGGGCTTCACGCTCCCGACGGCGATTGCGGTCCGCTGAGGCCATAGCCAGTCCGACAAGCGGTAGCGGTCCCTCAAGGTGACAGTGAGTGCGCGAGAAGTACAGCGGGTCTGGCGCAAGTGATAGCGGTCCGCGCGAGCACTCCCGCCCGAGCCGGAGAGTCCTAGGACTGGACGGGCGGTTCTTTGTCGTCGAGCGGGCCCACCGGGCTCGTGGGCATGCTCGACGGGGATCCCCCGGCGTCGCCCGTGCCTGCCCCCACCGGCTCGTGGGTGCCGAAGATCGTTCCCGCATAGTGCGCTACCGAGGGCTGGTCGCCGTGCACCGGCCGACCGTAGGCTTCGTCGATGAGCCGAGCGACCTCGCGTCCGTCGACGGTCTCCTTGCTGAGCAGCTCGCGAGCGACCGCTTCGAGGCCGACGCGGTGCTCCTCGAGGACCTCTCGGGCGCGTGCTTCCTGGGCGCGGAGGATCTTCGAGACCTCCTCGTCCACGACACGACTCATGTCCTCGGAGTAGTCCCTCGAGTGCATGAGGTCCTCGCCGAGGAAGACCATGCCTTGCGAACCCCAGGCCATCGGCCCGATCTCGCTCGACATGCCCCACTCGCGGACCATCTTGCGGGCGAGCTCGGTGTTGCGCTGGAGGTCGTCGCTCGCGCCCGTGGAGAGGTCGCCGTAGATGATGAGCTCGGCGACGCGCCCGCCCATGCGAACCGCGAGCGAGTCCTCGATGTACTCGCGGCGGTAGATGTGCCGCTCCTCGAGCGGGAGCTGCTGGGTGACGCCGAGCGCCATCCCGGTCGGGATGATGCTGACCTTGAGCAGCGGGTCGGCGAAGGGCAGCACGTAGGAGAGGACGGCGTGTCCGGACTCGTGGAACGACACGCGCTCCTTCTCCGAGTCGGACAGCACGGTGCTCTCGCGTTGCTGGCCCATGAGCACCCGGTCGCGAGCTGCGTCGAAGTCGCGCATCTGTATCACCTGGCTGCCGCGACGCACGGCGTGCAGGGCCGCCTCGTTCACCAAGTTCGCGAGGTCCGCACCGCTCATGCCGGGTGTGCCGCGCGCTACGACGTCCAGGTCGACGTCCGGGCCGATGCGCTTGTCGCGGGCGTGCACCTTCAGGATCGGCTTGCGCTCCTCGAGGTCGGGCAGCGGCACGACGATCTGACGGTCGAAGCGTCCGGGCCGCAGCAGGGCCGGGTCGAGGATGTCGGGTCGGTTGGTCGCCGCCATCATCACCACGCCCTCGGCGTGGTCGAAGCCGTCCATCTCGGAGAGCATCTGGTTGAGCGTCTGCTCGCGCTCGTCGTGGCCGCCGCCGAGGCCCGCGCCGCGCTTGCGGCCGATGGAGTCGATCTCGTCGACGAAGATGATCGCTGGCGCCTGCTTGCGGGCCGTCTGGAACAGGTCGCGAACTCGGCTCGCGCCGACGCCCACGAACATCTCCATGAAGTCCGAGCCGCTCACCGAGAGGAAGGGGACGCCCGCTTCCCCTGCCACGGCCCGAGCGAGAAGGGTCTTGCCGGTGCCGGGGGGTCCGACGAGCAGCACGCCTTTCGGTATCCGGGCACCGATCTCGCGGAACCTGCCGGGAGACTTCAGGAAATCGACCACCTCGCTGATCTCCTGCTTGACGCCCGAATAGCCGGCGACGTCGTTGAACGTCGTGCGCGGCCGTTCGGTGGAGTACACCTTGGCCCGCGATCGCCCGATCGACATAATGCCGGACATCTGGCCCTGGGCCCGGCGATTGAGCCAGAGCAGGAAGCCCATGATCAGCACCACCGGTAGTGCGTAGACGAGCAGGCTAGGGAGAATGCTCGTCGTCGGCGTGGTGAACTTGACCTGGGCTCCGGAGTTCTGGAGCGCGGTGATCAGGGTGTCGGGGAGCGAGGCCGGCCCCGTCGTCGAGTACGTGGGCCCGTTCGGGTTCAGCTTGTAGGTGATCGTCGCGGTCGCGTTGTCGACCGTCGCCGAGTACACCTGCTTCTTTTCGAGGGCACTGTGGAAGCTCGAGTAGCTGGCGGTCTTCACCGAGGAGTGCGAGACGAACGACGATCCGAAGACCACGAGCACGAGCACGACGACGAGTGCCGCGAGCACCCAGCGCCACGTGGCGTCTCCTCCGGCCGGTCCGCCCTGGCGGCCCTGACCGTTTCCTCCTGGTCGAACGTCCTGCGGTTGGCGACTCATTGCCCTTATCGTAGGCGTCGCGACAGCCGTTCCTGTCGGCAGCGCTGCAGGCCCGCCGGGCCGCGCCCCGCGAAGTCGCACCGGATCCCACTTGGGGGCGCGCGAAGTGGGGTCCTCGAGCGCCTACGAGGCTCATCGGCTGAACCCGAAAAGGCTGCCTGAGTTGACCCGGGCGCCTTCGCCGACGACGCTCGCGCCCGTGACCTCACCGGCCGATCGGAGCGTGGCGACGCCGTCGCCGTTCCGGCCGAACGCGTTCGGGCTCGGCGAGGCCCTCGTCGGACTGGCGGCGGGCTTCGTCCTCGCCACGGTGTTCACGAGCGTGTTCGGGGCGCTCAGCCACCATCCTCGCAGTCCGAGCGGTTACGGGAGCGACGTCGCGAGCCTCCTCGGGCTGTGGATCGGACTCGTCGGCGGCGCGATAGCGGCGAGCGTCCGCAACCGTCGCTACGAGCGCGCGAGGGACCGGTCCGCGACCGAGCCCGCCCGCGACCTCGTCCAGGCCAACGGTGCAGTCGTGCCCGTGACGACTCGCGACCTGCTCGCCCGTGACTACGGCTTCGCCATCAAGTTGTGGCCGGACGTTCCGCTCGGCATCGTCGTCGGCCTGGCCTCGCAGTACCTGCTCGTACCGCTCCTCGAGCTGCCGCTCCTTCCGTTCGTGCCGCACCTGTTCCACCGGCTCAGCCAGCCCGCGGTCTCGCTCACCGGCGACGCGTCGGGACCAGGACTCGTCGTGCTCGGCGTGCTCGTCTGCCTCGGTAGCCCGCTCGTCGAGGAGCTTTACTTTCGAGGTCTCCTGCTCCGGGCGCTCGCGGCCAGGCTCGCGCCGCGTGGTGCGAGGTTCGGTCCGGTTCTCTCGGTCGTGCTCGTCGGGCTCGTCTTCGGGCTCGTCCACTTCGAGCCGCTCGAGCTCATAGCCCTCGCCGGATTCGGGATGGTGCTGAGCGTGCTCGCGTGGCGGACCGGCCGGCTCGGGCCCGGCATCGTCGCCCACATGGCCTTCAACACAGCGACATTCGTGTCGGTGGCTCGGTCCCACTGAAGCGCTGCTCCACCCGCGCCTCGCCGCGCCAGCACGCCCGGTCCCCGTAGGGACGGTCGGACTAGAGTCACGTGCCGTTATGACGTCGAACAACCAGCTCGCTCCCATATTCAAGGCGTACGACATCCGCGGGATCGTCCCCGGCGAGCTCGACGCCCGGCGCACGTACGCGATCGGTCATGGCTTTGCTACCTTCGTCCGCTCGGAGTCGGGCGCCCAGCGGGTGCTCGTCGCCCACGACATGCGAACGACCGGGGAGGAGCTCTCCCGTGCCTTCATCGCAGGCGCCGCGGCCGCGGGCGCCCACGTCGTGGACCTCGGGCTCGCCTCGACGGACATGGCCTACTTCGCGTCGGGTCACCTCGACGCTCCCACGGCGATGCTCACCGCCTCGCACAACCCCGCGGCGTACAACGGAGTGAAGATGTGCCTGGCGGGCGCCCGACCGATCGGTCGGGACACCGGCCTGGGCGAGATCCTGCGCCTGGCCGAGGAGGCGGTCGAGCAGGCTCCCGCCGACGGCGCCGTCGGATCGGTCGCGGCGAACCCCCGCGTCGAGCGGGTCGAGCTTCTCGACGCCTTCGCCGAGCATGTCCGCTCGTTCGTCGACGTCTCCGCGCTCACGCCGATGCGCATCGTCGCCGACACGGCCAACGGTATGGGCGGCCTCGTCGCTCCGCACGTCTTCGCGGGCCTTCCGTTCACGCTCGACCTGCTCTTCGGCGAGCTCGACGGCACCTTCCCCAACCATCCCGCCGATCCGATCCAGCCGTCCAACCTCGTCGACCTTCGCGCTCGAATACTTGAGACCCATGCCGATGTAGGTCTCGCGTTCGACGGTGACGCGGATCGCGTCTTCCTCGTGGACGAGCGCGCCGAGCCCCTTTCCGGCTCGACGACGACGGCCATCGTCGCCGACGCCATGCTGCGAAAGCACCCGGGATCCACTGTGCTCTACAACCTGATCTGTTCCCACGCCGTCCCGGAGGTCATCGCCGAGGCCGGCGGCGTCGCCGTCCGGACGCGGGTGGGCCACTCGTTCATAAAGACCGTGATGGCCGAGACCGATGCGGTATTCGGCGGCGAGCACTCCGGTCACTACTACTTTCGCGACAACTTTCGCGCCGACTCCGGGATCATCGCCGCGCTCGTCGTGCTCGAAGTCCTCTCCGCCGCCGGGGTGAGCCTCTCCGAGCTCCGCAAGCCCTACGAGCGCTATGCCGACTCGGGCGAGATCAACACCGAGGTGCACGACCCCGCGTCCGCGATCGAGGCGATCGCCGAGCAGTACGGGGCGCGCGGGGCGGCCCTCGACAGGCTGGACGGCCTGACCGCCGAGCTCGCGGACTGGTGGTTCAACCTCCGGCCGTCCAATACCGAGCCGCTCCTTCGACTGAACGTCGAGGCGCGCGACGCTGACTCGCTGGCGGCCCACGTCGCCGAACTGCGCGACGCGATCGCCTCGATAGCCGCTAAGCAGGCGTGATCGTGCCGCTCGATCCGCTCCTACTCGAAATCCTCGTGTGCCCGGAGGACAAGCAGCCCTTGTGGTACCTCGAAGACGAGGACGCCCTCGTCAACCTTCGCTTGCGCCGGCGCTACCGGATCAATGACGGCATCCCGGTCATGCTCGTCGACGAGGGTGACGATCTCGACGACGTCGAGGTGGCGCGAATCGAGGAGAAGGTGGCGCGCGTGGGGGTGCTCACCGGCGCCCCGCCCGCGAGCGAAGGCCCGGGCCGCCCCGAAAAGGGATAGGTCCGGTCTCGCGATGGCAACGCCGAAGGACGCGCCGGGTTCGTGGTCGGACGGGATGCTCGACACGGCCGACATGCTGGGCGCTGCGGCCGCGCTGCCGGAGCAGCTCGTCGAGGCGGTTCGGCGCGCCGAGTCCGAGCCGCTTCTTCCCGGCGTCGCAAGTAAGGCCTACGACGACATCGCGAACGTCGTCGTGCTCGGTCTCGGTCAGGACGCCCTCATCGGTGACATCCTCGCCGCCGTCGGGGCGAAGAGCCTCCCAGTCCCGGTGGTTACCGTCCGCGGCGCTTCCCCCCCACATTTCGTCGGGCCGCGCACACTCGCGTTCGCCGTCGCCGGCGAGACGAACGCTCCCGAGACCGCCTGGGCGGCCGAGCGCGTACTCGCCCGAGGTGCCCGGCTCGTCGCGATCGCGCCACCCGGCGCCCTCACCGAAATTGCCCGCCGCCACACCGTGCCGGTTCACCTGCTCGAGCCGGGCACCGGGACGCGCGACGCGCTCGCCGCCGTGCTCGTGCCAGTACTCGTCGCGTGCGAGCAGCTCGGGTTCCTACCCGGCGCCGCTCAATCGTTGCGTACCGGCGCGTACCGGCTCGCCCGGCGCCGCGACTCGCTGCTCGGCCCCGACGGCGGCGTCGCCCGGCGCGTGGCGCGCCGCATCGGCCGGACGTTCCCAGTCGTCCACGGCGACGAGGGGATAGGCGCGGTCGCGGCTCGCCGGTGGGTCGCCCAGGTCAACATGGCGGCCAAGATCCAGGCATTCGCCGGATCGGAGCCAGATCGGTCCGCCGTGGACATCGCGGGCTTCGGCCAGGCAGGGGACGTCACGCGCCAGCTCCTGACACTCGTCGCGCTGCGCAGCGACTTCGAGGCTGACGGCGCCGCCGCTCGCTTCTCCCTCGCCGAGGAGTACGCGACCGAAGCGGTCGCGTCCGTGCTCGAGGTGCGGGCGGAGGGTGCCGATCGCCTCACGCAGCTGCTCGACCTCGTCCTCGTGGGCGACTTTGTCGCGATCCACCTCGCCCTGGCCGAGGGACTCGACCCGGGACCTGTCCCAGTGAACGACGACATCGCCCGGCGGGTTGTGAACGGCTGGTAGCGGGTCAGCTCGAATCCGGCGAAGGCAAGGTCGCGCCTGACAACGATCCGCCGGGGGAGTGCACCTCCCGGCGGCGGCGGCGGCGAACCCGGCCCGGATCGAACGGGCGGCCTCCCTCTCCGACCGCAGACGCATCCGTACCGAGTAGACGCGCCCAGGGCGAGTCGCTGCCCAGGTCTCGCGAGTTGGTTTGGCAGGCTCAACAGGCGTCCCGGAACCACGCGTACACTCGTCGCGGGTGGACCGTGAGCGGGTCTGTGGTTGCAAGTCGATGCCAGCCGCAGGCGAAACGACCCACGTAAGGCAACCCGTGGTTGCCGATCATGGTGCGGCTTAGAGGTAAGACCCGCCCGCGCGGTGCCGGCTGTCGGCTCGACGTGGAGAAGGGGCCAAGCGTGCCTGAAGGGGTGGTGCCGAGCCGGCGAGTGCCGGTTGCCATCGCCCGGCACGTCAATCCCTCGGCGGGCGAGTGTGGGGACAAAGACCAGGTCAGCCGCTCCGGTTCATCCACCCGAGGCCGCGAGCCGTGACCGATGAGCCGGTTGCGCACATCGAGTCGGGCCATGGCGTGAATGGACCGCGGCATCTCGCGATCGTGGGACCCACCGCGTCGGGCAAGACGGCGCTCGCCGTCCGGATCGCCCGCGAGCTCGGAGATGTCGAGCTCGTCTCGGTCGACGCAATGGCCGTCTACCGGGGTCTCGACGTAGGCACCGCCAAGCCGACGCCGTCGGAGCGCGACGGCCTGTGCTGGCACCTTCTCGACCTGGTCGGTCCCGACCGGGAGTTCTCGGTCTCGGAGTTCCAGGGTGCCGCTCGCGAGGCTCTGGCGGGAATCGAAGACCGCGGGCACACGGCCATGCTCGTAGGCGGGACGGGGCTCTACCACCGGGCGCTGCTCGACGACTTGGCACTGCCACCGCGCTATCCCGACCTGGCAGCGGCCCTAGAGCGCGAGGCGGACGCGACCGGGCCCGAGGCGCTGTACGAGCGGCTTCTCGCGCTCGACCCGGTCGCAGCGTCGCGCACGGAGCCGGGCAATACCCGTCGGATCGTTCGCGCGCTCGAGGTCACGATGGGCTCCGGCGTCGCGTTCAGCGCGTCCGGGCCGGGGCTCGCGGTGTACGGCCCGACCCGCTTCTTCCAGCTGGGGCTGCGACTCGGCCGCAATGAGCTCGACCAGCGCATCGCAGAGCGACTCGATGCCCAGCTGGCCCGCGGCTTTCTCGACGAGGTGCGCTCGCTAGTGGGTCGGCCTGCAGGACTTGCGCGCACGGCACGACAGGCACTCGGCTACCGGGAGCTGCTGGCTCATCTCGAGGGCGAGACGAGCCTCGACGAGGCGGTCGCCGAGACGCTTCGTCGGACCCGAACCTTCGCCCGCCGCCAGGAGAGGTGGTTCGGACGCGACCCGCGCATCGTGTGGTTCGACGCCGTGCAGCCCGACCTCGTCGCGACGGTGCTCGCCGCGCTCGCGCGCGACACTTGAGTGGTGCACCTGCGTCTCGCCAAATACCATGGTCTCGGGAACGACTTCCTCGTCCTCGTCGACTGGGAGCGCGAGATCCGCTTTGACGCGCCCCTCGCGACGGCGCTGTGCGATCGTCACCGCGGACTCGGCGCCGACGGGCTGCTTCGCCTGTCCCGCCCAACGGGCGCAGGGGCGCTGCAGATGGACTTGCGCAACGCCGACGGAAGCGTCGCGGAGACGAGCGGCAACGGTCTCCGTTGCGCTGCGCTGGCAGCGGTGCACGAGATGCTCGTCCCGGGGCCGGAGATCGGGGTCGAGACGCTGGCCGGCCTCTCGAGGGTCGAGGTCGCTCCGGGCGCGGTCCCGGGCGCGGCGCAGGTGCGAGTCGACATGGGCGCGCTCGTGGTCGGGCCAGAGATCCCGGCGACCGAGCTCCCGCTCGGTGCCGCGGCGGGCTCGGCCGAGCGCGCCGAACTCGCGAGCCTCGACGATCACGTCGCGCGCCACGTCGACATCGGCAATCCGCACATCGTGATCCTCGCCACGAAGCCCGTTGCCGGCACCGCAGAGCGCTACGCCCTCGATCGGCTCGGGCCCGCGCTCGAGGCGGCGGTGCCCGGTGGGGTGAACGTAGAGGTCGTCTCGCTGATCGAAGGGACCGATTCGCTCGTCCTCGACGTCTGGGAGCGCGGAGCCGGGATCACGCTCGCGTGCGGCAGCGGGAGCTGCGCCGCGGCGGCTGCCGCCCGAGCATCGGGGATCGTCGGCGATGCGGTCAGCGTCGTCAACCCGGGTGGGACACTGCTCGTCGAGCTCTCCGGCGAGCTGCTCACGCCGCACGCGGTGCTCACCGGACCGGCCCAGCGGGTGGCCGAGGCGTCGGTCGAGACGGACGAGCTGGTCGACGTCGCGACTGGCCCTGCACCGAATGTCGACCTCCTCGCTTCGCAGGGTCGCCCGTGACGCTCATCGAGCGCAGCTTTCGCGAGCGCATCGTGCTCGTGGGGGTCGTCACCTGGCCACGGAGGCTCGACGAGGTCGAGGCGAGCCTGGACGAGCTCAGCCTGCTCGTCGACACCGCGGGCGCCGACGAAGTGGCGCGTGTCCTGCAGTCACGAGACACCCTCGACCCTGCGACCTTCATCGGCAGAGGCAAGGCCGAGGAGCTGCACCTGCTGTGCGAGAAGGTCGACGCCGATACCGTCGTGTTCGACGACGAGCTCAGCCCGGCTCAGCAGCGCAACCTCGAGAAGCTGCTCGGGCGCACGGCGATCGACCGCACCGCCGTCATCCTCGACATCTTCGCCCAGAACGCCCGCACCGACGAGGGCAAGGCGCAGGTCGAGCTCGCGCTCCTTCGCTACCGGCTGCCGAGGTTGCGGGGCCGAGGAGGGTCGCTGTCGCAGCAAGCCGGTGGCATCGGGACGCGGGGGCCCGGCGAGACTCAGCTCGAGGTGGACCGGCGGCGCATCATGCGACGGATCACCAAGCTTGAGTCCGAGCTCGAGCAGCTCGAGGGCACCCGCCGCACGCAGCGGCGAGCTCGCCGCCGCGGTGCCCAGCGCAGCGTCTCCCTCGTCGGTTACACCAACGCCGGCAAGTCCACGCTGTTGAACGCCCTCACCGACGCGGACGCGCTGGTCGAGAACCGTCTGTTCGCAACGTTGGATCCCCGGACGCGCAAGCTCGATCTGCCTGGCGGCCAGGTCGTGCTGTGCTCGGACACGGTCGGCTTCGTGCGCAAGCTGCCGCACCAGCTGGTCGAGTCGTTCCACTCGACGCTCGAGGTCGTCGCCGACACGGACCTGCTCGTGCACGTGGTGGACGCGAGCGCGGCGAACCCGGAGGACCAGATGGAGGCCGTCCGGTCGGTGCTGCACGAGATCGAGGCCGATGCCGTTCCCGAGCTCGTCGCCTTCAACAAGGCCGACCGTGCGCCCGCGGACGCGGCGCGCCTCGTGCAGCTCTATCCGGGATCGGTCGCGTTCTCGGGATTGACCGGGGAAGGCACGCCGGAGCTGCTCGCCGCGATCGCGGATGCGCTGCGCTCGAGCGACAAGACCGTCGAGCTCGTCGTGCCCTACGACCGGGGCGACGTCCTGGCAGCGCTGCACCGCGCGGGCGAGGTCATCGAGCAGCGAGACGTCGGTGAGGTCCTCGAGGTCCGGGCGCGCCTCGACGAAGTAGCCAGGCGCCGTTTCGCGCCGTTCGCCGCCGCTCGTCGCGAGCCCTAGGAGGAGCCCGTGCCGGACCGAGAGCGGGGCTTCGTGCCGCCGACCTACCCCTACGACCGCCTGAAGCCACTGGCCGCCGCAGGTCAAGCGCTGCCCGGCGGCCTCGTCGACCTGTCGATCGGAACGCCCTACGACCCGCCGCCCTCGGCGGTAGTCGCGGCGCTCGGGGCCTCGGGTGCGGAGCGGGGCTACCCGTCGGGGATCGGGAGCGCGCGGCTGATCGACGCTGCGAGGGGATGGGTCGAGCGGCGCTTCGGCGTCGCGCTCGAACGCGGCGGGCTCGCGGCGTGCATCGGCACGAAGGAGCTCGTCGCGGGGATGCCGCACTGGCTCCGCCTGCGCGACCCGGGTCGGGACACGGTCCTCTATCCGGCAATCTCCTACCCGACCTACGCGATGGGGGCGGCGCTCGCGGGATGTCGCGCCGTGGCGGTGCCCGCGCGCCCCGACGGGACGCTCGACCTCGAAGCCATCGGCACCGACGACCTGGAGCGCGCGCTCTGCCTCTGGGTCAACAGCCCGGCAAACCCGACCGGTCGGCTGGAGGACCTTGGAGCGGCGGCGAGCTTCGGACGGGCGCACGGCGTGCCTGTCCTCTCGGACGAGTGCTATGCCGAGTTCACCTGGGACGGCGCTCCTCGCACCATCCTCGAGCACGGACTCGACGGTGTGCTCGCCGTCCACTCGATCTCGAAGCGCTCCAACTGCGCCGGACTGAGGGTCGGCTTCTACGCCGGCGACCCGGACCTCGTCGCCTACCTCGGCGAGCTGCGTCGTCATGCCGGCTTCATGGTGCCCGGGCCGGTTCAGCTCGCCGGCGCTGTCGCGCTCGAGGACGACGAGCACGTGGAGCTCCAGAGGCAGCGTTACGCCGCCCGCCTCGCCCGTTGCGCCGAGATCCTCGGCGAGCTGGGCGTCGCGGTCGAGCAGCCCGGAGGCGGCTTCTACCTGTGGGTAAGGGCCCCCCTCGAGGTGCCGCTGCCCGACGTTGGCCCCCCGGACGAGACGGAGCCGACCGAGTGGCGCTTCGCTCGCCAGCTCGCCGTCCATGGAGGGGCGTTGGTCTCCCCGGGCGAGCTCTACGGCGGCGACGGCGCGGGCTACGTGCGCATAGCGGTGGTGCAGCCCCTCGATCGGATAGAGCTCGTGGCCGAACGTTTGGCCCGCGCGAGCTCCGGGATCTCTACTGCCGGCGTTAGTTCGCCGCGTTAGCCTCCGTCCGTCCAGTTCTAGGGAGGGACGGAGATGGCAAGCCTCGAGGAGTCAATCGACGAGCTGTGGGAGCATCGCAGCGATCTCGCGGCCGGCGACGGTGATGCGACTGCGATCGTCGACGAGGCGATCGAGCTCCTCGACAGCGGTGAGGCTCGTGTCGCCGAGATCGACCCCGCGTCCGACGAGATAGTCGTCCACGAATGGCTGAAGCGATCCATCCTGTTGCTGTTCAGGTTGGCGACGATGTCGACGACGCAGGTGGGACCGTTCGAGTTCGCCGACAAGCTCCCGCTGAAGAAGGACTTCGCCGCGCATGGCGTGCGTGTCGTGCCCGGGGGCTCCGCCCGTCGGGGCGCGTTCCTCGATCGGGGGGTGATCCTCATGCCGAGCTACGTCAACATCGGCGCCCGGGTCGGGCGGGACACGATGGTCGACACGTGGGCGACCGTCGGCTCGTGCGCTCAGATCGGCGAGCGTGTCCATCTCTCCGGTGGCGTCGGCATCGGCGGCGTGCTCGAACCTCCGAACGCCGTGCCGGTCGTGATCGAGGACGACGTCCTCGTGGGCAGCCGCGCGATGGTGACCGACGGTGCACGCATCGGTGAGGGCTCGGTGATCGGCGCGGGGACGATCCTCAATCCTTCGATCCCGGTCATCGACGGTGAGACCGGCGCGGAGATCTCGCGTGGCCACGTACCCCCGTGGTCCGTTGCAGTCGGCGCGTCGCGTCGCCGCGAGCTGCCCGGAGGGGAGTTCTTCCTGCCATGCGTACTCGTGCTGCGCCGGCTCACCGAGGGCGAGCGCCACGACAAAGCTGCGCTCAACGACGTGCTCCGCTCGCACGGGGTGTCGACGTGAGGCGGGACGTGGACGTGCGGCGCCGATGACCGACCTGCTCGCGCGGGCGGCCGAGCTCGTCGACATCGCCTCGGTGAGCCACGACGAGCGGGAGATCGCCGACTTCGTCGAACGCTCGCTTCGGGGCGTGCCGGGTCTCGACGTAACGCGGATCGAGGACAACGTCGTGGCTCGGACCCACCTCGGCCGCAACCAGCGTCTGTTGTTGGCGGGCCACCTCGACACGGTCCCACCGGCGGGCAACGAGGGCGCGAAGGTCGAGGGGAACGTGCTGCACGGCCTCGGCAGCGCCGACATGAAGGGCGGGCTGGCCGTCTTGGTCGAGCTCGCACGGACCCAGACGGATGCCGCGGTCGACGCCACATACGTCTTCTACGCCTGCGAGGAGGTGGCGCAGTGCCATTCGGGCCTCAAGGTCATCGAACGCGAGCAGCCGGAGCTCCTAGCCGGCGACGCTGCGATCCTCGCCGAGCCGACGGCGGCCCGCGTCGAAGCCGGATGCCAGGGCGTGTTGCGGGTGACGGCGACGGTGCGGGGCAAGCGCGCGCACTCGGCGCGGCCGTGGGTCGGTGTCAATGCGATCCACCGTTTGGCGCCGCTGCTCGAACGAGTTGCCGCGTTCGCAGAGCGGCGGCCGGTCCTCGACGGTTGCGAGTACCGCGAGACTCTCCAGGCTGTCGCGGTGGCGGGGGGAGTCGCCGGGAACGTCGTCCCCGACGAGGCGAGCTTGACGCTCAGTCACCGGTTCGCGCCGGACCGGGACGCCCGAGAGGCATTCGCTTCACTCGAGGAGCTGCTCGCGCCGGCGCTCGATAGCGGGCGCGGAGACGATCTGGTCCTGGAGGAGTCTGCCCCCGCCGCGCCGCCGATGCTCGGCCATCCGCTGCTCGCCGGCCTCGTGGCGGCGTCCGGCCAACCCGCCCGGGCCAAGATCGCCTGGACCGACGTCGCGTTCTTCGCGCAACGGTCCATACCTGCCGCCAACTACGGTCCCGGCGATCCCTTGCTCGCCCACACATCGGACGAGCGGGTCGAGCGGAGCGACCTCGAGGCCGTGCATGCCTCGCTCGCGCGGCTGCTCTCCGGAGAGCACTGACGCGAACAACCCTGTAATGGCGGGACTGCAGCCCTAGAGGCGGCGCAGCACCGTCACGACCTTGCCGTAGACGGTGACCTCGTCGGCCGGCAGGTCGATCTCCTCGAACGCGGGATTCGACGGCACGAGCACGATCCGCCCGCGGTTGCGCCGGAAGGTCTTGACCGTGGCCTCGCCTTCCGGCAGGCCGGCGACGACGATGTCGCCCGAGTCCGCGTCGGGCTGACGGCGCACCACGACGAAGTCGCCGTCGAGTATCCCCGCACCGATCATGGACTCGCCGCGCACCCGCAGCATGAACAGCTGCCCGGTGCCGGTCAGGTCCTCCGGCAGCGGCAGGACCTCCTCCACGCTCTCCTCGGCCAGCACGCCGGTGCCGGCGGCCACGTTGCCGAGCAGTGGCACGTGGGTCACCGGGCGGAGCGGGATCGCCGCCCCAGAGGCCGGCTCGAAGCTGACGACGATCGCCCGCGGCTTGGTGGGGTCGCGCTGGAGGTACCCCTGCCGTTGCAGCACCTGTAGGTGAGTGTGGACCGTGGACGAGGACGTGAGCCCGACCGCCTCGCCGATCTCACGGACCGATGGCGGGTAGCCCCGGGATCGGACCTGCTCGGCGATGAACTCCAGGATCTGTCGTCGCTTGCCAGTCAGCACCGTCTCGGCCACGTCGCCACCTCCTCGACAACGCACGGTACTGCGCTGTCACACCCGAATGCAAACATCCGTTCGTGGAACAGGCGTTCGACGGGGGCCTTGACATCGAACAGGTGTTCGTGGAACCATCGGCCTGGACACCGTCGAACGTATGTACGAAGAAGGGCCCGGACGAGGCAGTCCCTGCCCGCCGGGGACCGCGGCGGCCAGGGACCAGAGCAGTGGAGGCAGAGATGGCGGCGATCGCATATCCGGCGTTGACCCGAGGCGGCCGACCAGCCGCTCGCCCACAAGGTGCCGCGGCTCGCGGACGGGCGATTCCGCCAGCCAACCCATATGCAACTACGCGCCCGCGTCGCGAGACGTCCGGCGAGGTCGCCCATCTACGCCTTGTCGGATCCGCGTCGGAGCGCGCGCTGCGCCCCGGAGCCTCCGCTCCCACCCGCCCCGCCGTTGCCGGCGCCGCCCGGCAGCGCCGCGGGCTCCGAATCGCCCCAGCGCTGCTGACGGTCGGCGCGCTCGCGGGGATCTGGTTCGGCACCGGTGCACTTACGGGGTCGAAATCCCATCTCGTGCGACCCCCGGGTGCTCAAGCCGTCCACGGCGGCTATCGGTACGTGGTGCGCGCCGGAGACACGGTCTGGTCCATCGCGTCGGCGATGGAGCCCGGAGCTGACCCGAGGCCGCTCGTCGACGAGCTGGACGCCGAGCTTCCCGGTGGCGTGCTGCGCGTGGGCGCCACCTTGCGCTTGCCCTAGCGAGTCGTACCGTTGCCTCGCGATGCGCGGGGGCGCTGGGCAGTAGCGTCGGCGCGTGCGGTGTCCGAGTTGTGCACACGTGGACGATCGTGTCGTCGACTCACGAGAGGTGGAGCAAGGCGCCGCCATCCGGCGCCGGCGTGAGTGCCTCGGGTGCGGATTTCGCTTCACGACCTTCGAGCGGCTCGGCGGCTCGGTCCTGCTCGTCGCCAAGCGCTCGGGGCAGCGGGAGCTGTTCGACCGAGAGAAGGTCGCGTCGGGAGTGCGCTCTGCCTGCAAGAACCGTCCAGTTGACCGGGCGCAGCTCGACGCGCTCGTTGATGGCGTCGAAGACCTCGTCCGTCGGTCCGGAGTGGAGATCGCGAGCCAAGAGATCGGCGTGGCGGTGCTCGACCGCCTGCGAGAGCTCGACGACGTCGCCTACCTGCGTTTCGCGAGCGTCTACAAGGGCTTCGAGGATGCCGGGGACTTCGAGCGCGAGGCCGGGCTGCTCACCAAGGAGACCGCTCCGAAGCAGCACGGTCCGAGGTGAGGCGCGCACGTGGTCCGACGTCCTAGCTCCGGGGGGAATGCCCGTGGCGCCTGAGCTCGTTGCCGACGTTCCCGGCCGCGCGCTTGCGATCTATGCCCACCCGGACGACGCGGACGTGTCGTGCGGCGGGACACTCGCGCGTTGGGCAGCGAGCGGCTGCGAGGTGCACCTCGTGGTGTGCGCGAAGGGTGACAAAGGCTCGTCCGAGCCCGGCGCGGACGTACCGGCGCTCGTGGAGGCGCGGGCAGCCGAGGTCGCCGCAGCCGCGCTCGAGCTGGGCGTCGCCCGTGTGCATCGCCTGGGCGTCGACGACGGAGAGCTCGAGAACGATCACAAGCTCCGTTGTGAGCTCGTCCGGCTTATCCGTGACGTGCGCCCCGACGCGGTCGTCTGCCCGGATCCGACGGCGGTGTTCTTCGGCGAGCACTACTACAACCATCGTGACCACCGCATCGTCGGGTGGGCGGTGCTCGACTCGGTGTCGCCGGCGGCGGCCTCCCCGCTGTACTTTCCGACGTCCGGGCCGGCGTGGACCGTCGGAGTCGTCTACCTCTCTGCCTCGCTCGATGCCAATGTCGTCGTCGACATCACCTCGGTCATCGACCGGAAGGCCGCAGCGATCTTGTGCCACCGAAGCCAGCTCGGAGAGAGCGGCGAATGGCTCGGGGTGGCGATGCGCGAGCGTGCCGAGCAAGCCGGGCGGCTCGGGGGCGTCTCGTTCGCCGAGGCCTTTCGCCGCGTCCGTCTCGGGCAGTGACGCTCCCGATGGCGGCGCGTGAGCAGTCGGGTGGCCCATCCGAGCCTCTCCCCGAGGAACATCCGCCCGCTGCGCTCGACGTGCTCCACCTCGACATGGACAGTTTCTTCGCCGCAGTCGAGGTCCAGCGGGACCCGACGCTCGTGGGGCGGCCCGTCGTTGTCGGAGGCACGGGTCCTCGCGGGGTCGTCGCTTCAGCCTCCTACGAGGCGCGCGTCTTCGGCATCCGATCGGCGATGCCCACCGCCGTAGCGCGCGGGCTGTGCCCCGACGCGGTGTTCCTCGCCGGGCGCTTCGACGTCTACGGCGAGGTGAGTCGACGTCTACGAGAGATCCTGGAATCGGCGACGCCTATCGTGGAGCCGGTCGCGCTGGACGAGGCGTATCTCGACGTCTCCGGCTCCCACCGGCTCGTCGGTCCGAGCCGATCGATCGCCGAGGCTCTCCGCCGTCGGGTGCGTGACGAGCTGCAGCTCGAATGTGCGGTGGGTGTCGGCCGGACGAAGCTCATCGCGAAGCTGGCGTCCAAGGCTGCCAAGCCGGTCGTCGGACCCTCCGGCGTGGTACCTGGCCCAGGCGTGGTCGTGGTGGAGGCCGCGGACGAGTTGGATTTCTTGCACCGCCATCCGGTCAGAGCGATCCCGGGGGTCGGCCCGCGAACGGCGGAACGGCTGGCCCGCTTCGGGGTGTCGAGCGTCGGTGACCTTGCCTCGGTCGGCCGCGAGAGCCTCGTCCGGCTGCTCGGAGCCTCGAGCGGGCGCGCCCTTCACGACCTGGCATGGGGGCGCGACAGCCGCCCGGTCGTGGCCGAGCGAGCGGCCCGCTCGATCGGCCACGAGGAGACCTTCGCCGAGGACATACGCGACGGGGCCGTTCTCGCCCGCCGCGCCCGCGAGTCGGCGACCGCCGTGGCGGGGCGTTGCCGCGCCGGCGGGGTCGAGGCACGTACGGTGACCTTGAAGGTGCGCTTCGCCGATTTCTCGACCGTGACGCGATCCCGCACGCTCGCCCGGCCCGCAGACACGGCGTCTGTGATCGGTGACGCCGCCTGCGAGCTGCTAGTCGGACTCGACACCGGCACCGGGGTACGCCTGATCGGCGTCCACGCTTCAGCGCTCGTCGTGGCCGAGCAGGGCCGAGCGCTCCAGCTGCAGCTCTTCGGCGGCGAGGAGCGTCCGGGTGCTCCATCGGCGGGAGAGGACGGCGATCCCCGGGACGAGATCGAGGCTGCGACCGAGGCGATCTGCCAGCGCTTCGGCGCGGGCGCGATTGCCTTGCTCGGCGACCAGGCACGCTCCGGGCCGAGGAGCGGGCCAGCTGGACCGGTAGCGTAGACCTGAGCTGCCGGCTCGCCGAGGGGGCATGGCGTGCGCAGATCGCCGCATCATCGGTCGAGCCGCATTGTCGACGCTCCCGCCGTGCGCGAGAATGCATCGAAGGGTCTGAGCAGGGGTGCGCCGTTGGCGGTGGTCGCGTGCGGCGGGACGTGGGCAGTCGCTCCCACTGGGAGCGGTCCGCCGCTGGAGAGGGGGAGCGAGTGCCGCTTTCCGAAGAAGAGCAGCGAATTCTCCAAGAGATGGAGCAGAAGCTCTACGAGAACGATCGCGCCTTTGTAGATCGCGTACGCACCGAGGGTCCCCGCTCTGCCGCAGGTCGTTCGATGCGGTGGTCCGTCGCGGTGTTTGTCGCCGGCCTCGCGATCCTGCTCCTCGCATTCCGGACGTCGTTGCTCGTCGGCACGTTCGGCTTCCTGGTCATGCTCTTCGGGACGCTCATCTTCGAGCGGAGTGCCCGCCAGGCCTATGGCGGCCAAACCGGTGACGGCGCCGCAGGCCACGCGAAGCCACGGGCGCTCGGTGAGGAGCTCTCGATCATCGGCAAGCGGTTCCGCTCTCGCTTCTGGCGAGATCGCTGACGGGTTCGAGCAGCTGAATCGGGCGGGTACTCGCACCTGGACGCGCGCGCTTCGTGCCCTGCGGGGCCGTGTCGAGCTGTGGCCCGAGGCGCTGCGGACAGCCGCCGATCTCCTGCCGCTGCGCTGGTGGCAGCATCCTTTGCGACTTTCGCAAAGCTCCTGGGTGGCCTTCAGGATGGAGACCGCCTACGGCGATCCCTCGGCCGTCCCGTCGGGCGCCGATCTCGTAGGGTTCCTCGAATGGTCTCGCATCGAGCGCAGGAGCACCCGCCAGGTGCACGGCTCGAGCGGGCGAGCGCGCTAGCCTCCGATCCGATGAGGGTGGGCGACGCTCCCGGAGCGAGCAGGACCTGAGATGATCGGGCGGGCTCTCGTGCTTAACGCGACATTCGAGCCGCTCTGCGTCGTCTCGTCGCGTCGAGCGCTTGTCCTCGTCCTCGATCTCAAGGCCGAGCTCGTCCACAGCACGGGCAGCGAGTACCGCTCGGCGCGGGCTTGCTTTCCGGAACCCTCGGTCGTGCGCCTCGCCCAGTACGTGCGGGTGCCCCGCCAGACCAAGGTCGCGATCTCCCGTCGTTCGGTATTCGCCCGGGACGGTCACCGCTGCCAGTACTGCGGGGCGCAGGCAGAGAACATCGACCACGTCGTCCCGCGCAGCCGCGGCGGCACTCACAGCTGGGACAACGTCGTCGCTTCGTGCCGCCGGTGCAACGCGGCCAAGGAGGACTACCTGCTCGAGGAGACCGGGTTCGTCCTCCACGAGAAGCCTCGTGCGCCCCGGTCTCGCGTGTGGCTCCTCGCGGCGAGCGGTGAGGTCTGCGCCGACTGGGAGCCGTACGTCGCCCGAGTGCTGCACAAGTCCGGCGAGCGCCGCGACCCTGCTGCCTGAGCCTGCCGGTAGCGGGCCCGAGCCGACCGCTCGCGTCGTCGTGGCCGCGTCCGCGCATGGCTCGTGCTCGGCGTCCGACGCCGTGCGCCCCTGTCGCCGGTGACGTCCGACTGGCAGCTCGCCGATCGCTCCGGTGAGCCTGAGGAGCTCGTCGCCAAGTTGCCCGATCCCCGGGGGCGGCGTCTCGCCTGCATCTGTCTCCCGAGATCTCCAGCGCTCGTCCTCGGTAGCGCCCAAGCAGCGAGCGACGCCGACACCGCCCGACTCGACGCGGCCGGCGTTGGGCTCGTGCGGCGCCGCAGCGGCGGAGGCGCCGTGTTCGTCGCGCCCGCCGGCCAGGTCTGGCTCGACGTGCACCTTCCCGCCGGCGACCCGCTGCTCGATGCCGACGTCGGGCGATCGGCCTGGTGGCTCGGCGAGCGCTGGGTCGAGGCGCTCGTTGCCGCCGGCGCCGGCACGCCGTCGCACTACGAGGTCCACCGAGGCGCGATGCAGACGAGCCGCTGGTCGCGCGTGGCCTGCTTCGCCGGGCTGGGGCCGGGCGAGGTGACCGTGGAGGGGCGCAAGCTCGTCGGGATCTCGCAGCGCCGCGACCGACGCGGTGCCTGGCTCCACTCGATGGCTCTCGTCGACCTCGAGCCGGTGGGCTTCGCAGGACTGCTGTCGCTCGATCCGGGCGATCGGAATCTGCTTGTCGACGAGCTCGAGCGCACCGTCGCCACGGTCATGGCGGGGGGCGAGCGCCTGCAAGAGTCGTTGCGCGAGACCTTCGGGTGATGCTCCATGTCGTGGCCCGCCCGCTACGGGGAGTCGCAGCGTGGTCCCGGTGTCGAATCGAGGGCCGGGTAGCCTCTCGCCGATGGAACGAGGCGGAGCGCCGGTCCCACTTTCGCGACGACCTGGCGCCACAGGTCCCGACGAGCCGACATGGATAAGGCTCGATGAGGCCTATGCCGCCTACCTTGACGCCCACCCGGCACCGCCTGGAGGCTCCCTCCTCGCGCAGACGATCCTCACCGGTCCGACGCGGCGAAGCCTTCTGTCGCTGCTGGAGGTGCGTCCCGGCGAAGACGTGCTCGACCTCGGGACCGGCTTCGGTCCGGTGGTTCTCGAAATGGCCCATCGCTACGAGGTACACGGTGTCGGCATCGATGTCGACCAGGACGTGCTCGCCGTGGCGACGAGCGTCGCCGAGACGCTCGGCGCGTGGCTGTGCTCGGGCTCGTCGGTGCGCTTCGAGCGCGCCGAGGTCGAGGACCTGCCATTCGCGGACGGTACGTTCGACGTCGCCACTGCTCGGCTGCTGTTCCAGCACGTCGTCGAGCCGCGCCGGGTCGTAGCCGAGCTCTGGCGGGTGCTTCGCCGTGGAGCCAGGGTCCTGCTCTTCGACGTCGACGACGGCCTGAGCCTCACCTATCCGCTCCCGTCCCCGGACCTTGTCGCTCTCGAGCAGGCCTTCGCCGCCTGCCAGTCGGGCCGCGGTGGTGACCGGGAGGTCGGGCGGAAGCTGACTACGTACTTCGCCGAGGCGGGGTTCGAGATCCGCACCGTGCAGCTTCTGGCCCAGGCTCAACATCAGGCCAGTGCGCCAGGTGACCCGTCGCGGCTCGTGAACGCAGCGCGCCTGCGCGCCGCCCGGGACGAGATCGTCCGACGTGGTCTTCTCGGTGGCCACGAGTTCGATCGCTACCTCACCGCCTACGAGAGCGAGCCGCCAGTGGCACGTTTCCGAGCCGAGTCCCAGCTCGTGGTGGTGGCCGAAAGGCCCTAAGCGCCGCCTGGGCCCGACCTTGGCTTCGCGCGTACCATGACCCCAACGGGGCCACGCACATTCCGGGAGAGCGCCATGGACGGTTCATCGCTGAGCGGCCGCCGTATCGTCGTCACGGGCGGGGCCCAGGGAATCGGCTACGAGATAGCGCTTGCGGCCGCGACGAGCGGCGCGGACGTTGCGTTGCTGGACCTGCGCAAGGATCGATTGGAGGCCGCGAGCGCGTCGCTCGCGCAGGCCGCGCCCTCGGTGTCGGTCGGCCACGCGGTGTGCGACGTGAGCGATCGTGAGCAGGTCGTCGCCGCCCGGCGGAGCCTCGAGTCCGGTTGGGGCGCCGCGGACGGGCTCGTCAACAACGCCGGCATCGTCATCCACGCGCCTGCTGTCGAGGTCACACCCGCCGACTGGCAGCGCGTCCTCGACGTGAACCTGTCCGGCGTCTTCTACTGCTCCCAGGTGTTCGGCGCTCCGATGCTCGACGCAGGCGTCGGAGCCATCGTGAACATCTCCTCGATGTCGGGGATGATCGTCAACCGCCCGCAGCTCCAGATCGCGTACAACGTCTCGAAGGCGGGCGTGATCATGCTCACGAAGTCATTGGCCGCGGAGTGGGCGCCGAAGGGCATCCGGGTGAACTCGGTCGCCCCGGGCTACGTGCGCACCGAGATGACTGCGGCCGACCTCGAGACCGACCAGGCGCGTCAGCTCTGGATCGGGGGCACGCCGCTCGGGCGGGCCGGCGAGCCCAGAGAGATCGCAAGCGCCGTCGTCTTCCTGCTCGCAGATGCCGCAAGCTTCGTGACCGGCGCGACCCTAGTTGTGGACGGTGGCTACACGGTCTGGTAGCTCTCCGCCTCGAAGCCGGGCCCAAGCACGAGCGCTACGACGTGCTGGAGGCGTTGGCCGAGGAGTACCGGGTCCAGTGCCCCGGGCTACGCGATCATCGGCCCGCCGAGGATGATCGCGCCTGAGCTTTTCCCGGGATCGACCACCTGACCTGCGGGTCTAGTGTCCCGCCGCGGCAGTGGCTAGAGCCGTCCGCACGCAGATCCGGTCACGCCGGGACGTGACGCGTGCCGGTGCCCCGTCGCGCGTCAGCTCCTTCGCTGCTCGTTGCGGACCGTCGCTTTCGGCGCGGCGACGTCACCTTCGAGGTCACAGAGCGTGGCACTGCTATGTGACCTGGTGGTTGACCGTGGAGTGGAAGGGCAATAGAGTGGCGCGAAGTGGAGCGTAGGGGAGGGCGGATGCGCCGCTGACCGCCGGCCTGCGCAATGAAGAGGGACGTCGGCGTTGCCGCTCGGTGCGAGGTTCTTTGGGAGGTATGAGCACTCCCTCGACGCGAAGGGCCGGGTCATCCTGCCGGCCAAGCTTCGCGTTCACTTCGCCCAGCAGGGATACCTAACGCCCCACCTCGAAGGGTGTCTCGCTCTATGGACAGTGGAGGAGTTCGAGAACGAGGTCGAGTCCCGGCTCGTCGAGGCTGGGGGCGACCCCGCCTCGCGCAACGCGGTGCGCGACTGGTCGTCGGCGGTCTTCGACGCCGAGATCGACCGTCAGGGTCGAATGCCGGTGCCGTCTCACCTGCGCAGCTACGCGGACCTCGAGCAAGAGGTCCTCATCGTCGGCATGATCAACCGCGTCGAGCTCTGGTCCCCGCGGGCCTGGGCCGAGAAGGACGTCGTCGCGGCCGCAGGGGCCGGGACGACACCACCGGTCCCGCGGTGACGAGCGATCCCTATGTCACCATCCGCCACGTCCGTCCCGTTTGCATGTCGCATCGTTCCTCGCTCATCCCCAGCTTCCCGACCGCGACCGGGGACGGTTTGCAGACCTCCCTCTCCGCCGGTCTCCGTCCCGTCAGCGAAGCGCCCGCCTCGCGCGCGGCCGGGAGGCTGGGGATGAGCGAGGGATTCGCGCACGTGCCGGTGATGCTCGACGAGGTCCTCGAGGTCTTCGACGAGGTCGACGACGGTGTGCTCGTGGATGCCACCGTGGGAGGCGCCGGTCACGCGCGCGCTCTCCTCGACGTCCACCCGAGATGGGATCTCGTGGCACTCGACCGCGACCCCGATGCCGTCCGCGCCGCCACTCAGCAGCTCGCGGTCTTCCGCGGGCGCGCCACCGTGCACCGCGCTCGATTCGACGAGCTCGTCGACGTAGTTCGAGCGAGCCCTGCGGCGACGACACCGGTCGTGGCGGTGCTGTTCGACCTCGGTGTGAGCTCGCACCAGCTCGACGTCGCCGAACGCGGCTTCTCCTATCGCAACGACGGCCCGCTCGACATGCGCATGGATCCAGCGGACGAGCGGAGCGCCTATGACATCGTCAACGGGGACGACGAGGAGACGCTTGCGGAGCTGTTCGCCATGCATGGCGAGGAGCGCTTTGCAAAGCGCATCGCCCGGGCGATCGTGGCGCAGCGTCCCATCGCGTCAACCGCGTCTTTGGCCGAGATCGTCGCGGATGCTGTCCCCGCAGCAGCGAGGCGACGCGGACATCCAGCCAGGCGGGTCTTCCAGGCACTTCGGGTGAGTGTCAACAGCGAGCTCGAGCTCCTCGGTCCCGCCCTCGACGATGCGATCTCGCTCCTGGCTCCGGGCGGACGTACCGTCGTGCTCGCCTATCACTCGGGCGAGGACCGCCTGGTGAAGGAGCGGTTCCGCTTTGCCGCGACCGGCGGGTGCGTGTGCCCGCCGGGCCTGCCGTGCGTCTGCGGAGCCGAGCCGACGGTCCGCCTGCTGAACCGCGGGGCACGCCTTGCCTCGGCCGCGGAGATCGAGAGCAACCCGCGGGCGGAGAGCGTGCGCATGCGCGCGGTCGAGAGACTTGGCGCACCGCGCTCGTGGCCGAGCAGGGCGAACTGATGGCGGTCCAAGCTCGCACTGCGACGCGGCGTGAGGAGCCGGCCAGGACCGCAGCATCTCGTCCAGGCGCGAGACCTTCTACGACTCCCGGCATCGGGCGACCGGCGCCGGACCGCACGGCGCTGCGCGTGCTCGGCGAGCGCGAGCTCGCCCTTCGCGCGCGCCGGCGCCACGTCAGCCGACTTATCGCGCTCTCGGCGGCCGTGGTGGTGGCCGCGCTGCTCGTCGTGGCCGGGGCGCAGGCGCTCGTCGCCGAGCGGCAGGTACGTCTCGACGGCCTCCAGCAGGAGCTAGCGAGCGCTGTCTCGAGGAATCAGAGTCTCGACCTCAGCCGCGCGACGTTGAGCGCGCCGAGCCGTGTCCTCGGCGTCGCCGAGCGCCAGCTGAAGATGGTCTCGCCCGGAACGGTGGTGTACCTGAAGCCGATCGACCCCGGCCCCTCGGTGGCGCAGGTCGCCGCCAGGACGGAGTCGGTGAGTCAGCGGGCGGGCGCGGCCCACGGATGAGCGGTCGAGGCGGCCCACAGCCGACCGCGCGGCGCCCG
>JAODBO010000026.1 GCA_025464005.1 Acidimicrobiaceae bacterium | reverse complement strand
GTCACCGCCGATCGAACAAGTGTACGACGCAGCACACCTGAGCAGGTGGATCGTCAGTGGAAGGCACGGAGCGTCATGGGCGGGGGGACACCCCCAGTCAAGCGCGCTAACCAAGCTGCGCCACAGCCCGTACGCCCGGCATCGTAGTCGCCCCGCGGGGTGACCTCCGTCGGCCGGATCAGCCGTGCCAGGAGTGGCCGGCGAGCCAGAAGATGAACCAGACGAGCCGGTAGATCAGGTAGCCCACGGTGCCGACGAGCAGCACCTTGAAGTGCCAAGGCGCCGGTGGCGGCCCTTCCTCCTCGTCGGAGGCCGCGTCATGCGCCGTGCCGTCTCCCGCAGGAGTCGTCGGCACGGTCGTCACGTCGCCTTTCCCCGTACCCGGACGCGGATCTTCAGCGGCGTCGGGCCGAGCTTGAAGCGGTCCCGCAGGAAGTGCTCGAGGTAACGGAGGTAGCTCGAGTGCAGCCGGCTGCTCGTGAACAGCGTGATCGTCGGCGGGTCGATCGCACCCTGTACCGCGTAGAGCACACGGCCCGTCGGGGACGGATGGGCCGACTGTGCGGCCTTCAGCGCGTCATTGAGCTGACCGGTGGGAATGCGCTCGTGGTAGGCGTCGATCGCCTTTCGAAGGGCCGGCACCAGGCGGTGCACTCCCGAGCCGCTCAGCGCGGAGGTCCGGAGAACCGGCGCGTAGCTGAGGAAGGCGAGGCGGTCCTCGACCTCCTCGGCGACCTCGAGCCGGCGCTCAGTCGTGCACTGGTCCCACTTGTTGAGCACGATGACGATCGGGCTGCCCGCGATGTCGACCCGCTCGGCGAGGCGCTGCTCCTGGTGAGTAACGCCCTCCACCGAGTCGATCACGAGCAGCGCCACGTCCGCCCGGTCGATCGCGGAGAGGGAGCGCACGAGCGAGTAGTACTCGCTCCCTGACCCGATGCGCGACTTGCGCCGCAGGCCTGCGGTGTCGATGAAGCGGACCGGCCCCTCCTCGGTCTCGACAAGGGTGTCGATGGCGTCACGCGTCGTGCCCGGGATGTCGTGGACGACGCTGCGCTCGTCGCCCACGAGGCGGTTGAACAGGGTCGACTTGCCGACGTTCGGACGGCCGACGATGGCGACGGACGCTATCTCGGGGCGTCCGGCCGAGCCGGGGACATTGCGTCCGCGCGCGTCACCGGCGTCCGCGCCCGGGTCGCCGAGCGGAGCGTTCCAGGTGCGGGCCGTCGCGCGGTCCGCCTCGTCGGTGGGCTCCTCCGGGAAGCGGTCGACGATCACGTCGAGCAGGTCGCCGACCCCTCGCCCGTGGATCGCGCTCACGAGGACCGGCGCGCCTAGTCCGAGCCGGAAGAGGTCCCACGCCTCGGACTCTTGACGGTCGGAGTCGACCTTGTTGGCGACGAGGACGACCTTGTCGGCACGACGGCGCAGCAAGGTCGCCACGGCATCGTCCTCCCCCGTCGGCCCTGTCATCGCGTCCACCAAGAACAGCACGACGTCGGCATCGTCCACGGCTCGCAGCGCCTGCCTGGTGACCTTGGCGTCGAGCAGGTCCCCTCGCTCCATGACGCCACCGGTGTCGACGATGACGAACTGACGACCGCGCCAGTCCGCCGACAGCTCCAGCCGGTCCCGGGTCACCCCCGGATGCTCCTCGACGATCGCGACCCGCTTGCCGACGATCCGGTTCACGAGGGTCGACTTGCCGACGTTCGGGCGGCCGGCGATGACCACGACTGGAAGCCGCGGGGCTGCGGCCGGCTTGGACCGCGTGACCTGGGGTGCGAGAGGGGCCGCGGATCCGGGCTCGGCGCCGTCTTCCGGGCCGTCCCCGCGCACCTCCGTCGACAGCGTCCCCGGACGCGGCGGCTGGGCCGGGCTCACCGGAACGCTCCAGCAACGACGCGCACGCCGGTCGCCGCGTGACCCTGGCCGGCGCGCCGGCCGATGGCACGACGCAGCGCGGCTCCGTCGGTCTCGACGATCTCAACCACGAGCGGCAGGTCGGCTGGGGTGAGCCCGTCGAGGAAGCGCCCTTCGTTGAGACAGACGTCAGGCAATAGATAGCGACGTGCGGGATCGGCTCCGGCGAGTGCGGTACGTAGGTCCTCGCCGGTGAGCAGCCCGGCCACGGCGGTGTTGCCGCCGAAGAAGTCGTTGCGGATGGCACGCACCTCCACGTCTTCCCGGCCGATGCGGGCGAGCAACGGCGCTATCACCCTCGCGCCGTACTCGCCGGTGAGCACGGTCACCCCGCGCTCGACGGCGCGCGGCCTGCGCCGCAGCTCGACCCTGCTCGAGGAAGCGACCGCGCCATCGACAGGGTTGCGTGGCGCCCTGTAGCCCACGGCCGGTGCTCCGTCGACGCTCTGGAAGAACCCGCCGTGACCAGTGTCGGCGATCGAGCGCCCGGAGAGGAACGCCTGCTCGAACGCCGCAGCCATGCCGATCCCGTTCTCGTGCTGGGGGAAGCCGTCGTAGGTCTCCGCGACCGGAAACGGCCGCCCAGCGAGGAGGTAGTACTCGTCGGAGGCCTGGACGAGGCTCCGCCCGAGAGCGGTCCGGTACCGCTGCTGCCACTCCTCGACGGCGTCCACGACCGCTTCGGCCTCGGCGCGCGTGTGCGGGCGCATCGCGGACTCCTTCGAGAAGCGGCTCACCCCGAGCGGCACGGCGGCCGCGGTCGCGAGCTCGGGAAAACGCTCGAGGATGCCGGCGAGGGTGTCGTGGAGCACGGCTGCGTCGTTGACACCCGGGCAGACGACGATCTGACCGTGCACCTCGATGCCGTTGTCGAGCAGGGCCCGCAGCCACCGCAGGCTCGTCGCACCGCGCCGGTTGCGCAGCATCCGGGCCCGCACGTCGGGGTCCGTGGCGTGGATCGAGACGTTGAGCGGGGAGAGCCGCTCGGTGATCACTCGCTCGAGGTCGAGCTCGGTGAAGCGCGTCAGGGTCGTGAAGTTCCCGTAGAGGAAGGACAGCCGGTAGTCGTCGTCCTTGACGTAGAGGCTACGGCGCATGCCTTTCGGGAGCTGGTAGATGAAGCAGAACTCGCAGTGGTTGTCACACGTCCGGATCCGGTCGAACACTGCCGAGGAGACCTCGATGCCGAGCGGCTCACCAGCGTGCTTCTCCGCGGCGAGCTCGAGGACCAGCCCGCCGCGGGCTATCTCGAGCTCCACAAGGGCCTCGTCGGCGAGAAACTGGTACTCGATGACGTCGCGCGGAACCGTGCCGTTCATCGAGCGGATCTCGTCGCCGACCTCGACCCCGGCATGCTCGGCCGCCGACGCGGGCGCGACAGCGACGACCTGGGGAAACGGCATAGCACCATTCTACCTTGGCTACCCTGGTGGTCGTGAAGGTCGAACGGGTACTGCTCGCTGAGCCTCGGGGCTTCTGTGCGGGCGTCGAGATGGCGATCAAGGCGCTGGCATGGATGGTGCGGGTGTTCGAGCCGCCCGTTTACTGCTACCACGAGATCGTGCACAACCGCCTCGTGGTGGAAGCATTCGCCAAGCAGGGCGTCGTGTTCGTCGACGACGTCGACGACGTGCCCGCGGGCGCCCCGCTGATGCTGTCGGCGCACGGCTCGGCGCCGGAGGTCGAGTCCGCCGCGGCCGAGCGCGACCGTACCGTCGTCAACGCCGTGTGCCCCCTCGTGACCAAGGTGCACCACGAGATGAAGGTACGGGCGAAGAAGGGCTTCACCGTCGTCTACGTGGGCCACGCCGGCCACGAGGAGGCGATCGGCACGATGGCCGTCGCCCCCGCCGCCGTGCGACTCGTAGAGAGCGAGGCGGACGTCGACGCTCTCGACGACCCGGGCACCCCGGTCGCTCTGCTTGCGCAGACAACCCTTCCCCATGACGAGTGGGTCGGCATCGCCGAGCGGGCCCGTGAGCGCTTCCCGGAGCTGTGGATGCCGGGGCGATCGGACCTCTGCTACGCCACGACCAACCGTCAGGCGGCACTTCGCGCCATCGGCGGACGCTGCGACGCCGTCGTCGTCATCGGCTCGGCCAACTCCTCCAACACCGTCTCGCTGACCCACGTCGCTGCGGCTACCGGCTGCGCGCGGGTCATGCGGGTGAACGCCGCCGACGAGCTGCCCGACGACCTGTCCGGTGTCGTCGGCGTCACGGCGGGAGCCTCCGCGCCCGAGTGGCTCGTCGACGAGGTCGTGGCGCGCCTCGCTCCGACGGACGGCGTCGAGATCGTGCGGACGGTCGAGGAGGAGGAGTACTTCCCTCCCCCGCCGGAGCTGCGTGAGCTGCTTCGCGCCGTCGCGGCTGCTGCTGCGGTCGCTATCGGCACCGCTCCCTCGGGTCCGCTCCCTTCGGCCGAGGATCGCTCCATAGCAGCGGCGCGCATGCTCGCCCCCCAGCCGGCGTGAGCTCGCGCGAGCAGGTCAGGCGTCGCTCGCTCGATGCGCTCGTCGATGATGTCGCGATCGCCGATCTGATCGAGAAGCAGGGCGCTCCCGAGCTCGCCCCGGTGGCCGTCGTCATCGCGGCCTACAAGGAGCGGGACAACATCGGGGCCGTCGTCACCTCGATCCCGAAGCGACTCTGCGACCTCGAGGTCTCGGTGGTGGTTGTCATCGACGGCGAGGAGGACGGGACGGCGGACATCGTCCGCAAGGCCGGTCACCTCGCGGTGGTCGCCCCCGTCAACAGGGGCCAGGGAGCTGCGCTCCGTCTCGGCTACCGCGTCGCCAGGCAGTACGGCGCGACCTACATCGTCACCGCCGACGCCGACGGCCAGACCGAGCCCGACGACCTCGGCGTCGTGCTCGAGCCGGTCGTGCGCGGCGAGGCCGACTTCGTCAACGGCTCCCGACGTCTCGGCGTCACACACTCGACGGGCAGGATGCGCAACACCGGCGTGTACCTGTTCGGCAAGCTCATCACCGCGCTCACCGGGACTCCGGTGACCGATACGGCGAACCCGATCCGCGCGATGCGCGCCGAGCTGACGGCGAAGCTCGTGCTCGACGAGCAGCAGTACCAAGCCTCCGAGCTGCTAATAGGCGCCGTCATGAGCGGGGCTCGCTATGCCGAGCGACCCGTGACGATGCACGCCCGAACTTCGGGACGCTCGAAGAAGGGCGGCAACTTCACCTACGGCTACCGCTACGGCAACGTCTTCCTCCGCACGTGGTGGCGGGAGCGCCGCCGCCAGCGCTCCGGCTAGGGCCCCGCTACTCGCCCGCGGGAAAGTCGGCCGAGCGGCTCACGTCGGCCCACTGCGCGGCCTCGGCGGCTCGAGCCCTCGAGGCCCTGTCCGCCGATTCGACGGCGTCGGTGCCGAGCAGCAGGCGCAGCGGGGGCTCCTCCATGTCGACGACGTCGGTGATGATCTTCGCCGCCCTCGCCGGATCGCCCGGCTGCTTGCCGCTGTGCTCCGCCCGGTAGGTGTGCATCCGCCCGACGGTCGAGGCGTACTCCTCGCTCACCTCGGCCATGTGCATCGACGATCCGGCCCAGTCGGTGCGGAACCCTCCGGGCTCGACGATGGTCACCTTGATTCCGAACGGCTTCACCTCGGCATTCAGCACCTCCGAGAGTCCCTCGACGGCAAACTTCGCGCTCTGGTAGGCGGCGAGCCCGGGCGTGCCTCCGACGCGCCCGCCGATCGACGAGAACTGGACGAAGTGCCCCGACCCTTGCGCGCGCAGCACCGGCAACGCGGCCTTCGTGACGTTCACGACGCCGAAGAAGTTCGCCTCGATCTGGGCACGGAAGTCGTCGTCCGCCATCTCCTCGAACGGGGCGGTGTTGGCGTAGCCGGCGTTGTTCACGACGACGTCGAGCTTGCCGAACTCTTTCACCGCGAGCTGCACCGCCGCCCGAGCGGCCTCCGCGTCCGTGACGTCGAGCGCGACGGCACGCACCCTCGCGCCGTAGCTCGTCACGAGGTCGTCGAGCTGCCGGGGTTGGCGGGCGGTCGCGACGACCTCGTCGCCGCGCTCGAGCGCGGCCTTGGCGAGCTCCCTGCCGAAACCGCGGGAGCTTCCGGTGATGAGCCAGGTCTTTGTCATTCGTCGTTCCCTCCACCGTCCGTCATCTCTGTCGTGGGAAGGCTCCACCGGTCAACTGACCAGTTGGATACCAACAGGACCATGAAACACCCGGTCTCAGGGCGCGTCAAATACGTGCTTCGTCCCCGACGCGTGACGATGGCGCCGCGTGACGATGGCGCCGCGTGACGATGGCGCCGCGGGGCGGCTGGGCCCTGGCTGCCGTTCAGCCGTTCAGCCGTCCGATGAGCGGAAGTCCTGCCAGGTCGCAGCGATGCCGTCGCGCACGGTGTACTCGGGCTGCCATCCAGTGGCCCTCGCGTGCGAGATGTCGACGACGACGGCCGGCATCTCACCGGGCTTGCCAGGGACGTGCTCCTTGGCGATCTCGACGCCGGTGACCTCACAGGCAAGCCGGTGCAGTTCGTTCATCGAGACCGACTCCCCCGCGCCGATCGTCAGCACGTCGGGTTCCTCGAGCGCGAGCCCGTGCTCGATAGCTCGAGCGGCGTCGGTGACGTAAACGTAGTCCCGGAGCTGCTCGCCGTCGCCGTAGACCTGGATGGTGCCCCCGGCGAGGGCAGCACGCATCAGCCGGGCGATGACGCTGTCCTTGGTCTGCATCCCGGCGCCGTAGACATTGGTGAAGCGCAGCGCGACCGTGAGCATCCCGTACGAGGAGGCGTACGCGCTGAAGAGCATCTCGGCGGCGGCCTTCGTCGCCCCGTACGGCGTCATCGGCCGGAGCGAGAGCGACTCGTCGATCGTCGCCCTGCCGACGTCACCGGCGACGGCGTTCGTCGAAGCGAAGACGAACCGCGCCACGCCGAGCTGGCGGCACTCCTCGAGCAGGTACTCCGTCGCCACGACGTTCGTGTGGAAGACGGCGTCGGGCTCGTTCACCGACTGGAGCACCGAGGTGATCGCGGCGAGGTGCACGACGCCGTCGAGGCCTTCGGTGACCGCTTCCTCGGCGATCGACCGGTTGCGCAGGTCGCCGACGACGCACGGCACGCTCGGATCGGGGAACGGCTTCAGGTCGACTACCGAGACATCGTCGCCACGCGCCCGCAGCCGCTCCACGACGTGACGTCCTATGAAGCCCGAACCGCCGGTCACCAAGATGCGCAACGTAGACACCCTTTCGCTCTCGCCGTGGTAGCCACGGACACCTGCCTCGTCCGCCCGCGGTCCGCGGACGCTGCCCCTTCGCGCGGGCATGCCGCTGATCTCCTCGCCGGCGCGATCACGGCGGGCCAGTCGGCCCCGGCTCGAGCGCAGCTCCAGGGGTCCGCCGCTCGGCCTCGTCGAAGGCGATCTGGATCCCTTGTCGCACGCGTTCACTGAGCTCGTGCGTCGCCGAGCGTGGCACCCGGACCCGCCCTCCGGCGCCGACCTGGGCCGGGGCCGGATAGATCGGCTCCCCGACGACGATCCGCACCCGCGCAGGGCGGGGGAATCGCGCGCCGCGCGGCATCGAATGCTCGAGACCCGACATGCCGACCGGGATCACGGGCACTCCCGCGCGCAGCGCCAGATAGGCGACACCCTCGCGCAGCTCGCCGACGGTGGCGCCAGAGCCGCGCGTCCCCTCCGGGAACACGACGAGCGGCTCACCAGCGTTGAGCACCTCGACCGAGCGAGTGAGCGCTTCGCGGTCCGCGGCGCCGCGTTGTACCGGGAAGGTCCCGAGCAGCTCCAGTAGCCGGCCTACCGACTTCACCTTCCACACCTCCCCCTTCACGAGGTAGCGCAGACGGCGCTTCGTGACTCGGGCGACGACGAGCCAGTCGAGGTTCGAGCGGTGCACCGGGGCGAGCACGTACGGCTCGGTCGTCGGCAGGTTCTCCCGGCCGAGCACCCGGCCCGGGTACCAGATCCGGCTGAGGCCGACGGAGACGAAACGGCAGAACGCGTAGAAGCGCAGCTCGCCTGGGGTGATGGGCCGGACGGCGCGCTCCTGCTCTGGAGAAAACACGGACGCCGGCTGCTCTCCGGACGCGCCGCTCGTGTCAGCCGTCGGTCCGAGGTCGGTCACAGCAGCCCCCAGATCTCGTCCACGACATCCCGAACGCTCTTGCCCGTGGAATCGACGACGATCGCACCGTCCACCACCATGAGCGGCGAGGCCGACCTCGCCGAGTCGAGTCGGTCGCGCCGCTCGATCGCCTCGCCCACCGCTGCGACGTCCACGGCCTCGTCACCGTCCCCTGCCGTGCCGGCGACCTCTCGGGCTCTGCGCTCGGCGCGTACCGCCGGGTCCGCTGTGAGATACACCTTCAGGTCCGCGTCGGGCAGCACCACGCTCGTGATGTCGCGGCCCTCGACGACACCCGCTCCGTGGGCAGCAACCCAGGCGCGCTGGCGCGCGACGAGCTCCTCTCGCACCTCCGGGTGGGCGGCGACGACCGAGACCAGCGCGTTCACGTCGTCCCCCCGGATAGCTGCCGTCACGTCCTCGCCGTCGAGCAGGACCCGCCCGCTGGCGGCGGGATCGCTCGCGCAGGAACCACCGGCTTTTGTCATGCCCACCTCGAGCTTCATCTCACGTGCGAGCGCGCCGAGCGCGTGCCCGTCCGTGGGCGGGATCGACCGGCGTAGGGCAGCCAGCGTCACGGCCCGGTACATGGCGCCGGTGTCGAGGCGCTCGACGCCGAGCCTCTCGGCGAGGGCGCAGGCGACGGTCGACTTGCCCGATCCGCCCGGTCCGTCGATCGCGACGATCGTCACCGGAGCGCGTCCAGCGTGTCGAGGAAGCCCGGCCAGCTCGTGTCCACCGCGGCGAAGCCCTCGATCGCGATCCCGCTGCCCGGTCCGGCTGCGAGACCGGCGACCGCGAGCGCCATCGCGATTCGATGGTCGCCATACGAGCGCACCGCGCCCGAGGGCCTCGGTCGACCGCCGTGGACGATGAGGCCGTCGGCCGTCGCCTCGACGTCGACCTCGAGGCGAGCGAGCTCGGACGAGATCGTCGCGATTCGGTCGCTCTCCTTCACACGCAGCTCGGCCGCGTCGGCGAACACCGTCGTGCCCTCCGCGAACGCCGCAGCCACGGCAAGGACGGGGATCTCGTCGATGCAGCCGGGCACTTCGGCACCGCGCACTTCGGTGGCCAGCAGCGCTGAATGGCGCACGACGAGGTCGGCAGTCGTCACGTCGCGGCGCACGATCTCGAGGTCGGCACCCATGCGGATGAGCACGTCGAGAAAGCCCGCGCGCCCGGGTCCGACGTAGACGTTCTCGACCACGATCTCACTGCCGGGCACGAGGAGCGCCGCGACGACGAGGAAGGCGGCCTGGGAGGGGTCGCCCGGCACGTCCAGCTCGAAGGGTGAGAGGTCGGCGGCGCGCACCCGCACGACATGGTCGCCACCCTCGTCGCCGATCTCCGGTGCCGCTCCGGCCAGTGCGAGCAGCTCCTCGGTGTGGCGACGCGTCGCGACGCGCTCTCGCACGACCGTCTCGCCGCGCGCACCGAGTCCCGCCAGCAGCAGCGCTGACTTCACCTGAGCACTCGGAACAGACGGTGCGTAGTCGATCCCCGCGAGATCGCCGCCGCGGACCACGAGCGGCGCGAGCCGCCCGTCGTCGCGGCCGTCGATACGTGCGCCCATCGCCCGAAGTGGCGAGACGACCCGTTCCATCGGGCGGCGGTGGATGGATTCGTCACCGATGAGCACGGAGAGGAACGGCAGCCTCGCGGCCACGCCGAGCAGCAGCCGGAGACCGGTGCCCGAGTTCCCGACGTCGATCGGCCGCTCCGGCTCGCCGAGGCGCTCCACGCCGCCGATGACCACGACCCGGCCGTCGCCGTCCGCCGCGCTGATGCGGGTGCCGTAGGCGTCGAGCGCTGCAGCGGTGCGCACGACGTCGTCGCCGCGCGACAAGCCCGAGAGCACCGAGGTCCCTTCGGCCAGGGCCGCGAGGATGAGACCCCGGTGCGAGATCGACTTGTCGCCAGGCGCGCGCACCCGACCCCGGAGTGGCCCGGCACCGGCCACAAGGACCGTGTCCGTGGTCGCGGTGATCGGGGAGGTCGTCATTCCAGCCTCGAGATCGCGGGCCGGTAGCCGTGCTCGACAAGGGCCGCCCGAGCCGCGTCGACGGCCTCCGCGTCGATCGTGAGGACGAGGACTCCGCGCTCGCCCTCGGCGGAGTGGGCGATCTCAAGGTCGCGGATGTTGGCCCCGATCTCACCGAGCAACGTCGTCACCTCCGCGAGCACGCCGGGACGGTCCGGCACCGGTACGCGGCACTCGACGACCGATTCCGGGCGCGGCATCCGAGGCGGCAGGTTGCGCCGGGCGACGCGTGCGTGCTCGAGGAGCGCGACGAGCGCACCGCGATCTTGTTCGACGAGCATCCGCCGAGCCTCGTCGAGGCGCCCCCGAAGATCGTCGAGCGCTTCGATCACCGCGGATGCGTTGTCGCGGAAGATGTCCGGCCAGATCACCGGGTCGCCCGCCGCGATCCGCGTCATGTCCCGAAAGCCGCCGGCAGCGAGTCGCAAGAGCACCGAATGCTCCTCCGAGGCGTCCGACGCGAGCGACATCAAGTTGGCGGCGGTGAGGTGCGGCAGGTGCGAGACGATCGCCACGAGCGCGTCGTGACGCGCCGGCGCCAGCTCCACGACGTCCGCCCCGAAGGACGCGACCACCGACCGGACGCGCTGGAAGGCCGCCGGGCTCATCACGTCCGTGGGCGTCAGCACCCAGGTCGCACCGACGAACAGGTCGGGATCGGCGCCGTCGGGCCCTTCCTGCTCCGAGCCGGCCATCGGGTGGCCACCAACGAAGCGAGGATCGGCGATCGAGGCGACCACCTGCCCCTTGACTCCGCCGACGTCGGTGACGACGAGCTCGGGATCGCCGGACCTCGATTCGAGCAGCTCCATCGCTACCGACGCGATCGCCGCGACCGGCGTCGCGACGAAGACGATCGACGCCACGGGATCACTCCCGAGATGGTCGACGACGCCGAGCTCGAGGGCTCGGGCCATGCGCGCCTCGTCCACGTCCAGACCGCTCACGTGCCAGCCTGCCTTGTGCAGCGCGAGAGCGACCGAGCTGCCGATGAGACCGAGGCCGACGATCTGAGCTCGCCCGCCATGGCCCGGCGCGTCGAGCGGTGTCGGGCTCACGGCACCGACGGGGATCGGGGCATTTCGGCCAGGTCCGCGCGTAGCCGGCTGGCGCCCTCGAGGTAGATGTGGCGCAGCTCCGAGCGCTCCCGCGCGCTGTAGCAGTGCACGAGCACCCGGATGCAACGGGGCATCGAGCCCACGACCGGGGACTCGACAGCGCCGAGCAGGGCGACGTCGTCGAGACCGAGCCCGCGCGCCGCTGTGGCGGGGAAGGCCGAGACGATGTCGGCGGTGACGGTGAAGATCATGCTCACGAGGTCGTCGTTCGCGATCTCGTTCGCCGCCAGGATCTCGCGCACGAGCGCCTGGGTGCGCGAGCTGACCTGCTCCGCGTCGTCCTGGTCGACGGTGGTCGCCCCGCGGATCGCCCGCAACACCGCTTCCATCGGCGGGCAGCCTACCGGGCGTCGGGAGCAGGCGTTTCCGAGGCACGCGCGGCCTGGGTCAGCGCGCGCACCTCGTCGAGCTCGAGCGCTCGCCAGGCCCCGGGACCGAGCCGCACGTCGGTGACCGGACCGATCCTCGTCCGCACGAGGCGGCGGACGGGATGGCCGACCGCGGCGCACATCCGGCGCACCTGCCGGTAGCGACCCTCGTGAACGACGATGCGGACCAGGCCCGGACCACGCCGGCTCACCTTCGCCGGCGCCGTGACGACACCGGGTTCGATCTCGACGCCCTCGCGAAGCGCGCGGAGCGCGCCGGGGCCGGGGTCGCCCTCCACCTCGGCCAGGTACTCCTTCTCGACGCCGTGACTCGGGTGCGAAAGCAGCTGTGCCAGCTGGCCGTCGTTGGTGAGCACGATCAGTCCTTCCGTGGCGATGTCGAGCCGTCCGACGGCGAACACCCGCGGCTCGGACGGGACGAGCCCGACGATCGTCGGCCGGCCGTCCGGGTCATTCGCCGTCGTGACGACACCGACCGGCTTGTTGAGCAGGTAGTAGACGAGCCCGGGGAGGACGCCGACGACGCGGCCATCCACCTCCACGACGTCACGCGTGACGTCGACCCTGCGCCCAGGCACGGCGACCTCGCCGTTCACGCGCACGCGCCCCTCGGCGACGAGGTCGTCGCAGACGCGCCGGGAGCCGAAGCCGACCCGGGACAACACCTTCTGCAGACGGTCGCCGTCCGACTCGGTCGGATTCACTCCTCGGGACTGGCGCGCAGCACGTGCTCGAGCGCCTCCACAGTTGCCGCGTCGGGCACGAACTGCCCGAGAGGCGGGAGGTCCTCCAGGCCGTTCAGCCCGAGGCGCTCGAGGAACAGCCGCGTCGTGCCGAAGAGCACTGCCTGCCCAGGGCCCTCGTCACGACCCACCGGCTCGACGTAGCCCCTGCTCGCGAGCATCCGGATAACGCCGTCTGCGTTCACGCCCCGGATCGCGGCGATCTGGGCGCGCGATATCGGCTGCTTGTACGCGACGATCGCGAGCGTCTCGAGCGCCGCGGGGGACAGCCGGTGCGGCGCGTCGTCGAGCACGAAGCGCTCGACGTATCCCCGATACGCGGGATGGCTCTGCAGGCGGTAGCCACCGGCGACGCGCACGAGCTCGAAGCCTCGCTCCTCCTCCTCGTAAGAGGACGCCAGTGCCGTGCAGACCTGCTCGACGCGGTCCACAGGAACTTCGAGGAGCTCGGCCAACAGGCCCGGAGGGACGGGCTCGGTCGCCACGATGAGCACCGCCTCGACGGCGGCGGCCTCCGCTCGCCACTCGAAGGGAAGTGCGCTCACTGCTGTGCTCCCCGGGTCGGGACGGCTGCTTCGCCCTGCTCGTCGAGGTGCCGTATCCGGCGCCACTCGGCCGCGGCGTTCGCGGGCTCGTCGGAGTCCTCGTCGTCGGTCTCGCCGTCGCTGTCGCCGCGCTCGGCGCTGTCGTACGAGCCCGAATCGTAGAGCTGGTCGTAGGAGTCGGTCACGAGCTCACTGCGGTCGACCGATGTCCGCCCCGACCAGGTCACGGTGAGGTCGCCGAACGTCGTGACCTGCTCGAGGTCCACAAGTGCTCGCTTGTATAGCTCGAGCACCGCGAGGAAGCACGCGACGACGTGCGCCTTCGAGGCCGAGCGTGCCGTCAGCTCGCGAAATGTGACGCGGCCACGTCCGGGCAGGCTCGAAACGAGCTCCTCGAGCGTCGCCTGCACGCTCACCTCGTCATCACGCAGCTGAGCGGTCGGCAGCACCTCGGCCGGACGGCCCGCGAGCGCGCGCCTCGCCGCGTCGGCGATCTGCTCCCCGGTCACGCCCGCGAGCAGATCAGGAGCAGCGCCCTCGAAGCGTTCGTCGGGACCGGCTCGACGAGCTAGCGACCGCTCGGCGGCCTGCTCGAGCAGCGCCAGCACGCTCCCCGCGCTCGAGAAGGTTTTCGACTCGACGAGGCGCGCGAGCAGGTAGTCGCGAGCCTCGAACAATGCGAGGTCCTCGTCGAGATCGACATCGTCGCTGCCGGGCAGCAGCCGACGGCACTTTAGCTCCACGAGGGTCGCGGCGATCAGCAGGAACTCCGTGGCGAGCTCGAGGTCCATCGAGCCGAAGCGGCGCGTCTCCGCCAGGAATCCGTCGACGATATCGGCGAGGCGCACCTCGTAGAGGTCCACCTCCTGCGCGGCGATGAGACGTAGGAGCAGGTCGAACGGCCCGTCGAAGACGTCGATGTGCACTTCGTAGGCCACGGTCGAAGGCTACCCCAGCGCCTCGATAACCTTGCCCGATGACGCGCATCTTGTCCGGGGTCCAGCCATCTGGCACCCTCCACATCGGGAACTACCTGGGAGCGGTGCGTCAGTGGGCGGCCACTCAGCGCGAGGCGGACGCGTTCTACTGCATCGTCGATCTCCATGCGCTGACGATCGACATCGCGCCGGACGACCTGCGCTCGCGGACCCTCGACACCGCGATCGGTCTCATCGCCGCGGGTCTCGACCCGGACGTATGCACGCTGTTCGTACAGAGCCACGTGCCCGAGCACGCCGAGCTCTCCTGGTTGCTCGAGTGCGTCGCGTCCTATGGCGAGCTGCGGCGGATGACCCAGTTCAAGGAGAAGGGCGCCGGCCAGGAGTCGGTCCGCGCATCGCTGCTCACCTACCCCGTGCTCATGGCAGCCGACATCCTCGTCTATGACGCCGATCGCGTACCCGTCGGCGACGACCAGCGCCAGCACCTCGAGCTGACGAGGGACCTGGCGATCCGCTTCAACTCCCGTTACGGCGAGACCTTCGTCGTGCCGGAAGCGGTCATCCCGGTCGTTGGCGCCCGGGTCATGGACCTGCAGCGTCCCGACAAGAAGATGTCGAAGTCGACGGGCACGCCGCTCGGCACGATCGCGATCACCGACTCGTCCGAGGAGATCGTGAAGAAGGTCCGGCGGGCGGTCACCGACACCGGCTCAGACGTGCGCTACGACGTGGCCGAGAAGCCTGGAGTCTCGAACCTGCTCGAGATTCTCGCCGCAGCCACCGGAACTTCCCCCGAGGGCGTCGCCGCCCGCTTCTCGAGCTACGGGCAGCTCAAGCAGGAGGTCGCCGACGAGCTCGTCAGCCTGCTCGCGCCGGTGCGCGAACGGGTCCAGGAGCTCACCCGTGATCCCGCCGGGGTCGCCGCGGCTCTCGAGAAGGGTGCCGCGAAGGCCCACGCCGTCGCGGCACCGACCTTCGCCCGGGCGAGGGCGGCAATGGGTCTCACCGCCCGCAACCAGTAGGGGCGTCGCGCGGACCCCCCGAGCCTGGCGGTAGCAGCGGTACACCACCTCGATGCTGCGAGCGATCCGGTCGGGACCGCGATCGCGAGCCGGTAGCGCCGCGAGCGCTACAGGACGATGTTTCCCCAGTACGTGAGGGCATGGTTGAAGATGACGTCGAGCGCGCCCGGGGCGAGGAACACGATCAGCAGGACGAACACCATCGAGGCCGACCGGAGCCGGTAGTAGGCCGGCAGCGCCGAGGCCGGTAGTAGCCGCTCGAGTACCGCGGAGCCGTCCAGCGGCGGGATCGGGATCAGGTTGAACACCGCTATGAGCACGTTGACCTCACCCAAGTAGAACAGGATGAGGTCACCAAGCGGCCACTGGTTGATGGATAGCGAGAGGGTCGCTGGGTGCGCCACTGCCCGAAAGGCGAAGCCTGCCGCGAGCGCGATGAGGATGTTCACCGCCGGACCGGCGAGACCGACGAGCACGGCCTGGTTGCGCGGGTGACGCAGTCGCCCGACGTTGACGGGGACGGGCTTCGCCCAGCCGAACGCGTAGCCGGTCGTCGCGATGAGCAGTATCGGCAGCAGGATCGTGCCGAACGGGTCGATGTGGCGCAACGGGTTCAACGAAAGCCGTTTCGCCTGCTTGGCGGTGTCATCACCGCACCAGTTCGCGACGACCCCGTGGGAGACCTCGTGGAAGATGATCGTGGGGACGAGGACGAGGAAGTAGACGATGTCGCTTCGGCTGACGGCGTGGCGACGCGCTATCTCATAGCCGATGCCGGCAAGCACTGCCCCGCCACCGATCACCCACGGTCCGTAGTGGTTGAGCCGCGAACGGCCGCCTCCCCCGCTCAGCGCCACCGTGGGCTCAGCGGTGGATGCTGGCGCAAGCGATGCAGGTGGTGACCGCGGGCTTCGCCTCGAGGCGAGCCGGCGCAATCGCCTGGCCGCAGCGCTCGCAGACCCCGAAGGTGCCCTGGTCGAAGCGGACAATGGCCCGCTCGACGTCCGACAGCGCGCTTCGCAGCTCGCCGGCCAGCGCCTCCGCCTCGCCCCGCTCGGCGGTCACCTGGCTCGAGTCGGCGAAGTTGGAGTCGTACGAGAGCCCGGTGCCGCTGACGCCTCCGAAGCCGAGCTCCCCGAGCTGGTGCTCGAGCGAGGCACGCTCCTCCTCGAGCAGGGCGCGGTAGTCCACCGCGGGGGCTTCGGTCCGAGCATCATTAGACACGTCGCGCAGCCTACTTTGTCCACAGCTGCGCGGAGTCGGCAGGCTATGGCGGCCCCGCTCGCCGGGAGGCCCTCGCCCGCGGGTGGGCCGCGACGTACGCGCGCCGAAGGTGCTCCTGGGAGACCTTCGTGTACACCTGGGTGGTCGTGATAGACGCGTGCCCGAGCAGCTCCTGGACCACGCGAATGTCGGCGCCGTGATCGAGCATGTGGGTGGCGCAGCTGTGGCGCAACACGTGCGGCGAGACCCTGTCGGCGAGTCCGACGCTCAGCGCATGAGTGCGTACGACCGTCCACGCCGCCTGGCGGCTCATCCGCGCGCCGCGCGTGGACACGAAGAGCGCCTCGGCGTCGTCGCGACTCGTGCGCCGACCACGGATCATCACCGGCCTTCCCTCGGGGCCGAGCCATGCGAGGAGCGCCCGCACGGCAACTCGGCCGACGGGGACGATCCGCTCCTTCGAGCCTTTGCCGAAAAGGCGGACCAGGCTCGCCTCGAAGTCCATGTCGCGAAGTGACAGTCCCACGACCTCCGAGATGCGGGCGCCCGTCGCGTACAACAGCTCGAGCATCGCCCGGTCGCGGAGAGCTCGCGCGCCCTCGCCCTGCACGGCACCGAGCAGCCGTTCCACCTCTGGCTCGGATAGCGCCTTCGGTAGCCCCTGGGGCACGCGCGGTCCCTCGAGGTCCTCCGTCGGGTCGTGGGCAGCGCCACGTTCTGCCTGCGCGAAGCCGTGCAGGCCGCGGATCGCAGCGAGCGCCCGGGCCCGGGAGGACGCTGCGAGGCCCGACGCCGCCATGAACGCCATGTAGTCCTGGACGATCGGCGGCGACACCTGCGAAAGCTCGACCGCTCGTCCGCGAAGGAAGTCCTCGTAAGCCGAGAGATCCCGCCGGTAGGAGGAGATCGTCCTCGGAGCCCTCCCACGCTCGACGGACAGGTACGAGAGGTACTCCTCGGCGTCGAGCGAGAGCTCAGGCCGATCGCTACCCTCTGGCCGCAACCGCCGCGTCCCCGCCGGCACGTCGCATATCCACGAGATGCTTGGCGAGCGTGCAGGCAATGATCGTCTTGGCGTCGACGATCTCGCCGCTCGCGATGAGGCCGTGCACGTCGTCGAGCGCGAAGCGCTCGAGCGTCATGTGCTCCTCCTCGATCCCCTGGGCGGACTGGCCGACCTCGGCAAGGCCCTCGGCGAGGAAGCAGTAGGTCTGCTCGTCAGTGAAGCCCGGCGAGTTGTAGAACCTCGCTAGCTCCTCGAAGTGCGTCGCGCTCATGCCGACCTCTTCGGCCAGCTCTCGGCGCGCGCCGATCTCCGCCAGCTCGCCGGGCACGTCCATCTTGCCCGCCGGGATCTCGAGAAGGTACCGGTCCACCGGCGCTCGGTACTGGCGCACCGCTACCACTCGGCCGTCGTCGTCGAGCGGCACCACGCACACCGCACCGGGGTGGCGGACGATGTCACGCTCGAACGTGAAGCCGTCCGGTCCGACGAAGGTGCCGGTGACGATGGACAGAAATCCTAGGTCGAGTCGGTCCCGCTCCCCGATCCGGCGAAACGCGCCAGGGTCAGGGGGCATCGACGCCGAGCTCGAACAGATGCGGGTTGCGCGAGCGGGCGCGCTCGAGCGCGGCGGCGACAAGCTCCCGGAACAGCGGATGCGGGCGGTCCGGCCTGCTCTTGAACTCGGGGTGCGCCTGCGTGCCGACCCAGAACCGGTTGCTCGGCAGCTCGATGAACTCGACGAGGAGGTTGTCCGGCGAGGTGCCGGAGCAGACGAGGCCGGCGTGCTCGAGACGCTCGCGAAAACGCGGGTTGACCTCGTAGCGGTGCCGGTGTCGCTCGTTCACGACCGACTCGCCGTAGAGGGTGGCGACCTGGGATCCGGGCTTCAGCATCGCCGGGTAGGTGCCGAGGCGCATCGTGCCGCCCATGTTGACGACCGACACCTGCTCGTCCATGAGGTCGATGACCGGGTACGGCGTCGACGAGTCGAACTCGCTCGAGTTGGCGCCCTCGAGCTCGGCGACCGAGCGCGCATAGTCGATCACCATCGTCTGCAGGCCGAGGCAGAGCCCGAGACAGGGCACGTCCCGCTCACGTGCGTAGCCGGCCGCCGCGATCTTGCCCTCGATGCCGCGCTCGCCGAACCCGCCCGGGATGACGATCGCGTCGAGGTCGCCGAGATGGGTCTCGGCGAGCATGCCCGTGACCTCGCCCGCCTGGATCCACTCGATGGCGACCTGCACGCCGTGGTGGAAGCCCGCGTGCCTGAGTGCCTCGGTGACCGATAGGTAGGCGTCGGGCAGGTCCACGTACTTGCCGATCACCCCGATGTGCACGACGTCGGTGGCCGAGACGACCCGGTCGAAGAGGTGCTCCCACGCGGAGAGATCGATCTCGTGGCCCGGCCCGTCAAGCAGGAGGATCCGACAGACGGTGTCGTCGAGCCCCTCCTCGTGGAGGAGCAGGGGGATCTCGTAGATGCTCTTCGCGTCGACCGCCGAGACCACGGCGTCGATGGGAACATCACAGAGCAGGGAAACCTTGCGCTTCAGCTGGTCGTCGAGTGGCCGGTCGCTCCGACAGACGATCACGTCGGGCTGGATGCCCCGGCTGCGCAGCTCGGTGACCGAGTGCTGGGTCGGCTTCGTCTTCTGCTCGCCCGACGGCGCCAGGTAGGGCACGAGCGTCAGGTGCACGTAGCAGACGTTCTCGCGGCCGACCTCCCGCCGGAACTGCCGGATCGCCTCGAGGAAGGGCACGATCTCGATGTCTCCGACCGTGCCACCGACCTCGACGATGACGACGTCGACGTCCTTGCCCGAGGAAGCGAGTCGCCGGACGCGCTCCTTGATCTCGTCGGTGATGTGCGGGATCACCTGGACGGTCTTGCCGAGGTAGTCGCCGCGCCGCTCCTTCTGGATGACCGCGGAGTAGATCTGGCCCGTCGTGGCGTTCGAGCTTCGGTGGAGGTTCTCGTCAATGAAACGCTCGTAGTGGCCGAGGTCGAGGTCCGTCTCGCCACCGTCCTCGGTGACGAACACCTCGCCGTGCTCGAAGGGGTTCATCGTCCCCGGATCGAAGTTGATGTACGGGTCGAGCTTGCACATCGTCACGCTGAAGCCACGCGACTTCAGCAATCGGCCGAGCGACGAGGCCGTCAGCCCCTTGCCGAGCGAGCTCGACACGCCCCCAGTCACGAACACGAACTTCGCCACGGTCTCCTCCGGTGATCGCCCCGACCACGCTACAGGTAGCGGCACTGGCCAGCGCGGACCTCGTCGGGCCTGCGACTTTGGTGATCGAGGTGCTCCCGGACCGGCTCAGGCGGTCCTGGTCGACGCGAGCAGCTCGGCCGCGTGCTCGCGAGCAGCAGTGCTACCCGGATGGCCGGACAGCATCCGGGAGAGCTCAGCGAGGCGCTCGTCGCCGTCGACGACCCGTGCTCGGGTCACCGTCCGACCGGCCTCCTCGGACTTCGCGACGGCGACCTGGCGGTCGGCGTGCGCCGCGACTTGGGCGAGGTGCGTCACGACGAGCACCTGGCGGTCGCGTGCCAGCTCGGCGAGCGCCCTGCCGACGGCGAGCGCCGCCTCGCCTCCGATGCCGGCGTCGACCTCGTCGAAGACGAGCGTCGGTGGAGCGGCGGTGAGAACGAGCCGGAGCGCGAGCATCGTGCGTGCCAGCTCGCCGCCCGACGCCGCCTTCGCGAGCGGGACGAAAGGCTCGCCGGCATTCGCCGCGAGCATCAACTCGACCTCGTCGCCGATACCGGTCGCGGGGACGTTGACCTCGAGGCGGGCGCGACCGAGCGCCAGCTCGCCGAAGTGCGCCTCGACCGCTGCGGCGAGCCTGGGCGCAGCCGCGCGGCGCGCGTCGCCGACGGCCCTCTCGATCTCCGCCAGCTCGATCTCGAGGGCGGCTCGTTCCACCTCGAGGGCGGCCCGCGCATCGTCGGCCGCCTCCAGCTCGTCGATCCTCGTGCGCGTGGAGACGGCGAACTCGAGCACGTCGTCGAGCCGCTCGCCGTGCTTTCGGACGACGCCATGGAGCCGCTGGCGACGTTCCTGCACTGCCGCCAAACGCTCGGGGTCTTCCTCGAAGCCCTCCGCTGATTGGCGAAGCCCGCTCGCCACGTCCTCGAGCTCGGCGAGCACCGATCGGAGGCGGGAGGCCGGCCCCGCGAGCAGGTCGTGGCGTTCGAGCGCGCCGAGCGCCTCACCGGCCAGATCGACGGTCCCCGGCGACCCGTCGCCGACGAGCAGCTCGTGCGCGACCGTGACCGCCTCGCGAAGCTCGGCCGCGCTCGCCAGAACGGCTTCCTCCTCGGCGAGCTCGTCGTCCTCGCTCGACGACGTGATCGCCAGCGCGTCGATCTCACCCAGCTCGTAGCGGAGCAGGTCGAGCTCGCGCGCACGCGTGCGCTCGTCGCCGCCCAGGGTCTCGACGCGGGCGCCGATCTCCGCGATCCGGCGTCGCAGCTCTCGCACCGGGCCGAGGTCCACGCCGGCATAGCGATCGAGTGCCTGGCGCTGCGTGGAGGTCTGGAGCAGTGACTGGTGGTCGTGCTGGCCGTAGAGGTCCACAAGGTCCCTCCCCGCCTCCGCGAGCTGGGACACCGGCGCCATACGACCGTTCACGAAGCCACGTGATCGGCCCGAGGTGGGCACCACCCGCGAGAGCACCGTCTCCTCGCCCGTCCGCTCGTCGACGAAGCGCCCCTCGACGAGCGCTTCCTCGGCGCTCGCTCGCACCATGGCCGACTCGGCCCGACCACCGAGCAAGAGCGCGAGCGCCTCGACCACGAGCGTCTTGCCGGCGCCGGTCTCGCCGGTGATCGCGGTGAGACCGGGCCCGATCACCACGTCGAGGTCGGCGATGACACCGAGCTCTCGCACGTGCAGCTCTACCAGCATCGGCTTGTCCCCGGTGACCGTCGCAGTCGCAGTCGCACGGCCCTTTACCTGTCCGTCAGACCGAACTTGGCACGCAGGATCGCGTGGAAGTCCGGTCGCTCGAAGCGCACGACGCGAGCGGGGCGCGCTCCCGCCGCAGTCTCGACCGACTCGTCCGGCGAGAGCGGGACGAGCACCGACCCGTCGACCGACAGCACGGCGCCCCGTCCGTTGAGGAGCCGAAGGCTCACCGTCTCCTCCGGCTCGAGCACGAGCGATCGGTCGAACAGCATGTGTGGAGAGATCGGCGTCACGATGATGGCGCGAAGGCGGGGGGAGACGATCGGCCCCCGCGCCGAGAGGTTGTACGCGGTCGAGCCCGTGGGCGTCGCGATGATGATCCCGTCGGCGACGTAGGTGAGGAACGGCCGCTTTGCGATGGCCACCGCGACGCGAATCGTGTGGCCCGGGCCTTCCTTCTCGACCGCCACCTCGTTCAAGGCGACGAGCTTCTGCTGCGGGCCACCCGCCGCACCTACCGTGACCTCGAGGGTCATCCGCTCCTCGACCTCGTACTCGCCGGCGACGAGCCGGGCGTAGGCCCCCGCGATGCCTGAAGGCTCGACCTGGGTGAGATAGCCGAGATTGCCGAGGTTGACCCCAAGCACCGGCACCCGGCGGTCGAGCACGAGCTGGACCGTGCGCAGCATGGTGCCGTCACCACCGAGGCTGACCGCGAAGTCCAGGTCTCCCTCGGAGATCCCCGAGTTGCCGGACCCGTAGTCGACGACGACCGAGTAGCCGTGCTCCTCCCACCACAGGCGGGACTCCTCCGCCAGCTCCTTGGCAGCCGGGCGCGACGTGTTCACGACAAGGGCGACGCGCCGCCCAGAAGGAGGTTCCACCTCGCCATACTCGCGGTCAGCGGGTTCGCGAGCAATGACGTCACCCGGCGGGGCCGCGCAAACCGTGCGCGAACGGCCCTAGTACCCAGGCGGCTCAGGCCGAAGCGGGACCCAATTCGCCGGACCGCGGGCGAGGTACCGCCGTGCGCTTCGCGGCCGCAGCTTTCTTGGCCGGGGCCGCCTTGGCGGCGGGCCCAGCTGCCTTGGCCGCGGCGCCGGCCTTCTTGGCCGCGGCACTCCTCGCGGCTGGCTTCTTGGCTGGAGCCCGCTCGGATGCGACCGTTGCGGGACCCCTACTTGCGGCGGCTGTCTTGGCGGGAGCCTTCTTCGCCGCCTTCTTCGCCGCAGCTGCCTTCGTCGCCGCGCCCTCGGCGGCTGGCGGCTGGCCGGTCGCGCCAGACGTCGATGGCCGACCGGTGTGTTCGCGGGCGCTGGAGTCGAGCTCGTCGTCGACTTGCGCGGAGCCGGGGGCGGCGTGACCCGACCAGCGCTCCCCGGCGCGCGAGACGCCGGTGGAGGCGGCGGAGCGACCCGTGTTCACCAGGTCGCCGACGATCGTGCCGACTCGGTCGACGAGGTCCGCCAGATCGGCACGACCCTTGGTCGCCAGGTTGCGGATCATCTCGTCGCGGCGCCTCGCAGCACGCGCTGCGATCTCACGCCGGATCTCTGCTCGGACCATCTCGGCGAGCTGCTCGGCGCTGCGCCGCGAACGAGCCGCGAACTCCTCCACGATGTCCTCGACGCGCTCGCGACCGCTCGTCGCATCGTCGAACAGATCGTGCAACAGCCCTTCGACCTCGTTGCGGCCGGCTTTCGACAGCGTCGAGCCCGCCTCGAGGTACCGCTTCACACTCTCCCGGAGACTCTCTCTTGGTGTCACCCTCACAGAATACCGTCCGCGCTTGCAATAGCTAGCGCGGCGCTCCGAGCGTCGGCAATGCAGTCTCCAGGTCGCCGGCGAGCAGCCGTTCTACGAGCGCCGCCACGTCGTCAGCCTCGACGTCGGCCGCCGGGTCGAGGGGACCATGGCCACGCGGGGTCACGCCCGAGAGGACGAGGGCGAAGTGGACGTGGAGCCGGCGGGCCAGGGCACCGTCGGTCGAAGGTCGGTCCCCGACCACGACCTGGAGCGCCTCGAGGCGGCGCGCGGCCAACTCGACCGACGGCTCGTACGGCTTGCCGGCCACGACTGGCTTGGCGCCGCTCGCGTAGGCCACGGCGGCGAGCACGGCGCCGCCGCCCGGCTGCAGCCCCTGCGGCGTAGGGAACGTGGCGTCGTCGTTCGTGCCGATGAGCCGGGCGCCACGTGCGACGGCACGCGTCGCGGCGCCGAGGCGAGCGAAATCGAGATGCGGGTCGAGTCCCACGAGGACCGCGTCGAAACCTTCACCTTCAGGCGCGGAGCTCGCGTCGAGAGCATCGACCCTACGGGCGAGGAGGGCCTCGATGATGCCCGGACCGCCCAACACGAGCGCGCGCTCGCCCGGCTCGCACAGTCCGGCGGCCGCCTCGGAGGAGGTGAGCAGGTCCTCGTCGGCCGCATCCAGCCCGAATCGGTGCAGCTTGTCGAGATGGTCGGAGCGGCGCGGATAGGAGTTGTTCGTGAAATAGGCGGCCCGACGACCGCTCGCGACGAGGCGGCCTATCGCGTCCGCGGAGCCGGGTATCGGATCGTCGCCCAACCACACGACACCGTCCAGGTCGAACAGCCAACATTGCTTCATGGGATCGTCCCGACGACAGCCATCGCGCGATCCTGCCACTGCCTAAGGGGCCGGTGATTTTCGAGGGCATCTCCATGATGTGCTACGCAGGAGAGATGCCCCGTTTCGAGCCCTTCGCCGGACTCCGCTACGACACCAATGCGGCGCCTCTCGCCGACGTCATCGCACCCCCGTACGACGTCGTCAGCCCGACAGATCGCGTGCGGCTCGCGGGCCGTAGTCCATACAACGCAATCCACGTGGAGCTTCCCGAGCCCGACGACGATCAGGGCCTCGACCGCTATCAGCACGCCGCCGCCCTGCTCGACAGCTGGGAGAGCGAGGGAGCCTTGCGGCGGGACGACGTTCCGGCGCTCTACGTCTACCGCATGCGATTTCGCTCGGAGGACGGCACCGAGCGTTCGACGACTGGCGTGATCGGTGCACTCCGCCTCGACCAGGTCGGTGGCTCCGAAGTCCTCCCACACGAGCGGACGATGCCGAAGCCGAAGGGGGACCGTCTCGAGCTGCTGCGTGCGTGCAGGGCCAACCTCTCACCGATTTGGGGCCTCTCGCTCTCCGGGGGTCTGGCGGCTGCCTGCGTCGCGGCGACGAACGCCGCCGGTCCCGCCCCGATGTCTGCGACCGACGACGACGGCATCGTCCACGAGCTCTGGCCTGTCACGGACACGGCGACGATCGAGACGATCGCCGCCCTCGTCTCGGCGACGCCGGTCGTGATCGCGGACGGCCACCATCGCTACGAGACGGCGATCTTCTACCGGACCGAGCGTCGCAACGCCAACGACGGAGCTCCCGGCGCGTACGACTACGTCATGGCGCTCGTCGTCGAGCTCACCGAGGACGAGCTGTTCGTCCAGGCGATCCACCGGCTCGTCTCCGGCTTGCCAGACGACTTCGACGTACTGGGCGTGCTCGGCCCCCACTTCAGCGTGTCGGAGGCGCCGAGCGACGTGGCCGAGATCCCGGCGGCGATGGTGCGCGAGGGCGCGCTCGGGCTCGTCACCGCCAAGGGAAACCATCTGCTCGTGCCGCGACCTTCGGTCGAGGACGCTGCCGAGGCCGATCTCGACTCGAGCAGGCTCGACGTCGCCCTGGCCAGCCTGCCCGCGCACGAGCTCAACTACCAGCACGGCATCCGGCTGGCCGCAGATGCCGTAGCCGGCGGCAGCGCTCAGCTCGCGTTCCTTCTGAGGCCGGCCACCGTCGCCCAGATCGCGGACACCGCCCACAGCGGCCGGCGGATGCCACCGAAGACGACGTTCTTCCATCCCAAGCCGCGCACCGGAATGGTGTTCCGAGCAGTTCCCGGCTGATCCTCTCGAGTGATGCGGCGGCTGGCCGAATCTAGCCGGGCTACTCCACCGTCCAGGTAGTCCCGGACCTGAGCAGGGCGTCCAGGTCGCCGTCGCCCTTGCGGGCCCGCACCTCGTCGATCTGCTGGTCGACCAAGGTCGAGTAGTCCGGTCGCTCCACCGCACGGAACACGCCGATCGGCGTCGGTTCGTAGGGACCGCCGGCCAGCCGGGAGAGCATGAATGCGAGGCTCGGATCGGACCGCGACTCGTCGTGGACGAGCAACGCGTCCTCGCCGACGTCCGCGACGTCGACGATGCGCAGGCGCGCGTCGCCGTCGAGGACGACGCCACGGCTCCCCTCGGGACCGAAGCGGATGGGCTGGCCGTCCACGAGCGGCACGAGCATCTCCTCGCGGCGCTCCTTGGCGGTGATCTCTGCGAAGGCCCCGTCGTTGAAGACGTTGCAGTTCTGGTAGATCTCGACGAAGGCCGATCCCTTGTGGTCGTGCGCGCGCCGGAAGGTCTCCGTCATGTGCTTGCGATCCATGTCGTGTGTGCGGGCGACGAAGCTCGCCTCGGCACCGATCGCGACCGAAAGCGGGTTGAAGGGGGTGTCGAGCGAGCCGAACGGCGTCGACTTCGTGACCTTGCCGTGCTCCGAGGTCGGCGAGTACTGCCCCTTGGTGAGTCCGTAGATCTGGTTGTTGAACATAAGGATCGTGAGGTCGACGTTGCGGCGAAGCGCGTGGATCAGGTGGTTGCCGCCGATCGAGAGCGAGTCACCGTCGCCGGAGACCACCCAGACGTCGAGGTCCGGACGACTGAGAGCGAGTCCCGTCGCGATGGCTGGCGCCCGGCCGTGGATCGAGTGCATCCCATAAGTGGACATGTAGTACGGGAAGCGGGCCGCACAGCCGATCCCCGATACGAAGACGGTGTTCTCACGGGCCACTCCGAGCTCGGGCAGCAGGAGCTGCACCGCTGCGAGGATCGAGTAGTCACCGCAACCCGGGCACCAGCGGACCTCCTGGTCGCTCGACCAGTCCTTGCGGGTCGTCAGCGGCACCGGCGCGCTCGTTGGGTTGCCGGCGGCGACGCTGCCGGCCGTGTCGTGCTCGGTGGTCGTCACTCGCCCGCCTCCTCGCTGTAGCCCTCGGTGGCGAGCAGGTCGACGATCGCCCGCTCGATCTCGCCGACCCGAAATGGCGTGCCCTCGACCTTGTTGAGAGCGACGGCGTCGACGAGGAAGTCTGCCCGCACGAGCCGAACAAGCTGACCGAGGTTGGTCTCGGGGATCAGCACCCGGCCGTAGCTTGTGACGACCCCGCCGAGGTTGGACGGGAACGGGTTGAGATGCGTCAGGTGCGCCTGCGCGACCGTGAGGCCTCTCGCCCGCGCCCGACGGACGGCAGCCGTGATCGCGCCGTAGGTCGAGCCCCAGCCGAGCACGAGCAGTGGCGCCTTTTCGCCTGAAGCGGCGCCGGGATCGTCCACGTCCACGAGCGGGATCGTCCGGGCGATGCCGGCGATGCGGGCGGCGCGCAGGCGGACCATCTTCTCGTGGTTGACCGGGTCGTAGGAGATGTCCCCGCTCCCGTCGGCCTTCTCGATGCCGCCGACGCGGTGCTCCAGCCCGGGCGTACCCGGGACCGCCCACGGCCTCGCGAGCGTCTCGGGGTCCCTCATGTACGGCCAGAACCGCGCCGTGCCGTCCTCGTCGACGTGGTTCGTCTCGCGTTGGAAGCCCGGGTCGATGACGGGGAGCTCCTCCGACGTCGGCAATCTCCACGGCTCGGAGCCGTTCGCCAGGTAGCCGTCGGAGAGCAGGTAGACGGGCGTGCGGTAGGTGACGGCGATGCGCACCGCCTCGAGCGCCGCCTCGAAGCAGTGCGAAGGGGTCTTCGCCGCGACGATCGGCACGGGCGCCTCGCCGTGCCGGCCGTACATCGCGTGCAAAAGGTCCGCCTGCTCGGTCTTCGTCGGCAGGCCCGTGGAGGGACCGCCACGCTGCACGTCGACGACGACGAGCGGCAGCTCCAGGCTGACGGCGAGGCCGATCGTCTCGGACTTAAGGTCGATGCCGGGTCCGGACGTGGTCGTGACGCCGAGCGCGCCGCCGAAGGCCGCGCCGAGCGCCGCCCCGACGCCGGCGATCTCGTCCTCGGCCTGGAACGTACGGATATTGAAGTGCTTCTGCTTGGCAAGCTCGTGCAAGATGTCCGACGCCGGCGTGATCGGGTACGAGCCGAGAAACAGCGGGAGCCCAGATTGGCGCGCAGCGGCGATCAGCCCCCAGGCGAGTGCAGTGTTGCCGGTGACGTTGGTGTACGTGCCAGGCGCGAGCGTCGTCGGGGGGATCTCGTACGACGACTCGAAGAGCTCCGCCGTCTCGCCGAAGTTGAACCCGGCGCGCAGTGCCAGCGTGTTGGCCTCGACCACGAGCGGGTTCTTCGCGTAGCGCTCCGCGACGAACGCGACCGTCGAGTCGAGTGGTCGGTGGTAGAGCCACGAGACGAGCCCGAGGGCGAAGAAGTTCTTGCTGCGCTCGGCGTCGCGAGGCTTGGCGCCGGTCGGCTTGCAGGCCTCGATCGTCAGACTCGTCATGGGCACTTCGTAGACCCGGTACGAGGTGAGGCTGCCGTCGGTGCGCGGGTCGGAGACGTAGCCGGCCTTCGTAAGGTTCCGCTGGTCGAAGGCGTCGGAGTTGAGGATGACCGTACCGCCGGTCGCGAGGTCCGCGGCATTCGCACGAAGCGCCGCCGGATTCATCGCGACGAGCACCGTCGGCGCGTCGCCCGGGGTGAGGATGTCGTGGTCGGCGATGTGCACCTGGAAGGCAGACACCCCGGCCAGCGTGCCTGCGGGTGCGCGGATCTCGGCGGGGAAGTTGGGCAGCGTCGCGAGGTCGTTGCCGAACAGCGCGCTCCCCGTGGTGAACCGGTCCCCCGTCACCTGCATCCCGTCACCGGAGTCCCCGGCAAATCGGACGATCAGGCTGTTCAGGATAGATACTTCCCGTCCCGGACCGTCATGGACGGTGCCGGGATCAACCGTGCTGGTCACGGAGCCTCCTCGTCGAGGCGTAGTGATGCTGCCGCTACCGCTCGGCGGATCGGCGCACTACGAACTACAACGATGGTACCCGGGTCCGAGCGGCGGTGGGCCCAATGATCTCTCTTCGCAGGCGCCGGCGGAGGCGAGCCTACGTGCCGCTCCGGTCCGGCAGACGGCCTCAGGCGATGGTCACCGTGTCGTCGAGATAGACGTCCTGCACCGCCTTGATGATCTCGACACCGGCGGCCATCGGACGCTGGAAGGCTTTACGCCCGAGGATGAGCCCCGTGCCGCCGGCGCGCTTGTTGATCACCGCAGTGCGCACCGCGGCGGCCAGGTCGTTGTCCCCCTTCGACTCGCCACCCGAGTTGATGAGGCCGATCCGGCCCATGTAGCAGTTGACCAGCTGCCAACGCGTGAGGTCGATCGGATTGTCGGTGGTAAGCGCCGAGTAGACCAGCGGGTCGGTGCGGCCGAATCCGACCGCCGTGTAGCCACCGTTGTTCTCGGCCTGCTTCTGCTTGATGATGTCCGCCTCGATCGTCACACCGATGTGGTTCGCCTGGCCCGTCAGGTCGGCCGAAAGGTGATAGTCGGCCTCCTTCGTCTTGAACGCGTCGTTGCGCAGATAGCACCACAGCACCGTGAACAGCCCGTGCCGGTGCGCCTCGGCGAAAGCCTGCCCCACCTCGTGGATCTGGCGGTCGGACTGCTCGGAGCCGAAGTAGATCGTCGCGCCGACAGCCACCGCTCCGAGGTCTACCGCTTGGCGGACCGACGCGAACATGATCTGGTCCGACTTGTTCGGGTAGGTGAGCAGCTCGTTGTGATTGAGCTTGACGATGAACGGGATCTTGTGCGCGTAGCGACGCGCGACGACGCCGAGTCCTCCGAGGGTGGTCGCGACAGCGTTGCAGTCCGCCGCGATGGCGAGCTCGACGATGTTGGCCGGGTCGAAATAGGCGGGCTCCTTGGCGAAGCTCGCCGCCGCCGAGTGCTCGATGCCCTGGTCGACGGGGAGGATCGACAGATAGCCGGTACCGCCGAGGCGCCCGTGGTCGAAGGTCGCTTGGAGATTGCGCAGCACCGCGATCGGCCTGTCGCTCGCGACGAGGACCCGGTCGATATAGTCCGGCCCCGGGAGCACGAGGTGCTCACGCAGGACCGAGATGCTCTTGTGGTTCAGCAGGCTGTCGGCTTCAGCGCCGAGCAGCCTCGCGACGTCGACCCCCATGGGTCAGCCTCCCGTGCCTAGTCCGTCCGCTCACGTAGCAGACGGCATCATCGAACGAAGCCCCAACGTACTCGCCACAGGACGGCGGTCTCACGCCCACGGAGGCGAGCGCGCGACCTCGAGTGTGGCGTTGCGCAGCCTCAGCGAAGGTTCGCGAGGCGCTCAAGCGCGTCGGAGAGCTCCGCGTCGGCGTCTACGACCTTGCGGAAGAGTTCCCGCGCCCTCGGCAGATCGCCGCTGCGCTCGTAGAGGTCGGCGAGCGCGTACCACTGACGCAGGTGGCGATCGAGCGGTTTGCGGACCTGGCGCTGCACGGCAGGTTCCAGCAGGGAGATCGCGTCGGCGAGTCGTCCTCGGTCCGCGAACGACCCCGCCATGACGAGGCGGCCCTCGGCGAGCACGTCGCTGCCGGCTCCGGCTCGGCGGAGATCGGCCCAGAGCTGCTCGACGCGCCCGTGACGGCCGAGCGCGCGCTCACAGTCGGCGAGCACGGGGTTCTGGTCGACGGAGCTCGTGAGCTCCGCGAACGCGTTTAGCTCACGGAGCGCCTCCTTCCAGCGGCCGAGCCGGTAAAAGGTGAGGCCGTAGAGCTCGCGGACCGCCGCCACACCCGGCACGGTCCGGGCCATGTCGCGAAGTATCGACAGCGCCTCGGGGTAGCGGTCGCGCTCGTAGGCGCGCGCCGCGTCCGCAAGGCGCGCCTCGAGAGCCGCAGCCTGACGAGCAGTCCCGAAGGTGCGGATCTCGGTCGCAACGTCACTCGGCATCGCCTTGCGCCGTCGCCGCGGACCAGGCGCCTCTGCCTCGGCGAGGCGTCCTTGCGCCAGTGCCGCGGAGCGCTCGGCGTCAGCAGCAGACACAGGCCTGCGGAACGTGCGCGGCTCTGCGTCCCGGCTGCTCGCAAGAGCGCCATCGCGCCACATCTCGTCACGGCCACGAGAGGGTGGAACGCGATCCACCGCTGCCCTCGACGGCGCGTTGCGCCGGCCGCCCGGGATGGGTCGCTTCCCAGCCGGCGGCGGGCCCTCGGACCGCACCCCAATAGCGCCGCGCCGTGCGACACCGCCCCAGCCGGCGCGGCCGGCACGGCGGAAGTCGTCACCGCCGCGATCCTCGTCCCGGGCGCTCTCTCGAGGGGTCCGCGCTCGGCGGTCGTCGTCGCTGCGCTGCGGACGCCCGGGCGATCGAGCAGCTCCGGGTCCCCGCGCTGGGCGGCTGCTGAATCGATCACCGTCACCGGAACGGCGCTCCGCACGCTCAGGGCGACTTGCCCGGTCAGCCCTGTCCGGACGACCTGCTCTGTCCGCCCCGTCCGGACGACCTGCGCGGTCCGGACGACCTGCGCGGTCCGTCGTTCGATCGGACCGTCCTGCCCCTGCTCCAGTTGCCTGCGGCCTGCCGATGCCACGCTCCGGCCGCCCCGCGGACCGCTCACCGTCCCCGAATCCGGCCGCGTCACCGCGGCTCGGGCGCCCCCCGGCGCGGAACGGCGCGGCGCTACGGCGCGGCGCGTCCGGGCGAGGACGATCGGCGCCGTGATCGAACCGGGTCGATCCGCCGGATCGCGGGCGGCGCGTGCCGTCTCCGAAGCTCTCGCTACGGGAGCTCTCGCCGCGAGAGCTCTGGCTACGGGAGCCCTGCCCACGAGATCCCGATCCTGGAGCACCCGCTGAGCCCGTGCTGCGACGAGGCGGACGAGCCGACTCCTCCGCACCCGCACGAGGTGAGCGGCGCGCCGGGCGCGCGGCGTCGCTCGCGCCTTCAGCGGGCCAGCGATCGACGCGCGGCATCCTCGCGCTGGCTCCGGGGCGCCCGGCGCCACGAACGCCAGAACCGCTCCCGGGCTGCGCAGCTCCCCTGCGGGCGCCAGCGCCGCCAAAGCCGGCGGCGCGCGCAGCACCGCCGCGTCCTG
>JAODBO010000176.1 GCA_025464005.1 Acidimicrobiaceae bacterium | reverse complement strand
GTCGGCCCACAGCCGTCCGCGCCGGTGCAGCGGCAGGAGGCATCGAGCTTGCCGCTTCCCGCTCCGACCCCGGGGCGGCCCGCGGCTGCAGCGCCGACCCCGGGCGCGCACGTGGCGCCCACCTCCGCCGCGCCTGCAGCGTCCGCTCCGGCCGCGTCCCCGGTCCCGTCGAGGATCGACGATGCTCCGGTCCCCGAAGCTGCCCCGGCAGCTCCCGCGACTGCGCCAACCTCGCTCAGGGCTCCCGACTCGTCCCCGGTCGCCGGCGACGCCCCGACGCTCGGGGGCGCGCTCGACGTCCCGGCGTCTTCCCTCGCGGCGACCTCTGCTCTGTCGCCTATTCGCGCCGAGCCCGGCCCGGGAGCACTTGTCCAGGCGCCCCGGTCCGATCTCATCCTTCGCTCGGTGGCCCCGGTGCAACGCCTGCGCGCCGCTGCTGCCCCGGCCCGTGATGTCCTCACCCAAGCGCCCAGCTCGGCGCCGCTTCGTGCGCCAGCCGGCTCCCCGCCGCCCTCGGCCCCCCCGCTCCCGGCGCCGGCGGCTGCACCGGCGGGCCGGGCCGCGGATCCCGCCGGACCACCCCCATCACCGGTCGGTCTGCTCGCGGACCCGTTGCGCGCGCCGGCGTCGGCCGCCCTCCTTGGCGACCGACCGATCGAACCGGTCGCCGGAGCCGCGAGCAACGCGTCGCTCCCGCCGCAGACCGTGGAGGGACCCGATGTCGCGGCGGACCTCACCCTCCAACGATCCGTCTCGCCGCCCGCCGAACCCCGTTCGGGACGCCGGGCGGGACTCGGCGCCCCCGTCGACAAGCTGCCACCGTCGGTCCGGCCGATCTCCGCGCCCCCGACGCCGGCTGCGGTGATGCCGCTGCCGTTGCCGGTCGTTGCGGCCGTCCAGCGCACCGCCTCGACGTCTCAGCCGAGCACGACCTCTTCGCCCGCGCCCTATCCACCGGCATCCTCGCCACGCCCGCCCCGCTTCGAGCGCCTGGCCTCCTTCCGCCATGGCCCGGTACCGGTCGCCGTTCCCGTCGATGACGTGGCCCCGGCATCGCTGAGCACACCGTTGCTCGGTGCGCGCCCGATCACGCCGACGACCGACGTCGCCGCCGAGGCCGCGGCAGCACTCGAGCCCGATCCGCCGGCGGAGCCGGCAGCTCCCGTGCAGCTGTTGTCGGCGATCGGAGCCCGGCAGATCGGCCGGCGTCCGGCCGACGAGGTGGCACGTCCAGCGCCGTCCGCATGGCCCTGGGCCACAGTCGCGGCACCGGATCGTTCGACGCCAGCGACCTCGATGGCAGCGACCTCAAGGCCAGTGAGCCCAGCAGGGCGCGTCGCGCCGGCTCCAGTGCAGCGCAGCGCGGTCCGGTCCCCGGCGCAGTCCGAAGTGGCGCGCAGCCGTCGCTCGGGTCCGGCGACGTCAGCGGCGCCGGACGCCGCTCCCGAGCGCGCGTTCCCGGCAGTGGTCACGCCCCTCGCGGTTGTGCGGCCGAGTTTCATCGAGCCGACGGCATCGGTCGCGCGACTCGCGTTCGCAGAGACCAGGTCGGCCAGCGTCGCTCCGCTGGCTGCCCCGGTCGCAGGCCTCGCGTCGACCCGGTCGAGCGGGACGCGGCCCACCGCGGGTGCATCCGTCCAACGCCTCGCACCATCTGGTTCCGGGTCGCTCATCTCGCAGGCGTCCGCACCCCAAGCACCGTCCGCATCGAACGCGCCGCCGCTCGTCGTCGCGAGAAGTGCGTCTACCGCGGTGCCGGCCTCGCCGCCGCCGGGCGTGTCGCCGGCAGGTCCGCTCGTGGCCCTCCGGCGTGTTCCGTCAGGTCGTGTGGGCGCGGAGCTGCTCGCGCTCGCGACCCCTCGCGCCGAGGCGGCCCGCCAGAGCGCGCCGCCGATGGTGCCGGTTCAGACGATCAGGGCCGCCGCACCCCTCCCGGTGCCGGTGCCCGCGGCGCCCCGGCCAACGCCGGCGAATCCCGTTGTCCAGCGTTCGATGCTCGGTGACGTGTTCCAAGGTGGCCAGAGCTCCTTCGGCGATTCGATCGGGTCGATGTTCGGCAAGAAGAAGCGCGAGGCGATGAGCGAGGAAGAGATCCGCACCCTCGCGAACCGGATCTACCCCTATATCAGCCAGCGGCTCAAAGTCGAGCTGCGGCGTGACCGCGAGCGTGCCGGCATGATCACCGGCCTCCACCAGTAGGAGGCGGCGTGAGCGATCCCACACTCGACCCCATCGTCAGCATCTACTTCAGCCTCGAGATCGACAGCGTCGATCTCGGCGTCTTCACTACCTGTAGCGGGCTCGGCATGGAGCTGCAGATCACCCAGCGCGAGGAGGGCGGCGGAGGGATCTTCGTCCATCAGTTGCCCGGTCGCTTCAAGTACACCAACTTGCAGGTGACGCGTCCCATCGGCATCGACACCCAGAAGACGATGGGATGGCTGACGCGCATGGCCGCCGGCGTGGCGGCCTCGACGGCACGACTCGCCGCGCTCGACCCCGCCGGCAACGTCGCCTTCGCTTGGGTGCTCATGGGCGTGCTGCCAGCGCGCTGGACCGGACCGTCGTTCGACGCGGCCAACCCCCAGCCGGCCACCGAGACGCTCGAGCTCGCGTACAACACGATCATGCTCGACGTGCAGTCTGACGGCCTTCTCGGCAGCTTCGGCTTGTAGGTCGGTGCACATGTCCACGAGACGCGGGCCGATGGGGCGCAACTCGTACCGCCTAGGCATAGAGAGGGAGGCCGACAATGAGTGACGCTACGTCCTCGATCTCGAGCATGTTCAAGCTCGAGAAGGCGTACATCATCATCTTGCCGCCCTCGTCGCCCGCCGGCAGCGGCATGGGTGCGGCCCTCGGGATCGCGGCCGCCGAGGGCGCCAGCGCCGCGAGCAGCGAGCTGTCGAGCCAGTCGGGGGGCGGCACCGGAGGCGAGGCCGCGTCCTACGGGAACTCGGCGCTCGCGTCCTCCGAGAGCGCGGTCGGCGGCAACGTCGCCAACAAGGTGACGTTCCTGTTCAACCCTCAGCAGTACTCGGTCGAGCGCTCCGCCACCTGGGACCGCAAGCTCGACCCGGGAGCGTGGTCGACAGCGATCCCGCAGTTCCTCGGTGCCGGCCCCCGGACGCTCTCGCTCGAGGTCTTCCTCGACGCGACCTACTCCGAGAACGGTGGCGTGCAGCCGGACGTCGACCTGCTCATGAAATGCCTCACCCCGACCGGTATGTCGCTCATCATGGGCAAGCCGTCGCCGCCGTTCTGTCTGTTCGGCTGGGGCTCGACGATCAGCTTCCTCGCCTGCATGCTGAGCGTGCGGGCCGAGTACCAGATGTTCCGAGCGGATGGAACGCCGCTTCGTGCGGCCTGCCAGATCACCCTCGAAGAGATCCCGATGACGATGGCGGGCCAGAACCCGACGTCGGGAGGTATCCCGCGCCGCACACGCACGACCGTCGCGGGCGAGACGCTCCAGTCCGTCGCCTACCGCGAGTACGGCAAGGCGACGATGTGGCGCGCCATCGCCCAGGCGAACGGGATCGAGGATCCGATGCGGGTCGCGCCGGGCACGACGCTGCTCATCCCGCCCCCCAGCGAAGCCTCCGCGCTCGCCTGAGGTCGCGCGCTCATGCAACGGCAGTGGACGAGTTCGATCATGGTGCTCGTCAACGACTTACCACTCGACCCGCTCATCGAAGGCCTGCTCGAGCGCGCCGTCGTCGAGAACAGCATGCACCTGCCCGACATGTTCGAGCTCACCTTCAACGACCCGGCTCGCGAGGTAGTCGAGCTCGGAGGGTTCATCATCGGGTCGGAGGTAGTGCTCACCGCTGACGGCGGCGACGAGGAGCCGCTCCCGCTCATGGTGGGGGAGATCACCGCCCTCGAGCTCGAGTTCGAGATTGGCGGCTCGAAGACCATCGTGCGCGGGCTCGACGCATCGCACCGGCTGTTTCGTGGCAAGAAGACGCGGACCTTCCAGGAGATGCTCGTCTCGGAGATCGTCGAGGAGATCCTCGCGGAGAGCGAGGTCATCCCTGGCGAGATCGCGCCGACCGCCGATCCGATCCAGTACCTCGTGCAGGCGGGAACGACCGATTGGCAGTTCATCCAGAAACTCGCGCAGGACTGCGGATATCGCGCATGGATGATGGACGGCCTCTTCAACTTCGCCCCCGTCGAGCCTCCTGTCACCGGGGACGTCCCCGGCACGCTCGAGGTGAACGCGCCGACCCAGCTCGTGCTCGGCCAGGGCCTCACGAGGCTCCGCGCCGTCGTCCGCTCGACCGAGCAGGTCGAGGACGTTCAGGTCATGGGATGGAGCCCGCTCATCGGGGAGCCGGTCGTCGGCGTGTCGCCGGCGGAGTCCCTCGGGGTCGAGATCCTGGCGCAGCCCGAGGAGCTGGCCGCGGTCGCGGGCGCCAACAGCTTCCAGCACCTCTGGTACCCGACCGATGACGAGGACGCCGCCGAGACCAAGGCGGCCGCGATCGGCAACCAGCTCGCCGAGGCCTACGCGGAGCTCGAGGGGGAGTCGGTCGGCACGGCCGTCTTGAAGGCCGGGATACCGGTCAACCTCTCGCTGGCGGGCCCGCCGTTCGACGGGGGTTACACGCTGAGCTCGACGCGGCACGTCTTCGACCCGGACACCGGCTACACGACCCACTTCACCGTGAGCGGATGGCAGGACCGGTCGATGCTCAGCCTTGCCGCGGGGCCGTCCGCCGTGATGTCCGAGCCCTTCCGCATCCCGGGTGTCGTATCGGCCACGGTGATGAACACGCGCGACCCCGAGGAAGAGGGCCGCGTCCAGCTCATGTTCCAATGGATGGGTCCAGAGGTGATCAGCGACTGGGTTCGCTGTCTCCACATGGGCGTCGGTGAGGGATCCGGCTCGATGTTCGTGCCCGAGCCCGGCACCGAGGTGCTCGTCGCCTTCGAGCAGGGGGACCCGAGCAAGCCGTACGTGCTCGGTGGCCTCTACAGCGCCGTGCTCCAGCCGGGAGCGTCTCCCGACCTGATCGACGAGGCGACGGGACTCGTCAACGAGCGCCGCCTCAAGTCGCGCACCCTCCACAACCTCACCTTCTACGACGGCGAGGAGATCAACGGGATCATGCTGCAAATCGGCGACGAGACCCAGACGATCTTCATGAACGCCGAAGAGGACATGCTCACCATCTCGATCCCCGAGGGCGCCCTCATGATCCAGGGCGCCGACGTGACGATCAACGCGTCGGGCGACCTCATGCTCAACTCCGAGGGGAGCGTCCTCATCAACGGCTCAGCAGTCGCCGTGACCGCCGACGAGGTCCTCACGGTCGCCGGCGGCACCGTGGCGATGGCCGGCGACGATCTCGTCACGATCGACGGCCCCGTCGTCGCGATCAACGGATAACGGGCGATGGACTGCGGCACATGACGGGCGGCGACTGATGGCAGAGGAGTTCATCGGGTCGGGATGGGCCTTCCCGCTCTCCACGACGACGACGGGTGGGATCGCGCTCGTGAGCGGCGACCGCGAGCTCGAGGAGGCGATCCGCATCATCTTGTCGACGGCGATCGGCGAACGACCGATGCGCCCCGAGTTCGGATGCGGCATCCACGACCACGTCTTCGCGTCCGCAGACGCGACCACGGCAGGCCTGCTCTCCTACGAGGTCAAGCGCTCCTTGGCGCGCTGGGAGCCGCGCATCACGGTCGTCGACGTCCAGGTGAGCATCGACACGGCCGACCGGTCCGCGCTCTATCTCGACGTCCGCTACACCAAGCGCGGGACGAACGACCCGCGCAACCTCGTTTTCCCCTTCTACGTCATTCCTGAGGAAGGCTGAGCACCTTGGCACTGCCCGTCCCCAACCTCGACGACCGTCGCTTTCAGGACTACGTCGACGAGGCGAAGCGTCTGGTGCAGCAGCGCTGCCCCGAGTGGACCGACCACAACGTGTCGGACCCCGGGGTCACGCTGATCGAGACCTTCGCGTACATGGTCGACCAGCTCAGCTACCGGCTCAACCGCCTCCCGGACCGCAACTATGTGAAATTTCTCGAGCTCATCGGCGTCCACCTCTTCCCGCCGTCGGCTGCCCAGGCCCCGATCACCTTCTGGCTCGGCTCCCCCCAGGACCAGCCGGTGCACGTCGCGCGCGGGACGCGGGTCGCGTCCCAGCGGGTCGAGCGCGAGGAGCCCATCGTTTTCGAGACGATCGACGATCTCGTGATCGCCTCCTGCGAGCTCGAGCGGGTCGTCAAGCTCGACGTCGCCGGCGCCGCGACGGACCGGAGCGACCGGCTCGGCCTCGAGGACTTCCTCGCCTTCTCGGGCGTGCCGGTCCCTGACGAGGTGCTGCTCCTCGGACTGTCCGAGGCTGCCCCGTCCAATATCGTGGCGCTGCGCTTCCGGTGCCACATCGAGGGAGTCGGCGTCGACCCAGAGAACCCGCCACTCGCTTGGGAGGCCTATGACGGCGGCAAGTGGCTGGCCTGTGAGGTCGAGCGGGACGAGACGGGTGGCCTCAACAAGCCCGGAGACGTCGTCCTGCACGTGCCGCGCGAGCACGAGGTCGCGCTCATCGACGGCATCCGCGCCGGATGGTTGCGCTGCCGCGTCCTTGCGCCGGAGGAAGGGCAGTCCTTCTATTCGTCCTCGCCGAGCATCGAGCAGCTGCAGGCCTTCGTCATCGGCGGCACGACCGGAGCCTTGCATGCGACGGTCGTCGACCAGGAGACCGTCGGGCTCTCCGAGGGCGTCGCCGCGCAGCGCTTCAACCTGTTGCGTACGCCGGTCGTCCCCTCCGACACCCCCCACGTCATCGAGGTCGCGGGTGGCAACGGCTGGCAAGAGTGGAGTCAGGTCGACACGTTCGCCGCGAGCGGGCCGCAAGACCGCCACTTCATGCTCGACAACGTCGCGGGCGAGGTCGCGTTCGGACCGCTTCTGCGGCTGGAGGACGGCTCGGTCCGCCAGTTCGGGGCGATCCCGCCGAAGGGCTCGCCGATCCGCATCCGCCAGTACCGCAGCGGCGGCGGCCAGCGGGGCAATATTTCGCGCGGTGCGCTCAGTGTCCTCAAGACGTCGGTCCCCTACGTCGGCGCAGTAGAGAACCGCCAGCCCGCGGCGGGAGGGGTCGACGGAGAGGACATCGACAACGCCAAGGTGCGCGGTCCCGTGTACCTTCGCACCCTCGGACGGGCAGTCACCGTCGAGGACTACGAGATGCTCGCCAAGGCGTCGGCTCCGGGGATCGCGCGCGTGAAGTGCGTCCCGGCCGGGACCGACGACCACGAAGGAGGGGTGCGGATCCTCGTCGTTCCCGCAGTGGCGGACGACGTCGACGCCACGATGCCCTTCGCGCGTCTCGCCCCGTCGCCGGAGCTGCTGCAGCGCGTCGCGACGGAGATCGACAGCCGTCGCACGATCGGTGCCCGTGTCGTGATCGAGCCGCCCTTCTACCAGGGGATCACGGTCGTCGCGCAGCTCCGCACGCGCGCCTTCGCCGACGCTGCGCGCGTCCGGGACGAGGCGACCGCTCAGCTCTACAGCTACCTGCACCCGATCCGGGGTGGGGCGGACGGCACCGGATGGCCTTTCGGGCGTCCGGTGCACGCCGGCGAGGTCTACTCGGTGCTCCAGCACGTGCCCGGCGTCGAGCTCGTCGAGGCGGTGCAGCTCTACCCGGCCGACCCGGTCACCGGCGAGCGCGGCCAGGTGACCCAGCGCCTCGAGATCTCGTCGAACGCGCTGCTGTTCTCCTACGGCCACGAAGTCAGGGCAGTGACCTCGTGAGAGCGATAGTGGACGGGCTCGCTTCGCCGTACAAGTTCGGCGAGCTGCTCCCGTCCATCTACCAGGAGGACGAGTTCACCATGCGGTGGATCTCGGCCTTCGACGACGTGCTCGCGCCCGTCGTCTCGGTGCTCGACAACGTGGAGTCGTACTTCGACCCCGCGCTCGCGCCGCTCGACTTCGTGGACTGGCTCGCGTCCTGGGTCGGTGTCGAGCTCGACGAGACATGGCCCGAGGGGGCGAAGCGCGAGCTCGTAGCGCACGCCGTGGAGCTCTTCCGGATCAGGGGGACGATAGAGGGCCTTGCTCGCCACGTGGCGATCTACACCGGCGCGGAGCCGGAGATCCGGGAGAGTGGCGGCTGCAGCTGGTCGCTCGAGGCCAACTCCGACCTCCCTGGCAACGTCCGTCCGAGCCTCGTCGTGCGCGTCCGCGTCGCCGACGTCTCCACCGTCGACGAGCGGCGGCTCGACAGGATCGTGCTCGCTTCCAAGCCCGCACACGTGCCACACCGCGTCGAGGTGCTGCAGACGTGATCGTCTGCAAGGCGTGCGGGAACCGCAACGCCGACCGCGAGGAGTTCTGCTCGTCGTGCGGCCGCTATCTGGCGTGGTCGGGCGAGCACGTCGACGAGCCGGAAGAGGAAGTCGCTCCGGAGGTCGAGCCCGAGAAGGCTCCCGTCGTGCCACGCAGGCCCGGGCTCGTCGAGCGGGTGCGCACAGCCATCGGTGTCCCGCCCCGACAGCCCGGCGAGCCGGACAGTCCCGATTCACCGGCGCCATCGGGCTCCGACGGCTCGTTCGTCAGGGTCCTGCCCGACGAGGCTCGGGACGCACCATCGGACCGGGCGCTCGACACCGGTGTCGTGCCGGTGGTGCCCGCATCGGGCGGTGGCGACGCGATGGTCACCGGTCTCGAGTTGGGTACGACCACGCACGTCGTCGACGTGGACGCCCACCCGGGGGAGGGGACGCTGGCGTCGCCCGTCGCGGTCGCGACCGCGGCCGAGGAGCAGCTCGGTGCGTCGGCCAGCGACGCAGTGCCGGACGCCTCCGGCCTCGTCACCCTCTCATCGTCAGTGCCGGTCACCGCACAGGTCCCGGCCGTCACACCGAGGCGCCCGGGCGACCCGATCGCGCACGCCGTGGCGGTCGTCGCACCCGACATTGCCCCCGAGGAGCCGCCCTCGGCATCCGCCGAGCGCGGCTCCGTGCTGCGCCGTCCAACCGAGATGCAAGGCGCCGCGCACACCGCTCGAAAGCGCACCGCGCCTGCCGACATCGGCCGCGCCCCCGCCGGTCCACAGCCCGGCGACGTGTTCTGCCACCGCTGCGACCAGTTCAACTCGCCCACGCGCACCTTCTGCCGGCGCTGCGGCGAGGAGCTCCATCCCGAGCTCGCGCCGGGCATGGCGCCGAAATACAAGACTCTCGATTTCTGGCAGCGTCACGTGCATCGCGACGTGCAGATCACGGCTGCCGGCAAGCGTCCCGGGCGTTGGGGCCGGGCGGTTTCGGGCGGCGGCGGGCAGGGGCTGTGGATCCGGATCATGACCCGGGGCCTCGCCGGGCTCGCGGGGATCTTGCTGATTCTGAGCTTCATCGGTCCCGCGGCCCAGCCGATCCGGAACTGGTACACGAACCTCTACCGGTCGCTCGTGCACAAGGTCGATATCACCTACACGCAGGTCTTCGCGATCGGCGCCAATGCGACGAGCCAGATACCAACCCACCCTGCGTCCTATGCGGTCGACGATGCGACGAACACGTACTGGCAGGCGAAGCCAACTCCGCATGCCGGGGCGGGGCAGGCCATCGTCGTCGTCTTCGCACAGCCGACGAACGTCGACCGGATCGGCATTCTCTCCGGCGCGGGTCCGACGCAGCAGGCCTTCTTGAAGGAGACCGCGCCGAAGGAGGTCGTGCTCACCTTCACGGGGCGCACCAGCCATTACACGATCCACGAGCACCTGCAGGACACCCGCAACTTCCAACGCCTCGCAGTCGCCGCGAAGAACGTGACGAGCATGACGATGCACATCATCTCGGTCTACCCGTCGCCCTTGAAGAGCAAGAGCGTCGCGGTCACCGAGATCGAGTTCTTCCAGCGGACGTGACGTGACGTGGCCCGCGCGGCGTTCCGGAGATCGCGCAGTTGCACCCAAGGTGCGGTACCCGTCGGTGCCATTTCCGACCAGACTGCCCCAGGTGAGGGGGCACCGGCGACGGTATCTACGCGTCGCTGCTCTTGGCGCACTGCTCTCGAGCGGCGCGGCGGTGTTGAGCATGGGTAGTCCCGGTACGGCATTCGCGGCCTCCTGTACCCTCGGGCCTGGCGGACCGGACCCGAATTTCGGCGGCGCCAATTGTGGGATTGCGACAGCGCCCGGTGTAACGAATGGCGAGGCCAACGCTGTGGCGACGGTGCCCTCGGGTGGCACGGGTCCCTCCGGCGACATCGTCGTAGCGGGAGCGAACTTCGGGTCCGGCACGTCGCAGATGTCTGCTTCCGAGCTCACCTCGAACGGCAGTGGCAGCGCATCCGGATTCGCGACATCGTCCTCGGGCACCTATACGGCGACCTTGTCCGGAGGTTCCGCGGCAAACGCCGTCGCTGCCGACGCCAGCGGCGACATCTTCCTCGCCGGGAACCAAGACGCGGGAAGCGACTCGTACCCGACGGTCGTCAAGCTCTCACCGACCGGGTCCCTCGACCCGAGCTTCGCCACAAGCGGCGTGTACAGGCTCACCGGTGTTCCCGGCACGAGCGGTGTTCCGGATGCGGCTTCCAGCTTCACTTCGGTGGCCGTGTACCCGTCGACGGCGCCCTCCGCGGTGAGCGGAGACATCCTCGCCGCGGGTGTCTCAGCGATCAGCGGCAACGGTCTCGAAGTCACCGTCGTCCGCCTGACACCCTCCGGAGCGCTCGACACGACCTTCGGAGCCAGCGGCGCCTTCGTCGATCACCTCTCGACCCTGTCGCAAAACGATGCGGTCGGCGGTGTGGCCATTGACTCGGCGGGGAACGCCTACGTCGCCGGCACGCAGTACACGAACCCGAGCCCGCCGAACGTGACGGAAGGGTTCATCCTGCCGCTCGGGGTGAATGCGACCAGTGTCACTCCCGACGCGGTCGCCTCCTCGGGCAATGCCGATCTGGCGCTGACGAGCGTCGCGGTGTCCGGCCAGAGCCTCGTCGTATCGGGAACGGCATCCTCTTCTGCGGGAGCGACTGGCGCTGCATACCTCGGAGGCTTCACCGTCACCTCCGGCGCCGTCTCCGCTCCCGCCTTCAGCCCGACGACTACGAGCATCAAGGGGGCTAACGCCGTCGTATTCGTGGCCACGCCAGGCTCGTCGACGCCGTCTGCCATAGCGATATCGGGGCTCGACACCGACACAACCGATATCGGCGTCGCCCTCTACTCGACGTCCGGTGCGCTCGAGACAGGATTCGGTTCCAGCTCGGGCAACACGAGCACGGCGATCTCTTGCAGCATTTCCTCGCCCTCGTTCTGCGGGGCGGGTCTCGCTACCTCCTCCGTCGGCGACATCCTCGTCGCCGGTGGTGTGCCCCCGCAGAACTCGATCTCCGTCGCCGCGCTGACCCAGGCCGAGATCTCCGTAACGGCGACCGCACCGACGATCACGGAGCCGGGCACGTTATCGGCGACGTTCGCCGTCTCCCTCGGCGCCGCTCCCGGCACCTCGGCATCCCTTGGCTTTTCCACGGCCAACGGGTCCGCGACCGCCGGGATCGAGTACACCAGTGTCAGCGGGACGATCACCTTCCCGTGCGGGACTAACCCCGAGCCCTCCGGTGTGAGCTGCTCGGGCGGCACCACCGCAGTCGTGACCGTTCCCATACTCGACCCTGCCGGCGCGGCAGGAAACCTCACCTTCAGCGTGCAACTGAGCACCCCGACGGGGGCATCGCTCGGGAACGCGACGGCTACCGAGACGATCTCCTACCCGCCAGCCGTACCTGCCACCACGACGACGAGCCCGCCGAGATCGAGCGGATCGGGCTCAGGATCGGGTTCCGGCTCGTCCGGTTCCAGCTCGGGCTCGTCGGGTTCGGTGACGACGACGACACAACCTTCGACCGTGGCACCGTCGCCCGGCAAGGGCTACTGGGTAGTCTCGGCCAACGGAGTGGTCGACGCGTTCGGCAACGCGCCCCAGCTCGGATCGATCCCGGCGCACAGCCTCTCCGGTTCAGTGGTCGGCATCGCGGCCACCCCGGACGGGCTCGGCTACTGGCTGGCCTCGACGACGGGACACGTCTACGCCTTCGGTGACGCGCAGGCCTACGGATCGGTGGCGGCAGGTCGCCGCGCGGGACCAGTCGTCGCTATTCGGGCCACCCACGACGGCAAGGGATATTTCCTCGCCTCTGCAAAGGGCTCCGTCTACGGTTTCGGGGATGCTCGTGTCCACGGCTCCGTGCCGGCGAAGAAGCTGTCCGGCATCGTGGCGGGTTTTGCAACCACTTCCGACAGCGGCGGTTATCTCCTCGCGTCGTCGAACGGAGCCGTGTACCCCTTCGGCAATGCGCACAGCCACGGATCTGTGGCGGCGAAGGCACTCGTCGGCACGATCGCATCGATGACGACGACCTCTAGCGGCACTGGCTACTGGCTCGTGTCGACGGCGGGCCGGGTCTACCCATTCGGCGCGGCCCACCTCTACGGATCGGTGGCGAAGCGGGTGCTGTCCGGCCAGCTGGCGAGCCTCACCGCGACGCCGGACGCGAAGGGCTACTGGCTCGTGTCGACGACCGGTCACGTCTACGCCTTCGGCGACGCCCATCCCTACGGCTCAGCGCCCCCGAGCGCTGTGCCCGGCACGGTCTCGAGCTTCGCGATCTCGCCGGGGCAGAAGGGCTACTGGCTCGTGACCGAGAGCGGGTCCGTCTTTGGCTTCGGCGGCGCCGGCAGCCATGGATCGGTGCCTCCGGGCAAGATCTCCGGGAGCGTGGCGGCCTTCAGCTCGACGACGAACGGGGGCGGCTACTGGATCGCCTCGTCGACCGGCCAGGTCTACGCGTTCGGCAATGCGCGTGCCCACGGATCCGTGCCGAAGAAGAAGCTCGTCGGCGCTGTAGCGGCCTTCACGCCTACGACGAGCGGCGCCGGCTACTGGATCGCTTCGACCAAGGGCGACGTATACGCCTTCGGGGGTGCCCACGCCTACGGTTCGATCACGGCGAAGGTCCTGTCGGGGTCGGTCCGAGCGTTCCATTCGACGGCCGACGCCAAGGGCTACTGGCTCGCCACGACGACTGGTCACGTCTATGCCTTCGGTGACGCCCACCTCTTCGGTTCGATCGCGAAGGGAGGCTTGTCCGGATCGGTTGTCGCGATGGGGGTGACCGCGGATTCCAAGGGCTACTGGCTCGCCACGACGACTGGTCACGTCTATGGCTTCGGTGACGCCCAGCTGTACGGTTCGGTCTCCGCGAAGCTGCTCTCCGGGGTGGCGCGCGCGATCACGCCGACCGCCGATTCCAAGGGCTATTGGATCGTCACCTCGACTGGCACGATCTACCCCTTCGGTGATGCTGTTGCTCACCACGCGGTGGCGAACACCGTTCCACTGCTCGCTTCTGGGGTGGCGGTGACATGAGGCGCTCTCGACACCTACAGGGCGCGGTCCGGGTCGAACTGGGGACGGACCATACGACCGAGACGCTCGGAATGGGCAACGAGGGCGATCAGCCCGAGCACCCGGGGCGGTCGCGCAGGCTCGCGCTCAAGGCCTGTGCCGTGCTCGGATTGTCGGTGCCCGTGGGGTTTGGTCTGTTGGTGCTCACCGAAGCTCCGGCATTCGCGGCCAGCCCGACGGCGACGGTCACCTGCGGGGCCACGCTGTCGATCACGGCGGACACCGCGAGCCCAACGACGGTGTCGGTGGTGGGTGGGAACGAGAAGATCGATGGATTCTCCGTCACCAACGCCAACTACCCCGGCTGCTCTGCGGCGCCCTACGCCACCATCACGTCGTCGGTAGCGACGACCTTCAGCACCGACGGCTCGCTCGCCAGCCTCAGCTTCACAGGGAACAGCTCCGGCTCCTCACTCAGCTTCTCGGCCAACCACCCGCTCGTCCTCTCGCCGACGAGCGCGGGCGGCGGCAGCGCGACGTTCAACTCGAACACGCTCACCTACGCGGGAATCGATGGGACGATCGCCGGCGGGTCGGGGGCCAACACGGTCGCGGTTCCCGCGCCCACCTCGACCAACACGACCTTCGTCTCGCCCACCACGATCGGCGTCGGCGCGTCCTCGCCCGGCACGACGTACACAACGGTCAGCGGCTTCACCGTCTTTGACGCCTCTGGGGTCGCATCGACCGACAGTGTCGCCTTCACCAATGACGGCTCCGTTGCCGGCGTCAGCTTCACCGGCAACGGCGCCAACTCTCTGCTCGCGTTCTCCGGTAGCCATGCGCTCGACCTCTTGCCGACAAGCGCAGGAGGCGGGACGGCGACGTTCAACTCGCACACGCTCACCTACTCCGGTATCGGCGGGACGATCACCGGCGGAGCGTCCACCAACACGGTTACGGTGCCCATACCCACCTCGACCAATACGACCTTCGTCTCGGCCACCTCGATCGGCGTGGGCGCGACCTCGCCGGGCACGATCTACGCGAACCTCAGCAGCTTCACGGTCTTCGACGCCTCGGGGGTCACTAACACCAAGAGCGTCGCATTCACGACTGACGGCTCCGTTGCCGGTCTCAGCTACACCGGCAACGGAGCCGACTCGGCGCTCACCTTCTCCGGCAGTCACGCGCTCAACCTTTCGCCGACGAGTGCCGGAGCCGGCACGGCGACGTTCAACTCGAACAGCCTCACCTACGCGGGCATTGGCGGGTTAATCACCGGCGGAGGGTCAACCAACACTGCCACCGTGCCCATACCCACCTCTGGCAAGACGTTCGTCTTGGCCAGCTCGAGCGGCGAGACGATCGGTGTCGGCGCGTCCTCGCCGGGCACGATCTACGCAAACCTCAGCAGCTTCACGGCCTTCGACGCCTCGGCCGTCACCTCCACGAAGGGCGTCGTCTTCACGACCGACGGCTCCATCGCGGGCCTCAGCTTCACGGGCAACGGCACCAACTCGGCGCTCGCGTTCTCCGGCAGCCACGCGCTCAACCTTTCGCCGGCGAGTGCCGGAGGCGGGACGGCGACGTTCAACTCGAACAGCCTCACCTACGCGGGCATCGGCGGGACGATCACCGGCGGAGGTTCTACCAATACGGTCACGGTGCCGGACCCGGGTGCGACTGACACAACGTTCGTCTTGGCCACCTCGAGCGGCGAGACGATCGGTGTCGGAGCGTCCTCGCCGGGCACGGTAAACGCGAACGTTTCCGGCTTCACGGTCTTCGACGCTTCGGGAGTCACCTCGGCCGACAGCGTCGCCTTCACGACCGACGGCTCTATCGCGGGCATCAGCTTCACGGGCAACGGCGTCAACTCTGCGCTCACCTTCTCGGGCAGCCACGTGCTCGACCTCTCGCCGGCGAGCGCGGGCGGCGGCACGGCGACCTTCAACTCGAATGCGCTCACGTACTCGGGCATCGGCGGGACGATCTCCGGCGGCGGCTCCACCAATACGGTCACGGTGCCGGACCCGGGCGCGATCAACACAACGTTCGTCTCTCCCGCGGCGGTCGGCGTCGGAACGACGTCGCCGGGAACGGCCTGGGCGACCATCTCCGGCTTCACGGTCTTCGACGCTTCGGGGGTCACCTCGACCGACAGTGTCGCCTTCACCAATGACGGCTCCGTTGCCGGCGTCAGCTTCACCGGCAACGGCGCCAACTCCTCACTCGCGTTCTCTGGCAACCACCCG
>JAODBO010000148.1 GCA_025464005.1 Acidimicrobiaceae bacterium | reverse complement strand
GCCAGCGCAGCAAGGGCCTCGGTGAGCGCGTAGCCTCGCCGGACGTGTTCGGAGATAGCGATCTCGTGGCTGCCTCGCGATTCAGACCACGCCGCTGCGGCTCGTACTACTGCCAGGAGCGCCGGAGCCGCGGTTCTGAGAGCGGCGATACCTCGGGCATCCGCGAGCGGGTCGCTCTGGAGCTGCGTGTTAGCGACATGCGTGCCGCTGTCCATCCACGCGGTCAGTTGCTCATCGTCCACCATGTCGGGCGACGCGTCGGGCATCGTCCAGATCGACGCATCACCCTCGGGATCGTGTACGAACCACGGTCCCGGGCTCATCGCTTGTTCGGCACCTTCTAGTGCCTCTAGGGCTGTTGTGATAGATGGGTCAGGGGTCACGGCTGCTCCTCTTGCGGAAAGACTGCCAACCACTCCGACAGGTCGTGCTGCAAGTCCTCAGATGGACAGTTCTCCGCGATGTAGCGCTGCGCTCGGGCGAGCAGCCAGTACCCGTCGAGCGAGGTGAGACGGTCGACCACTTCCCAGTAGTGCATCACTGCTGCGCGGATCACCTCAGCCCTCTCGCGCTCGATGTCGCTCGGCGAGATGGAGAGATCGAAGGCGAGTCTGTTCGCCGCGTTGATCGTTGGGTGCGGGACAGGCAGCGTCATCGGTCCTCCAGGGCTGTAGAGATCGAAGGATCAGGCATGGGGACCGTCGTGTCCCTTCGGTAGTGAGCAGAAGTGCCGGCGTTGCTGCGTCTCCCATATGTTGATCCCGCACTCATCCGGTGACTCCCCCTCCTCTGTGCTGTCGAGGGCGGCGCGGGCGAGCGATGCGACGATCGCCTCGTGCTCGGCGCACTGCGAGAGCGTCACCGACTGCCACCGCACGAGATCGAAGATGGTCAAGCAGCCGCAGGGATGCCGGTGGCGACTCGTGTAGTCGGGAGACTCGCCTCGGTTGAGGAGGAGCACCCGTACGCGCTCCTCGGCTGCCTCGGCGCGGGCCGTTGAGTCTTCGGCCATCGCGACATAGCTCGCGATCAGGGATTCCTCTGCGACGGCTGAGGACGGCTCGGGCGCGGCTTTTGCTCGCAGGGTGTCCCGCTCCCGAGCGATCGGCGCGACGACCTCGCGAACGACGGTGAGCATGAGGTGCCGCTGGTTCGATGGCAGGTCGTCCCACGCCACCTGTGATGCCTCTTGCGTGTCCCAGCCGAACGACGGCGCCCACGATTCGTAGACCGAGTGAAAGCGTCGGGCCAGACCGTCAACCTCTTCCTCAGAAATCGGCTCGACTCGCTCGCCCGTGGCGGCTGGGGAGGGCTCGGGCGCGGAGGACTCGCCCATTCGGCAACGGATTCCGAACTCACCAGCCGAACACGCGCACGCGCCGTGCTCGCTATAGGCCGAACACCCCGCGTACGGATCACCTACGGCTGGGGAGGGTGAAGGGGCGCGGAGAGCGACAGCGTCGTATGCGCGAAGTCGATCGCGCTCCTCGTCGCTCAGCGGCTTGGCAGGCATCGGTGCGGGGTCGTAAGGCGAACCACCTGTGCAGTCCACGCCGTGCTCGGCCATCACTCGTCTCCTTCGCTAGCGGTTGTTGCTTCGGTCGGGCGAGCGAAGGCGCGCCAGGTGTCGAGCGCGTCCCACACGTCCGTGTCGCCTTCACCGCCGAGGACGATCCGTTCGGTCTCGGTCGCGACGGCCTCGGCTGCTCGTAGCCGGTCGAGCAGGTAGCGGAGGTCGGCGGCGTCCTGCTGGCAGTCCTCGTCGAGACGCAAGCGATCGACCGCGAGTCGCGCTTTGATCTTCTCGGCGCGGTCAGCCATGGTCCTCTACCTCCGCGGCCGCGAGCGCGACGCCGAGCTTGAGCGTGTCGAGCACCAGCTCGGCTCGGCGGGCATCCGTCAGCGCGAGGCGCACCATCAGGGGCGTGATCGCCTCGATGTCGCCAGCCTTGAGCGCGGCGGCGATTGCAGACTCGATCTGGTCGGCAGTCAGGGTTGCCGCCGGCTCACTCGCCACTCGGAACCTCCGCTGCGCAGTGGTGCGCTCCGGGCGTACATCCAGCGAGCACGCACTGCGAAAGCTCGTGAACCGTGTGCGCCCCTCCGCCCGTAGTAGCGCTAGAGGAGGCGTCGAGAGCTTCCAGCGCTTCGAGTAGGCGGGTGAACTGCGGCGACTCATCGGACTGGTGCGCCACGGCTCGCGCCGCGTCGATCACGCGCTCGGCTGCGGCTCCCCGGCGCGCTGAGGTGATGAGGGCCGGGAAGGCGTCGATGATGATCCGCTCGGGAATGGGCCTGCGCGTCGGGTCGTGCCGCGTCGTCGTCGCGTGATCCCATTCGTCGGTCAGCTCGCGCAGGATCTCGATCGCTTCACTCACCAGGTCCAGGTCCACTGGCTCAGTGCTCGGCATGGTTGTTCTCCTCCAGCGCTTCGAGCCCTGCTGCGATCACGATTCCGGGTGAGCACTCGAGCTCTGCGGCCTTACGGGTGACTCGACGCCACACGTCGGCGTTGACCATCAGCGAGACGGGAATCAGTCCTCCGCTGGCGCGGATCGGGTCATGCATGGTTGTTCTCCTCTCGGGGCACCTCGAATGCCTCGGGCGTGTGGCGCTTTGTGATCTCGCGACCGGGGAGCGGGTGGCCCTCGCACCATTCCGGCGATGAGATGCATGTCGGCACCGTGCCGTGTCCGTTGCAGAGGGAGCACGTCGGGTCGGGCTTATCGAACCAACCGCAAGCGGGGCAGACTTGGCAGGGCTCGAAGACGAGGGTCGACCCGCACCGAGCGCACTGGTATTCGTATTCGGCCATCTACGTCTCCTCTCGGACGAGACGGTCGAGGGCTGCGCGAATCCGAGCCGTGGAACAGGGCCACGGCTGTCCGCACCACTCGCAGGTGTCGGCTTTGTAACTGGCGGTGACGACGCGGCGCTCGCGGTGCATCGCAACCTGCTGGTAGTTGGCGAACATCTCACCCACCTCCCCGATCACGTCGAGCGCCCGGTCGGCGTCGTTCACTAGGGCGACGATGGCGCGGGCGTCGGGGCTCGTGCCTGCCTCGTCAACGCCACACGAAGGGCAGCCCTCGCACTCTCGGTCGTATTCCTCATGCGTCACTCCATCAGGGGTGAACGGGTCGACCTCGTGGATCACGTGGTGCTCGAACGGGCCACAGAGGGCGATCGTCCAAACGTCGTCTTCCTCCGTCTCGTATGTCGGCGCAGTCCACGGCCGCGGCGTTGCCTCTGCGAGCAGCGCGCGTCGTTGGGCTACATAGGTGGACAGGTCGGTGCTCACGACGCGGCCTCGAAGCCGAACGAACCCTGATCAGTCGGCACGCGCGAAGGCTCGGGCATGTTGGCCGGGACGAGCTGAAACACGAGTCGCTTGCGGACCTTTGTCATCCCGACCTTGCGGAAACCGGCCTTGAGATAGCAGCGGCCGGGGTCGCGCTTATGACGCACGGCCTTCGGATCGACCATCGTGATCATCCCGAGCTCCGGTGGCTCCCCGAACTCGGCCAGGGTGTGCGCCACGGCCAAGCGGATCATGTCGCTCGCCAGCAGCCCCCCGAACTCTCGGCGGAACGTCTCGTTCTCCCATGCTCCTGCCCACGCGTGCGCCTGGAACTTCGGGGCGATCGAAACCCAAAGCGCACCGCCGTCCGAACTGCGCAGCACCAGGGACCTCGCCGGCCGCACGAACTGCGGCGAGCCGACCTTCTGGCGGTTGTAGTGCCGATCCGCGATGACACGCGAGGCAGGGTCGAACTTGTCGCTGCGACGCCACGGGCTCCCTTCGGTGCTCGGGTCGTCAGGCATTTTCGACCACCACGCCATCATCGAAACTGATGTTGACAGGGATGCGAATGCAGGCAAGCGCCTCGGTGTTCATCGACTCGCGACCGCCTGCCTCGAACCACTGCTCGGCCCAGCACTCGTCCTTCGCGATGGCCGCGTGGTCTTCGATGCACGCACGGCTCACGTCCTCGTGATCGACCGGACACGAGATGACGGCGCAGGGGCGGTTGGATCCGGTGAGGTTGCATTTCAGGCCGAGGTATTCCGTCTCGCCGTCATCGAAGTAGACCGTGAGGACGTGCACGCCGACCGGGTGGTCGCAGAAGGTGGGGCTAGGCATTGGGAGTCCCGAGCGCGTCGAGCGTGGAGCTGGCATCAAAGTCCTCGACCTCGAAACCGTGCGCGATCTTGGCGACGTCGAGCTCGTCCTCAGACGGCCGGTGGTCCCACGTCCCGATGTGCTCGAAGGCCACCTCGCGTCCCTCGTGATCGAACGGGAACGTCGTCGCGAAGCTCGGCTCGGCCGGTGTCGGGAACGGAGAGTCCTCAGCAGACAACGTGCAGCCCACGCCGTCGAGCTGGGCGTAGAACGCGTGGTAGTAGCTGGGCTTACTCACCTGCGTCCTCCTCGGTCGGATTGATCTCGCCTCGGAACGACGTAGCGGTCTGGATCGCAGAGGCGGCCTCGTGGACGATGTACGGGTCCATGCCTGGGCCGTGGGTCGGGGCGAAGGGACGCTCGTACTGGACTGAGACGGAAGTGTCTTCCTCGAAGTGGTTGCCTACGGCGAGCTTGAAGAACTCCATCGCCTCGTGGCGCTCCACCAGCAAGAACTGCTCGAACAGCCACCGAAGCCATCTCGCTCGGTTGTACGTCGCGGCCGGGACGATCGAGTAGTGGTGCACGCGGTACGTTTCGCCGTGGTCCGGGTGGTAGCTGTTGTAGCCGCACGTTGTGATCCTGAGCGTCAGGCCGCCCGCGGAGTGACCGTGCGTGTCGGCCGGGTCGCGCTCGACATCGACGAGCTTGATGGTCCAGCCGGGCCGGTACTCGACACTCGCGACAAGCGCGGCCAGATCGAACGGAAACGGCGCGTACTGGCGCATTCCTTGCGGGC
>JAODBO010000115.1 GCA_025464005.1 Acidimicrobiaceae bacterium | reverse complement strand
CCTTGGGGGGTCAGCGCGGTCGATCCGAGACTCCAGGAGCCGGGACATCCCCCGGAATCGCCCGATCCGTGATCGGTGAATCACCGGGCGACCGGCTGGGTCATTCTCGTGAACGATCGAAGCTAGTGTATTGGTGCCGCAGGAAGGAGACGAGGTCTCAGACACGACGGAGCGACCTACACTTGGGTGTGGTCTCCGTGACACCTCGAATATTCGGAGGCGCTTCCTTTCCGGGCAAGATCGGGACTCTCTCGGCGATGTGGCCGCTGGCCGTTCTCACCGTCACCGAATCTGGCATCAGCATCGATCTCCGATCTCGTCTGTTGAAGGCGCTACTCGGGAGGTTCGTTCGCCACGGTCCGTCCTCCGAGTGGTGGACAGCAACTTGGAGCGACCTTGATTCGATGGATCTCGGACGCCGCAGCGTTGTGCTCCACGCCAAGGGACAGCGAGGGTGTCGATTCGTGACCTTGACGCGTCATCGCCTCCTGCCTCTAATCGAGGAGGTTGTGCGTCGGCAGATACGGGTGAACCCAGTAAAGACGACTATCGGGTGGTTCGCGAACCCCACCTGATCCTTGGTGCCTTGCGACTGATCAACGAGCGGACCTACGCTCAAGAACTGCCCGCGCCGGGGTCGTAGTAGAGGCCAACTAGATGACGTTTCGATGGCCGGCTTCGACAGCGTCGCGACACACGTCGCCTGTGCGACGAGCCTGTCTCCGAGGCACGCGGACGGTGTACCTCGGGGTGCGCGCATCGTCGCATGCAACAATCATGGCTCGCTGCGCTGCGTCTCGCCGGGAATTGAGCGGACAGCGCGCGTGCCCACTCCTCCGGGAAGTACCGGGCAGAGCTCAGTGGCCATGACGACGTTCGACCCGGCTGCTGCATGACGAGCAGCGTCGACGATGCGGAGACGCTCTATGCTCACCCGCGTGTACCGCTGGGACGTCTCGAGGATAGCGTGGCCAAGCATCTCCGCGACGCAGCAGATTCAATATTTGCTGGTGCACCAGAAGAGTTCGTATTCGAGACGTGGGCTCAAGGTGCGCACTCCTTCCAACTTGGATATCTCCAAGCGCTGCGCGAGCTCCCTGGTTATTTATCGAGCGTCTTCAAGTAGGGATGGCATGTGAATTCGGAACGATCTCGACGAGCGGCCGGAACCCGCACGATGTTCGATGTATTGCGCGCCCCCTTCCGCACGTCGCTGGCTGAACAGCAAAAAGCCGACATAGAGGCCATTCGGGCTGGAGCGACGCGACTTGTTAGGTGCTACGTCGAGCCGGCAGCCGGAGAGCACAGGGCGCATTGGAAGCCGGGCCATCTCCAAGTCCGGGCGGGTCAGCTCATATGGAAAGGATCATCGCATCGCTGGAAACCGGTGGTTCTCTCATCTGGTGATTGGTCTGTTACTCGCCGCAATGTGACGCGCACAGAGCAGGTTTACAGATCCTTCGTAATCCTTGAGTGCGTTCGAGGATTGGACCGACACGTTCTGGCAGTTCCGAGGCACGATGTCGACTTGTGTATCCAGGGACTCGTAGGCGTCCGTTAACCCGCATGTCGCGTTATGAGCGCGAGAGCCTCGTGATCTGGTCAAACAAGACCTTCTCGGCCGGGGTGGAGCACTTTGGCGACGCGTTCGCCGCCGCCGCGACAGTCGGCCGGCTCGTCCACCACGCCGAGTGACCGTGCTACAGGGGATCACTACCGACGGGGCTCCTTTGTCACGAGAAGTCGAGAAGCGACGTTCGCCAGTCGCTGTGCTCGGGCGCCCAGCCGAGCGCACGCGCGCGCCCGTTGTCCGCGACTCGTCCTTCTGCCCGTGCGCCGATTGTCTTGACCCGCCCGCCTGCGGCCGCGACGTACAGCGGGCCCCATTCGTCGACGTGCGTCGGGCGGTCGTCGACGATATTGATCACGCCCGCGGGCCACCTGAGCCCGGCGACGGTGGCAGTGGCAGCGTCATCGACGTGGACGAAGCTCGTCCATGCAGTAGTCGCCAGGACCTCTCCGTCGCGGGCGCTGGCAGCCGAAGGACCGTCGGCGGCGTACCAGGTGTCAGGACCATAGAACAGCCCGTAGCGCAGGACGATCCCTTCCGGAAGACTGAGTACCTCGCGCTCGAGCTCGACGATCGACGCGAAGAGAGGCGCTCCGGTGTCGGCATCGGTGGCGAGCGGTTCGTCCTCCGTGGCAGGCCCCTCGCCAGGCTCGTAGGCCCACGAGATGCTCTGGGCCACCATCCGTGTGACGTGGTATCCGAGGCACATCTCGACCAGGTTGCGCGTGCCCTCGACCCGTAGTCGCGCGTTGCGCGCATAGTCGAAGCCGCTGAGGTCAGTCAGTTCATGGACTACTGCATCCGGTGCGCTCTCTCGGATGGCTCGCTCGACACCGTCCCGATCGAGCGCATCCATGACGATGCCTGACGCGCCGCCCGCCACCAGCTCACCTACACGGTCGGGTCGACGCGTGGTGCCAACGACGTCGTGACCCTCCGCAACGAGCTTCTGGACTACGCGGGAGCCAATGACACCGGTTGCTCCAGCGACCAGGATCCGCACTCCTCCAGCCTCGCATGGCAAGCCAGTTG
>JAODBO010000092.1 GCA_025464005.1 Acidimicrobiaceae bacterium | reverse complement strand
ACGACCGGGACGATCATCGGCCGGCGCTTCGTGCGGTCGCTGACGATCTTTCCCACCGCCCGGCGCGTGGCACGGCGGATCGTGTCGGAGTCGAAGGAGCCCGCGCCGACGGCCTCGCCGACGGCCTTGAGGACCGCAGAACGCGCGTCCTCGATGAGCTCCTCGGCCTCCGGGGCGTGCACCCAGCCCCGCGTGATGATCTCCGGGCCGGTGATGACGTCGCCGGAGTGGCTGTCGATCGCTAACACGACGACGACGACGCCCTCCTCGGCGAGCGCCCGCCGGTCGCGCAGCACCCCGGAGCCGATGTCGCCGACGACGCCGTCGACGTAGAGGTAGCCCGCCGGGACCTCGCCGTCGAAGTCGATGCCCTCGTCCGAGAGCAGCACGGCATCGCCGTCCTCGCACAGCAGGACCTCGTGCTCGTCGATGCCCATCTCGATGGCGAGCCTGGCGTGGCGGAGCAGGTGGCGGTACTCGCCGTGCACGGGTATGAAGCACTTCGGACGGGCGACGGCATGCAGCGTCGCCAGCTCGCCCTGCTTCGCGTGGCCGCTCTCATGCACGTGCGCGATGCCGGAGTGGATGACCTCGGCGCCGCGTCGCGCCAGGCCGTCCATGACCTTTCCGACGGCCCACTCGTTGCCGGGGATGGCATGCGAGCTGAGCACGACCACGTCGCCCTCGCGGATGGAGAAGTGGCGGTTCTCGCCGGATGCGAGCAGCGTCAGCGCCGACATCGGCTCGCCCTGCGAGCCGGTCGAGATCACGCAGACGTCGCCGGGGGCGTAGTCGTCGATCTTCTCGACGTCGATGAGCGCGGCCTCGGGGATGGTGAGGAGCCCGAGCTCTCGAGCGAGGCCGATGTTGCGGAGCATCGAGCGGCCGAGAAGCGCGATCCTGCGGTCGTTGGCGATCGCGGCATCAGCGAGCTGCTGGATCCGATGCACGTGGCTGGCGAAGCACGCGACGACGATCCGGCGCCCGCGCTTCTCGCCGAAGATCTGGCGGAGCGTCTCGCCCACGCTTCGCTCGGACCGGGTGTGTCCCGGTTCCTCGGCGTTGGTGGAGTCGGCGAGCAACAGCCGGATGCCCTCGCCGTCGGCGAGCGCGCCGATGCGGGCGAGGTCGGTCCGCCGGTCGTCGACCGGGGTCATGTCGAGCTTGAAGTCGCCCGAGTGCAAGATGACGCCCTGGGGAGTGTGGAACGCCGTGGCGAAGCCGTGGGGGACCGAGTGCGTCACCGGGATGAACTCGACGTCGAAGGGGCCGATCTTCCTGCGCTCGCCGTCGGTGACCGTCACGAGCTTCGCCCGGCTCCCGAGTCCCGCGTCGTCCACGCGCGAGCGTGCCAGGCCGAGCGTGAGCGCGGAGCCGAAGACGGGCGCGTCGACCTCGCGCAGCAAGAAGCCGAGACCGCCCGTGTGGTCCTCGTGACCGTGGGTGAGGACGATCCCGTCGACGCGCGACGCGTTCTCGCGCAGGTAGGAGAAGTCCGGGAGGACGAGATCGACCCCGGGCATCTCGGGATTGGGGAACATCACTCCGCAGTCGAGCACGATGAGCCGACCCGAGTGCTCTATGACCGCGCAGTTGCGGCCGATCTCTCCGAGGCCGCCCAGGAAGACGATACGAACGTTGTCAGCCATGTCATGCACTCTCAACTGTCGAAGGTAGTAACGGTCATCGAACTAGCAGGGCGCGCCGCGGCACGTGACTCTCCGCCGCGCACGCGCGCTCGCCCGCAGCCGGACGGGCGTGCGGAAATCAGGTCTCGGCGTCGAAGCCCTCGGCGCGCGAGCCTCGCCACGCCTCGAGATGCTCCATCACGGACTTCGCGCGATCCTCGAGACCGCCCGGCGCCACGCCGAGCGGCAGCCTGCACTCGCCCGCCGGGAGGCCGAGGACGCGCAGCATCGCCTTCACCGGAAGCGGGTTGGGCGCCTCGTCGCTCGTCTCGAAGTCGAAGCTCTCGAGCAGCCCACGGTTGGTCGAAAGCGCGCCGGCAACGTCGCCTTCGAAGAACTGGTCGATCATCTTCCCGCACTCGCGGGCACACCAATGGGTCGCCACGCCGATCAGCCCGACAGCGCCGACGGAGAGCAGCGGAAGGGTGAGGGCGTCGTCCCCCGAGTAGCACTCGAATCCCGGAGGCGCCCCCGCGAGCAGCTGCGCCGTCGCGGCGGGATCCCCGGTGGCATCCTTCACCGCGACGATGTTCTCGACGTCGCGGGCCAGGCTCAGCATCGTCTCGCGGGCGATCCGCCGTCCGGTGCGGATCGGGATGTCGTAGAGGATCACGGGCAGCTGTGTCGCCCCCGCGATGGCGCGAAAGTGCGCCTCGAGCCCGGACTGGGAAGGGCGGTTGTAGTAGGGGGTAACGGCGAGCACCGCGGCCACTCCCGACTGCTCGGCGCGGCGCACGAGCGCGAGCGAGTGGGCCGTGTCGTTCGAGGTGGCGCCAGCGATGACCGGCACGTCGACGGCGCCGACCACGGCTTGCCAGAGCGCCACGCGCTCGTCGTCGCTGAGGGTCGGCGCTTCGCCGGTCGACCCGGAGACGACGAGGCCGTCGTTGCCGTCCTCGACGAGGCGCTGCGCGAGGCGCCGCGCGCCCTCCAGGTCGAGCGCACCCGAGACCGTGAAGGGCGTCACCATGGCGGTCACGATGCGGCCGAACCGCGCGGCGGGCGAGGTGCTCTGCACGTAACGACGCTACCAGCAGCCTCCATGGCAGTCAGTGAGCCCACAACCGGGCATCTCCGACCAGCAGCTTCGAAGCGTCCTCATAGGCCGAGCACGGCGTCGAGGCCGAGCGTGAGGCCCGGCAGCTCCGCGACGCGTCGAAGCGCGACGAGGACGCCGGGCATGAACGACGTCCTGTCGTAGGAGTCCTGGCGGATCGTGAGCGACTGGCCGGGACCACCGAGCACGACCTCCTCGTGCGCGACCAAGCCTCGCA
>JAODBO010000160.1 GCA_025464005.1 Acidimicrobiaceae bacterium | reverse complement strand
GTCGGCGCCGTCGCCACGGTCGAGGTCGGCACGCTCGTCCCGAGCGCCGTGGCCAGGCTGCCGATAGCGCTCGTGAGCGAAGTGATCGTGGCGCTGCTCGTGATCTGGCCGTTCGCGACGTCCTGGTAGAAGTTCTGCACGAGCTGGTCGAATTGCTGAGCTTGCTGCTGGGCCTGCTGGCCCGACGTGGAGAATAGGAGCGGCTGCAGCTGGCCGAGTAGCTGCTGGCCGGCCTGGGGTGCGACGCTGCCGTCCTTCACGCCGGCATCGAGAGCCGAGACGAGGGCGCCGGCCGCCGACGCGGTCGTGGGCGGCGGCAGAGTGGTCGTGGTGGTGGTGCTCGTCGTGGTGGTCGTCGTGCTCGACGTCGTCGTGGTGGTCGAGCGCGCAGGCGCGGGCTTCTTTCCCGTCGCCGAGGCCCTGTGTGACGGCCCACCACCGAGGCCGAAACCCAGGCCGAGGAGCAGCCCGAGCGCGACGATGCCGAGCGCGACGAGGAGCGCCTTTCGATGGCGCGCCAGCTGGTCGCGCGCGCCTCGCTCAACAAGGGCGGTGGCGTCGAGGAGGCGCGTCGGCGGAAGAAGGGCCTCGGTCGCATCGAGCTGGCGAGTCTCGCCCGCGCCAGGGACGCGAGCTACGACGGCCGTGTCGCCCAACGCCACGCCCTCTCCGGCGACGGCGCGCCTCGTCACCGGACCGCGTGCCCGCTCGGCCAGGTAGGTCGCGGCGTCCGCGGCAGCGATGCGCTCGGCGGGAGCGCGGGCGGTCATGGCGCGCAGGATCTCCTGCCATCCCGGATCGAGGTCTGTCGGCAGCTCGGGGTCCCGGTGCAGGCGCGCCGCAGTGATCTCCGACGGGGTGCCCTCGAAGGCGCGATGGCCGCTGAGGGACTCGAGGAGCACGAGGCCGAGCGCGTAGACGTCCGCCGGCGGACCGATCTCCCCGCCCTGGACCTGCTCCGGTGCCAGGTAGGCCGGGGTGCCGAGTGTGAACCCGGTCGCCGTCATCCCCGTCGTGTCGACGAGCCGGGCGATGCCGAAATCCGCGAGATGGGCATCGGTGTTCGCGTCGAGCAGGACGTTCGCCGGCTTGACGTCACGATGGACGATGCCCTCGCCGTGCACGTAGGCGAGCGCCGCGGCGACGCCGGCACCGATCTTCGCGGTCTCGACGTCCGACAGCCCGCCGGAAGCGAGGCGCTGGGCGAGCGTCGGTCCTTCGATGAGCTCCATCACGAGATAGGCCCGTCCGTCGAGCTCGCCGGCGTCGAGCAGCCGCACGAGGTTCGGATGGGCGAAGCGTGCGAGCGTACGGACCTCGGCGGCGAAACGGGCGTCGTCGGCGCCCTCCCCGTCCCGCAGGATCTTCACCGCGACCGGCCGGTCGAGGCGGGTGTCGAGCGCCCGATAGACGACACCCATACCCCCGCGTCCGAGCGTCGCACCAAGGCGGTAGCGGCCGTCGAGCAGCTCGGACGGCACCGCCTCGGTCCCGACGACTTCGGTCGGCAGGGGATCGCTCGCCGGGCCCTCCGTCGAGCGCGACATCCCCCCATTATCGTCGGCCGCCCCATCGCCAACAACCTCGGGCCGCCGCGACCACATCGCCGAGCAGCCCGGGTAGGTTGCGGTCGGTCCTGTGGGCCACTGTGCTAAGCACAGCCACGAAGCTGCCGTTCGCCGTGATCCTGGCCTGATCGGCACGACCGGAGGTAGGCCGTGACGACCGAGCGGGGCGAAGGGCGAGCCGTCTGCGCGCGTCGCGGCTGGCGCCAGTCCGCGGTGGCACAGCGGCGAGCGCCGTCGGTGTACGGGCGAGCGTTCCTCGTCTCGGCCGCCGTCCTCGCCGTGCTCGAGGTCCTCCCGTCCCCGGCGGGCGCGGCGTTGACCGCTCGAGCGCGAGCTGCTCCGGCCCACGCCCGATCGGCGGCTCACTCGCCATGTCCGTGGATCGCCGCCGCGGAGAAGCGCCACTTCGACCCGGCCCGGCTAGCGTCCGAGGTCGTCGATCGGATGACGCTGTCGGAGAAGCTCGCGTTCGTCGTGCTCGTTCCCCGCGACGGCTACGAGAACTCGAACGCCGGCGTGCCCCGCCTGTGCATCCGACCGCTCACGCTGCAAGACGGTCCGAACGGGATCGCCTACGACGCCAGGGGTGTCACCCAGCTCCCCTCGTCGCTCGCCCTCGCCGCGAGCTTCGACACCTCGCTCGCCTACGACTACGGGCGCGTGCTCGGCAGCGAGGCGCGGGGCAAGGGGATCGACGCCGTCCAGGGGCCGAACCTCAACCTGCTGCGCGTGCCGACGAGCGGACGGGCGTTCGAGGGCTACGGCGAGGATCCTTATCTCGTCGGCCAGATGGGCGTCGCCGACATCCAGGGCATCCAGTCCGAGCACGTCATGGCCGACGCCAAGCACTACACCGCCTATAACCAGGAGACGGCTCGGGTGCTGCTCAATCAGGTCGTCTCGCAGCGCGCCCTGTACGAGCTCTACCTCGCGCCGTTCGCCGCCGCCGTGGAGCAGGGCCACGTCGCGTCGATCATGTGCGCCTACGGATCGCTCAACGGTGTCAACACCTGCTCGGACCCGAAGCTCTACTCGATCTTGCAGAGCTGGGGCTTCAAGGGCTTCGTGCGCTCGGACCTCGGTGCCGTCCTCTACTCGGGGCCGGCATTTCGCGCCGGGATGGACCTGATCAAGCCGGCCTCGGAGTCGACACTGCGCCAACTCGTGGATCGTCACGTGATCACGATCGGTCGCCTCGACGACGCGGTGCGCCGCACGCTCGGCGAGATGTTCGCGTTCGGCTTGGTGGCACATCCGCTGCGGGGGACGATGGCGACCAAGGTGGACAGCGCGGCCCACGCCGACTTCGCCGTGACCGCGGCCGAGCGATCCATGGTGTTGTTGAAGGACCGGCGGGGCATCCTCCCGCTCTCGCGCTCGGTCACCTCGATCGCCGTCATCGGCACGAGCGGCGGCCGCTCGCCGACATCGGTGGGCTACGGCAGCGCTCGCGTGGTTCCCGCGTATGTGGCCAGCCCGCTGGGGGCGATCCGCAGGAGCCTCCCACGGCGCGCGCGGGTGACCTACGTTCCCGGTGGCCCGTCGGTGCACTTGCTTCCTTCGATACCGAGCACGGCGTTCGTCGCAGGCTCGGCACTGCCGCCGATGCCGCGGCCGGATCGTCCGGTCGAGCCCGGCAAGGGCGACCTCGGCGTCCTCCGCACGCCCGGCGTGACCCGGGCGGTCGCGACTGCGAGCCGCCCGGGAAGCGGCGGCGACTGGTCCAGCTGGAGAGCGACGATCGT
>JAODBO010000159.1 GCA_025464005.1 Acidimicrobiaceae bacterium | reverse complement strand
TGGGCCGAGCACTGGAACGACGACCCGAAGCCCTTCGTCTGGCACAAGCCGGCCCAGGAGATCATCGAGAAGGTCCGCCGCGGACGAGCTCAACTCGCTCAAGTCAAATCCGCGACGGCGCACTAGGTCATGCCGGGTCGAATTCGTGCCCACAATTCGGGCATCTGGCCCTGAGGTTCGCGTAGGTCTCGGACGTCGGAGCACCCGTCTCCAACGATTCGAGATCGAGATGCGCGTCTTTTTCGAACATCTCACCACACGACGGACAAGGGATCATCACAGGATTCCACCTTTCCATTCGGCCGTGTACGGACATACCCGGAGTCGCCAACCCGAAATCCCACGTTTGGCGAGTGGGAGTTGCGGGGGAAAACTTCCAATAGAAAGTCCAGTTCTGGTCGTGAGAAGGTACGGGAGAAAATGACGTCGCGAGGGTGCAATGAGCGGTCCGGGCGCCGCGGTGCAAGGATCGTGAGCGAGGGGAGGAATACGGTGTCCCTTGTCGAGGAAACGGTGGGGGCGTCGGTGCACTCGGCTTCCATGCCGGTGCGCGTCGTCGACACGTGCGACAGTGCTTGGATATTCGATGATGTGCGACATCGCTTCAGGCGACTGCTCAAAGGCGCGGACGAGGAGGGCTTCGTTTTCGCCACAGAGTGGCGTGCCTACGATCATGTTCTATTGGACCGCGGGTCTGATGCTTTCATCGTGTTCCTTGACAATTCGCGCAGGCGGGTGCTCAGGGCGCGGCGTCACATCGCCGAGCCCTGCACACAGTGTGGCGGCGGCGATGCCTCGACGACTCTTGCCGACTCTCTCGGGGGCGTCCTCGGCATGATCGAGCCCGTCTCATCTGATCGGTCTCGCCAATCGGCGCAATCGGCCTGACCCTCGCGGGGCGCGTCCTTCGGGAGCAGCGAGCCCTATGCCTGGAGATCCTGCGATGATCCGGTCCGGGCAGAGTGCCGGCGCTCAAACACCCGCCGGCCGGTGGCACGAAGTGTGGTTCTACCGCGGGACCGACGAGTTCGTCGCATAGCCGTTGTCTTCTGCCTCATGGCATCCCTGGGGGAGAAGCGGTCCGGGAGAAGCGGTCCTCCTCAACGGCGACGGAAGAGCTCGACAGCGTCGATACGGCCCTCGGCACCAACGCCGACACGGTTTGACGTCGCAGATAGGGCCAGGAACCCCGGCGTGCATCGGGTATCTGGCACGACTTCGTCTCCGGCCACGCGGTCGGGGACGAGGGAGATAGACGAGCCGGAGCAGGCGGCCCAGTCGCTCCTGGCTGTTGGTGAGTCCTCGCCGCTCAGGCCCTTCGTCGCCGCCCACGCCGGGTCGACGCACCTCTCTCGGGCCGATCCGGCTAGCTGGTCCTCGCTCAACGAGATCGTGTCGAACGTGTTGGACCACGCAAGTGGCCGAGGAGTGCTTCGACTATGGCAGGACGCGAAGGCCTGATCTGCGAAGCCATCGGCCCCGACCGCGTATCCGCTCCGTTCGTGGACGGACTCCGGCCACCGCCGGACAGCGAGCCTCCCGGCGCATAGCCATTCAGCTATGCGACCTCGTACAGGTGCGCGCTTCTCGATCTCAGCTGCCTGGGTGCGGATGCACGTGCGCCTGTGACCTCGAGCGAAGCTCGAGCCTCAAGCTGGCGGTGCCCGCTCAGGCTTCGGGGGAGAGGACCTGGTCGGTCCGGGACACGGTGTCGCCACTTCTGTCGATCGTCCTGCGACTCGGTGCCACCGCTGCCAAGCCGGGACGCTGACGGCGCGCCACCCAGCCCATCGTGAAGCCGCCGAGGATCGCCAAGAGCACGCCTGGGCCGAGGGCGTACCCGACCTGGTAAGCGAGCTCGTGCAATGGCGACGCTCCGACGAAGTACGAATGAGATCGCAGCACCGGCCAGGTGAACGGCCCGATCACGAACCACGCTCCGCAGAGCAGCACGAGAGTCGCTGACAGAGCGATCGTCCCCCGCCCGTATCCGAACACCGCTCGTGGTGCACAGCTGAGAAGGACCATGCCAGCGAGCAGGCCAACTGCGCCGGGCACAAGGCCGAGAACAGCGTGGCTCAACGACCATTGCCACGAGGGCGCCCCGTCCGCGCTGAAACCGAAGCTTGGCCCAACGTAGGGAATGATCCCGGCCCACGCCGACAGCAATACGACGAGTATCCCCGCGCCAGCCAAGCTGGCAGGTAGCACGCGCATCGGCACCGACTCTTCCACCGACGACAGCGCCGCGCCGGTCGATACCGGCTCGTGCTGGTGCATCGCCATAGCAAACCTCCTTGCTCGGATGCTCTGACCTGCGAACGCGCGCTACCCAGCAGTTGCGCTGGCGAAACGTTTCGCGCTCGTCAACATCGGTAATAGCCCCCTGTACTGGACCGCGAGTCGGCGCATGTCCCGGATCTGATCGTCCATGCCAGACAAGAGAGGTGCCCCGTTGACCAGCTGCGCAGCAAGTCCTGACATGGCGGCCGACTCGTCCGCACTACTGCTGCTCGATTCTTGCCACAGCACGTGGATGTTCGATGGGGCCCGTCATCGTTTCAGAAGGCTGGTCAAGCTCGCTGGCGGCGCCTCGGTGTCGACCATGTGGCGAGGGTACGACCGCCTCGTGCTGGAGCCCGACTCGGAAGCGTTCTCCGTCGTGCTCGACGAGGCGGCGGGGCGCCTGCTGCAGTCGTGGCGGCACATCGAAGATCGTTGTCGGCGCTGCGGAGCGATCGGCGACACCGGCGTCTCGAGCGTCGATCTGGCGCACGCGTTGGTGCTATAAGACCTCCGCGCTGCGCTGGCCGACCTAGCACAGACGATGACGCAGCTCATCGTACCGATCCATCAAGGGATAGCACCGGCGCCCACGCGTTCGCGGGATATATTCCCTCGATGGATCGGAACTGGCACTGACATCGGGCGTCCTGTGGAAGCGCTGACCTCGAGCAGCGGTGACGGGGCTGTGCCGTCGGGTCGCGTCATGCCCGCGAGGCAGGCGTGGCCCGGGCCGTCGCGGCTGTCCACGCTCGGCATCGCCGTGATGCTCGGAGGCCTCGTGCTCTCCGGCGTCCTGTCGTGGACAACGAGGTCGCTCTACGGCAACAGCGAGGGAAAGCTGCTCCTGCTGCGAGTGCGCGACGCCGGCTCGTTGCTGTCGGTCTCACTGCCAGGGATCCAGACCCCTCTTGCCTCCGCGGCGGCTACGGCGCTCGCCACGAACGGCAACGCCCGGCAGTTCACGAGCTCCGTCGCCCCATCCGTGGGTAGAGGCCGGCGCTTCGACTCGATCTCCTTGTGGAAGATCCAAGCCGGTAGCTATCGGCTCGTCGCGGTGTCCGGCCTGGCGCCACACCTGCTCTCGTCACCTGGTCGCGCTCGCACGATCTTCCAGTCGGCTCCGAGCACGTCGCCGTTGCGCGTCACCTACGTCGCTACGTCCCAGCCGCGCTTGGGGTACGCGATCACGGCCACCGGCACCGAGGGCCACTACGCGGTCTACGGCGAGGCGGCGCTGCCGAGAGCTGGCCGGCTCCAGATAGCGAAGGATTCCGCGTTCTCCGACCTCGACTACGCCCTCTACGTGAACACGCGGGGCCAGAGCAGCCATCTGGTCGCCACGAGCGTCGCGCGGCTGCCGATCCGCGGGGAGTCGGCTTCGGTGCGCATCCCGTTCGGGGATGCATCGTTGGATCTGGTCATGACGCCGAGGGGCCCGTTGGTCGGCACCTTCTTCGCCGACGTCCCTTGGATCGTGCTGGCCGTTGGCGTGCTGCTGTCAATAGCTGCAGGGCTGATGACCGAGCGCTTGGTGCGCCGTCGGAAGCTCGCCGAGAACATCGCCGATCAGCTCGACGACGTCGCGACCGAGAACCAGCGGCTGTACGACGAGCAGCGCACGATCGCCGAGACGCTGCAGCACGCGCTTCTCCCGCAGGATCTGCCACAGTTCGAGGGCCTCGACATCAGTGCTCTCTACATCTCGGGCTCGGACAGCGTCGAGGTTGGCGGCGACTGGTACGACGTGCTGGCGCTCGACGACGATCACGTGCTCGTCGTCGTGGGCGACGTGTCCGGGCGTGGGTTGCGCGCGGCGACGATCATGGCCTCGCTTCGCTTCGCAACGCGGGCTTACGCGCAACAGGGCGACCCGCCCGACGCGATCCTTGCCAAGCTCTCCCTGCTGTTGGACGTCGTACGGGACGGCCATTTCGCCACCGTCCTCTGCATGGTCGTCGACCTGTCTACCGGCAAGGTGGCCATCACGAACGCCGGGCATCCCGCCCCGCTTCTCGTCGAACTTCGCGGAGCCAGTGCCTTCCTCGACACGACGGTGGGCATGCCGGTCGGCGTGGTCGAGCGACCGACCTACGCCGCCGACGCGCTGGCGATCCCTCGGGACAGCACGCTCCTCGTGTTCACCGACGGCCTTATAGAGCGCCGCGGCGAGGCGCTCGACGTCGGCTTGCAGAGATTACGCGATGCCACCGATGTGAGCGGGGGCTCGCTGGAGGAGTTTCTGTCGGCGGTAGTCGGCAGCCTGTTGCCGGGAGGTGCCGAGGATGACGTGGCGATCGTGGGGCTGAGATGGAAGAGCTAGAGCTAGAACGCGATGGCACGAGGGGCTCGGTCGAGGTCCTGCCGGACATCTCGGGACGGACGGTGATCAAGCTCAGCGGTGAGATCGACATCTCGAACGCGGGCCTGGTCGGTGCGACGGTCGGCCGCTTCGTCGAAGGTACGTCCGGAACGCTCGTCTTCGATCTCACGGACCTACAATTCATGGACAGCTCCGGCATCGCGCTGCTGCTGCGGGCGTCGGCCCACCGGGGAGGAGCGGAGCTGCGCGGACCGTCGCCCACAATTCGTCGTGTCATTGAAGCCACGGGCCTTTCCAGTGTGCTGCGGTTCGAGCCATGATCGACGACGAGAGCTTTCCCGGGACGGTCGGCGCGATCGCGGCAGCGCGCCGCTTTGCTCGCGAGCGACTCGAGGACGTCCCGGAGGACCTCGCGGAGTTCGTCGTCACCATGGTGTCCGAGCTCACGACCAATAGCGTCCGTCATGCAAGGACCGGCTTCACTGTGATGATCGACCGCACCTCGACAGAGCTCCGCGTCGAGGTGACCGATGGCGGCACCGGCGTGCCGATGGTCGGCTCGCCGGGCCCGAGCGATCCGAGTGGCCGGGGGCTGCTCATCGTGGAGCAGCTCTCGGACGCGTGGGGGGTGCGCGCGTCGACCGCCGTGCCCGGAAAGACCGTCTGGTTCACGGTGGCATTGTCGGCAACCAACGGTGCGCCGCCACCTCGGGGCGCGCGCGAGCGATGGGTCCCAGGGACCCGGGCCGCCAAGCAGCACGCCTCGTCGCTCGACGGGACTGGTCCCCCGGGCCCTGCAGAGCTCCGCGGGCACTCAGCGAGCGGCCGCGAGCGGCCGGCTCCCATCGCGGCCACGCGTCGCGTCGCGTAGCGCTCAGGCCGACGGCTCGCCGGACTGAGGTCCACGGGCGCGGACCTCCTCGACGTTCTCGAACGCATCGCGTAGCTCGGAGATCCATGCGTCCTCGTTCTTGCCAACGAGCCGTACGCACCACGCCAGAGCCTCGCTCCGGCTTCGGGCGACGCCTGCGTCGATGAGCGTGTCGAGGACGCCACGCTCACCAATGCGCAGCCGTGTCATCACGGGCACCGCCGCGGTCGTGAACAAGTGCGTCGTCTCACCGCTGCGCGCTCCCCAGGAGACCTGGCGCCCGAACGCGGCTTGGGCCTCTTCGGCGATGTGCATGCGCTGCTCGCGAGTGTCCTCCCGGAATCCGTCGACGCGGGCGGACTCGGCTGTGGACCGCTCGTCGGAGGAGGCCTGCGCGCCGAGCTCGACCGTCCGGAGCGTGCCGACGACGAGGATCTCGTCGTTGTCGACGTGGACCGTCGGCGGTTCGACGAACCAGTCCTCGGGGAGTCTGCCCGTGAACCACGCCCCGATCTGCTGGCGTTGCTCGGACGACGTCCGTTCCTCGGGCCATTGCTGCGCGCGGCCGCGACCTCGCGACCCGCCGCGCCGGCCGGCTCCCTGCTGGTAGGTGAAGTCGTATTTCATAATTACATCATTACACGCACGCCCAAGGTAGGCAAGCGACCGGCCGGAGAGCGCATGGCTAGCCTCGCTGGATGAATTTCGATGGGTCCGAGGTGTTCGTCCCCGCGACCGACTCTCGTCCGGTCGACGCTCCTTGGCCTGCGATGACGTGGCCACCGTCCCCACTGCTCCGGCTGCGCGGTCGGGTCGTCGAGGTCGCGCAGTTCGAAACAGCGGGCGATGCCGAGGAGCTATTCGAGTCGGTCGACCACGACGCCGTCTGGCGTCACGTCGCCGGACGGCCGCACGACGTCGCGGCGCTCGTGGCACTGATCGACCGAGGCGCCGCCCTGGGGAGGATCTCCTGGGTCGCGAGGCTGCTGAGCCCGCACGCTGGGCTGGGGATCGGCGCGGTCGTGGGCACTTCCTCCTACCTCGACGCGTCTCCGGCCGATGCCCGCCTGGAGATCGGTTCGACGATGTACACGCCCGCCGTGTGGGCTTCCGCGGTCAACCCTGACACGAAGCTCCAGCTACTGGGCTTCGCCTTCGACGTGCTGAGCGTCGGCCGAGTGCAGCTGAAGACCGATGTGCGAAACACCCGTTCGCAGCGCGCCATCGCTCGCCTCGGCGCGCAGTACGAAGGGACGCTCCGCCGCTACCAACGACGCGACGACGGATCGGTCCGCGATACGGCGATCTTCTCGATCACTGCCGAGGAGTGGCCCGCGGTGCGAGAGCGTCTCGCCGCTCGCGTCGAGGAGACCGTCGGCAAAGGCACCTGATCCGGGAACCTTTCGTCGACCTGGCGGCACTACCTACATGGACGCCACGTTGACCGGTGGTGCGTCCTCCACCTCGACCGCTCAGAGAATCAGGTTGTCATGCCAGGAATGGGTACGGGGCTCCAGACGAACAACTCGACCATCGTCTCGGCCTTCCAGTCGGCGCTCTTGCACCAGGGGCTCTTCGTCCTCGTGATCTTGGCGGCCCTCGCGCTCGCGTGGAACGTGCTTCGTGCAACCCAGCTGCGCCGAGCGATGAACGCGGGCGAGGGCTCCGCCCCGGCGGCCGCGCCGGTGTGGCAGCCCGCCGAGCCGGTCGCCCGTCGCGTCCTGCGGATCGCGTTCGGGCTGATCTGGGTGCTGGACGGCGTCTTGCAAGGTCAGGCGGCGATGCCTTTGGGCATGACGAGCCAGGTCATCCAGCCAACAGCGGCGGCTTCGCCCGCCTGGGTCCAGCACCTCGTCAATTCCGGTGTGACGATCTGGAACTACCACCCGGTCACCGCGGCTGCATCGGCGGTCTGGATCCAGATCGGCATCGGCGCGTGGCTGCTCGTCGCACCCCGCGGCAACTGGTCCCGCCTCGGTGGCCTCGCCAGTGCAGGCTGGGGGATTCTCGTCTGGATCTTCGGCGAGAGCTTCGGTGGGATCTTCGCACCTGGGCTCACCTGGCTGTTCGGTGCGCCGGGAGCGGCGCTCTTCTACGTTCTCGCCGGCCTGCTCGTCGCGCTGCCCGAGCGCTTGTGGGCAAGCCCGCGCCTCGGTCGGTCGATCCTCGGCGTGATGGGCCTCTTCTTCGTCGGAATGGCCCTGCTCCAGGCGTGGCCGGGTCGAGGGTTCTGGCAGGGCCATCTCGCGCACAGCTCCAGTCCCGGGACGCTCACCTCGATGGTCGAGCAGATGGCAACGGTCCGACAGCCGCACGTCCTCTCCTCCTGGGTGGCGAGCTTCGCGGCCTTCGACGCTGCCCACGGTTGGGCCGTGAACCTCGTCGTCGTGATCGCCCTAGCGGCGATCGGTGTCGCTTTCCTCGTCGGTCGCGCTCGGATCGTTCGCGTCGCCGTCATCGCCGGCGTCGTGCTCTGCCTGGCGGACTGGGTGCTGATCGAGGACTTCGGCTTCTTCGGTGGCACCGGCACCGATCCCAACAGCATGATCCCCATGGCGCTCGTCTTCTTAGCTGGCTACGTCGCGATGACGAAGGTGCCAGTCACCGCCGCCACGATCGTGGCCTTGGCCGTCCCGCCCGATCCGACGCTCTCCTGGCGCGCCCGACTCGCTGCGAACCCGACGTATGCCTTCCGGGGCGCGGCCGCGCTCGGCGCGATCGGCGTCACGCTCCTCGGTGCGGCGCCGATGGCGGTCGCGTCGACGAACCCGAACGCGGACCCGATCGTCGCACAGGCGATCGACGGCACGCCGAACGTGATGGACGTAGCGGCGCCGAGCTTCGATCTCACCGACCAGTTCGGTCGACACGTCAGCCTGACGACCTTTCGCGGAAAGACGGTCGTGATCGCCTTCCTCGACCCGGTCTGCGTCTCGGACTGCCCCCTCATCGCCCAGGAGCTCCGGCAGGCCGACACGCTGCTCGGCGCGAGATCCCGGGGAGTCGAGCTCCTCGCGGTCGTCATCAACCCCGTCTACCGGGCTCCGGCCTACATGGTCGCGTTCGACCACCAGGAAGGTCTCGACCGCCTCGCGAACTGGCACTTCCTCACCGGCTCGCTGAGCGAGCTCGACCATGTGTGGAGCGCCTTCGGCATGCAGGTCGCGTACTCCTCCGGTGGGTCGATGATCGCCCATAGCGACCTCGCCTACGTGATCGATTCGACCGGGCGCACCCGCGACGTTCTCAGTACCGATCCCGGACCGGGGACTGCCGCGACGAAATCCTCGTTCTCGGTCACGTTGGCCAGCGTCGTCAGGTCGGTGGAGCGATGAGGACGCGCCGAAGAGAGGGAGCGGCGCGCGGACGGGTTCGCGGCGGCCGGGCACTCGGGCTCGTCGTCGTCGTGGGTGGCACGTCCCTCGTGTCGGTGCTCGGGGGTCCAGGAGTGGCGGGCAGGGCCACCGCCGCAGCACCGTCGCCGAGCGCCGCGTCGTGGCCGGCGGTGCTCGCGACCTCGCTCACGACATCGTCCGGGACGTGGGCGAGCGTGCCGATGGGTCGACTCGATGAGCCACTCAATACCTTCTGGCAGCTCTTCTTCCTCCCGGCAGGAGGCTCGCGCTGGTCCGACGACGCCGCGTCGTTGGCGGCGGCGACGAACGGCGGCCTCGTGCTCGCCTCGCCTGACGGGCACTCGCTACTCGTCGGGGTGCGACCGACCGACCTGCTGAGCTTCTCACCGCTCGTCAGCACGTCTGACGGACGGTCGTGGTCGCCCGGCCTGCCGGTGACGGGTCTGGCGAATCGTGCCGACGCGCTCGCGTCGGCGCCGAGCGGGGCGACGCTCGCGCTCACGTCGGGCGCGGCGACCGCCGACGTCCTTGTGACCTCGCGCCGTCGAACGGGATGGACCACCCTCGTCACCGAGCGCGCACTCGCAACTTCTGCCGCTGGTCGCAGTTGCGGCGTCGTTGCCCTCACGGCCGTCGCTTACGACGCGACCGGCTCGGCCCTCGTGGGAACGGCGTGTGCGCGCCCGGGAGTGTCGGGACTGTATGGGGAGCAGGCAGGCAGCTGGCGCCTCGTCGGTCCCAAACTTCCTTCGTCGCTCGCGGGCGATCGCTCCGAGGTGCTGGGCGTGCAGCAGACGAGCTCGGGGACTGCCGCTCTGATCGGGCTCTCTGGAGCTTCGGGGAGGAGCCTCGTAGGAGCCTTCAGGCGAGCCGGCACGAGCGCCTGGAGCCTGTCGCCAGCGCTTCGCGTCACGTCGTCCGAGCAGCTCGTTTCCTTCGGCCCCGCGACCGGGTCGCGGCTGTTCGTCCTCTTGTCGAGCGGCTCGGGCGACAGCAGGATCGCGGTGCTGGGTGGGCCTCGCGCGAGCTCGAGTGAGCTGCCCGGGCTCTCCGCGAAGGCCTCGACGGTCTCCTTCGCCTCGAGCGGGAGGGTCGACGCCCTCGTCGCGAAAGGCACGACCATGACCGACTATGTGCTCGCTGCCGGTTCGCCGAGGTGGAAGCTCTCCCAGACGATGTCCGTCGGGATCCTCTACGGATCTTCCGGTTGAGAGCGATGAAGACGCGGAGCACAATCCGAAGTGGCGGTTCGGAGCCGCGAGCGAGGCGCCGCCGGCGCCCGAGACGACTAGGCGGACCGATCAGATGAGCTATGTCCTCGACAACTGGTCGTTCGACCCGTTCGTCGTCGTCGTCGCCGTGGTCGTCGTGCTCCATGAGCTCGGGCTGGCCCATCTGAAGGCTCGCTCACGAGCCGAGAGGAGCCGTCAGCGACGGCTGCGCTCACTCGCGTTCTACGGCGGGCTCGTCATGCTGCTGCTCGCGGTCGCCTCACCGATCGACTACTGGGCGAGCGACTACTTCTTCGTCCACATGATCGAGCACATCCTCATCATGTTCTTCGCGCCGGTCCTCGTCGTGGCCGGCGCTCCGTGGCTGCCGCTCGTACACGCCTTTCCGGTGCGTGTCCGCCGCAGCGTTGGGCGGGCGGTCCTGCTCGGCGGGTGGGCGAGGCCGCTTCGGGGGATCGGGAGGTTCCTCTCCCGGGGCATGGTCGCCGTCGTGCTGTTCAACGTCATCATGATCATCTGGCACATCCCGGCACTGTTCGACCTCGCCGAGCGGAACCAGGCCGTCCACATCTGGCTCATGCATTCCAGCTTCTTCGTCTCGGGCGTCTTCTTCTGGCTGCAGATCGTCCCGTCCTATCCGATCAAGCCGAAGCTCACCGCCAGCCGGCAGATCGGTGCGATCTTGTCGACCAACCTCATCATGACGATCATGGCCATGACGCTGAGCCTGTTCACGAGCAGCTCCTGGTACTCGGCCTATAACCACCTGCCCGGCGTGACGCTGTCTCCATTTGCCGACCAGCAGATCGGCGCTGCGATCCTCTGGGTCTGTGGCGACTTCTGGGCCGTGCCCGCGCTCATCGTCGTGATTCGCAGGGCCATCGGCGAGGAAGGCGGCGGGAATGCTCTGATCGACCGAGTCCTCGGGCGGCGAGCATCCGCGGTGGGCTTCGAGGACATCCCGCGTGTCTAGAACAACGTGGGGGCCTCGTCGAGTCCGGCAATTGGTGAGTCGCGCTCGCGTTCGTGCGCCGGGAGGAGGTCGGCGGACCGTCGTTGGGTGCGAGCTGTTGCGAGAGGCGATCTCGGCGCTCGTCGACGGCGAGACCTCCCCGATCGACGCCGCGACGGCTCGCGCCCATGTCGAGGGCTGTAGCTCGTGCCGAGAGTTCGAATCACGGGTTGCATTGCTCACGCGGCGCACGCGACTGCACGTTCTCGAACCCGCGCCCGACCTAACGAGCTCGATCCTCGAGTCGCTCGGTGCGGGGGAGCCGTGGACGGACAGTCGTCGCCGGCACGGGATGCGACGTCGACCTGGTCGGCGCGAGCACCGGCTGCGAGCCACGCGGTGGGCGGCGGCGATGGTCCCGATCTGCGTGGCTGTCCCCGCGCTCGCGCTCGGAGCATTCACTCACCCGCGGGTCGTCCCGTCGCATGCGCCGACGCCCTGCACCGTGTCCCTTAACCACCACGCCGGCTCCCTTCACCACCACGCCGGCTCGAGATGAGCTCGCGGTAGCTCGATCTCGGGGCGTACGAGGGTCGCGCCGTGGCTTCGCCGGACGTCCTCCATGGGTATCAGTCGAGGACGATCTGGCCGCGCCCGGTCTGCTTCGCCCGGAGCAACGCGAGATCGGCGCGATGGAGCAGCTCGAAGACGCCTTCGCCGGATCGCCGGTGGGCGACGCCGAACGAGACGGGCACGCCGCCCGTGTCGGCGAGGCGCCGCAGGAGATTCGCTGCCTCCTCGGCATCGGCGCCGGGCAGGACCGCGACGAACTCGTCGCCGCCCAGCCGGGCGAGCAGGTCCGAGGCGCGAAGCGCCGTGCACCACCGTTCGGCAAGTGCCCGGAGCAGCGCATCCCCGGCAGCGTGGCCCAGGCGGTCGTTCGTCAACTTGAAATCGTCGAGGTCGGCGACGGCGACGGCGAGCGGTTGACCACTGCGCTCCGCCCGGGCGACCTCGGCGCGCAGCCGCCGCTCGAGGCCGGCTCGGTTCGGGACGGCACACAGAGGGTCCACCTCGGCGAGCTGCTCGAAGTGATGTCGCGCCCAGGCCGTCATGCCCCCGACGGCAATGAGGCAGAGCACGGCGGCGATGGCCACCGCTACCGCGCCCGGTCCCGCTCGGATGAGCTCCGCCGCGACGGTACCGGCCGCGACAACCGCCATGTAGCCGGTGAGCGTCGCCCACGAGGTGTAGAGGGCCGCCAGGCAGAGGATGCCTCCCTCGAGCACGATTCCTACGGAGGTGCCGGAGAAGTCGAGACCGATGCATACGGCGCCGATCCCGAGAAGCATCGCGCAATGGAAGCTGGTCTCCGCGCCCCGTATCGGCAGTAGAGCGCTCCCGGCGACGATGAGCAGACCAAAGCAGAGGCCGCCAAGCGCCAACAGCACCATGCGGCTGCGATCGGTCCCCGGAGGTTGCGCGGGGAGCAACGAGACGAGCGTCGCGAACGCTGCCGCGACCCAGAGCACGCCAACGAGCTGGAGCTTGGTGCGACCCGACCGAAAGCGGTTGACGTCCTCCAGCGCCCATGAACGGTTCGCGGCCACGAGCGCTTTAACGGCTGCCGAGAAGCGTCAATGGAGAGCCGATGACTTTCCGGCGGAATGTATACGGCGCCGGTTCGCATAGCCTGCGAGGTGGCTGTGTGCGCCATCCTCGAAGATGGGCAGTGGTAGCCGACCTGCGTGCGATCTTTTCAGGTAACAGGGCGCCGAGCGGCCCGTCCGCTACCTCGTACGTGGAGACGCGATATGCGGATCGCGCCTATCTCCTATATGTATATTTTTGACCGCAAGCGCCAGGCGCTTGCGCGCCACCCTGTCATCCGGCGAGCGACTGGTCGATCGCCGCCAGTGTGACCGCTCCCGCGGGGGCGGTGATGGCGAGCTTCGTCGGGTAGCTCATCGCCGCGTTCGCCGCGACGGACGAGGAGCCGAGCGCTGCCTTTCCGCTGATAGCGATGGGGACTGGGGGGCCGGTGAGATCGACGTAGATCGTGCCGCCCTGGCTCGACGTGATAGGGAGCACCTCGTGGCCGCGTACCACCCGCGGCGTGCTCTTGACGAGAGTGCCGTTGCCCGAGAGCAGGCTCTGCGCGAACTTGCCCGGGTCGGTGAGACCTCCGAAGCCTGCGGCGAACGACTTCGCCTGCGTACCGGTGATCTTGATCCACCGGTCGGAGAGCTTGGCCACGATCTCGGCCGCCGTGGCGCCGGTCGGAGCGCTCTTGGCGGAGCTGATCGCCTGGCGCCAGAACGCGGTGCCGGCCTCGAGGTAGAGCACCGAGGGAAACGCTATGAACTTGACCGGCCCGACGACCTTCGCTCCCGCTCGGACGGTGAGGGACCCGGAGACGTCCGCGCCCCGCTCGGTGGAGCGCACGGAGAACGTGATCGCCTCCGTTCCGAGGCGCAGAGAACCGACGACGACGATGGCGTTCTCGCGAGCGACGGCCTGTGCGGCTTTGGCGAGCACCTCGTTCGCCGGCAGGCTGCCTACGCCGTTGCCGGCCCGCCCGGTGGTTGCGGGGCGCCCGCCCCATGCCCCGAGCGTCGTCGCCCCGAGCGCGGCTGCAGTTGCAATGGCCAGGGCCTGAGCTGGGCGGGCGCGCTTGGGCATCGTCGGGACCTCCTCGGTCGGCGGGGGATTCGAAGCCTGGGCACCAGGGGCACGCGTCTCGCCTCGAGCGTTAGGTCAAAGGCGGCGCAGCCGGTCGGGCCTGGCGGTAAGGGTCAGTCTTGCGCATCCGCCAGCACGACGGTGACGCGGGGCTCCCCCTCGTCGGGAACGAGCTCGATCCGGGCGGCGTTGGTCGCCTCGAGGAGGTCGCCCTGACCGAGCTCGACCAGCTCGAGCTGGGCGGCCGGCCCGTAGACGGTGATGAGCTCGACCGGCCAACGCATCGACCGCTTCGCCACGGTCTTTGCTCGGCGTACCTCGCCGAGCACCGAGCCGACGCCCTCGAGGAGCTCGAGGCGAGCACCTTCGGGAACGCCGAGCTCGGCCGCCGTGGGCCACGTGGCGACATGCACCGAGGTGTCGTGCCACCACGACCAGGCCTCTTCGGTGGCGAAGGGCAGGTACGGCGAGAAGAGCCGGAGCATCACGTCGAGGGCGAGCCCGAGCGCACGGCGGGCGGAGTCCGAGCCGGGACCGTCACGATAGGCACGTCCCTTGACGAGCTCGAGATAGTCGTCGCAGAAGGCCCAGAAGAAGCGCTCGGTGCGCTCGAGTGCCCGTGCGTGCTCGAAGCCGTCGAGGGAGGTCGTCGCTTCGGCGACCGTCGCAGCGAGGCCGGCGAGCATCGACGCGTCGAGCCCGGTGAGCATCTCTGCTCCCGCGCCCCGGTTGCCGTCGGTGTGGATGGCCTCCCGCGGGTCGCGGTCGCTCATGACGTCCGTCGGCCGCGACTCGGGGCCCTTCTGTCCCTCGAGGCGCGATATCGCGAACTTCGTCGCCTGGAGGATCTTGATCGCCAGACGGCGGCCGATCTTCATCTGCTGTTCGTCGAAGATGGTGTCGACGCCGAGCCGGGCCGAGGACGCCCAGTAGCGGACGGCGTCCGTGCCGTGCTGCTCGAGCAGCTCGGTCGGTACGACCACGTTGCCCTTGGACTTCGACATCTTCTTCCGGTCGGGGTCGAGGATCCAGCCCGATATGGCGGCTTCGCGCCACGGCAGCGTGCCGTGCTCCAGCTCCGAGCGCACGACGGTCGTGAACAGCCAGGTGCGGATGATCTCGTGCGCCTGGGGCCGCAGGTCCATCGGGAAGACCCGGGCGAACAGGTCGGGGTCCTCCTCCCAACCACCTGCGATCTGCGGGGTGAGTGACGAGGTTGCCCAGGTGTCCATCACGTCCGGATCGCCCACGAAGCCGCCGGCCACGCCACGCTGCTCCGACCGATAGCCAGGAGGGACGTCCACTGAGGGGTCGACCGGCAGGACGTCTTCCGACGCGAGGATCGGGTGCCCGGCGTCCACGGCACCGTGCTCGTCGACCCGGTACCACACCGGGAAGGGGATGCCGAAGAAGCGCTGGCGAGAGATGTTCCAGTCGCCGTTCAGCCCCTCGACCCACGACTCGTAGCGGGCGCGCATGAACTCTGGGTGCCACGAGAGCTCCCGCCCCAGCTCGAGAAGGCGTTCGCGCATGGGCATCGTACGGACGTACCACTGCCGGGAGGAGACGATCTCAAGCGGCCGCTCGCCCTTCTCGTAGAACTTCACCGCGTGGGTGATCAGGCGCGGCTCGCCGACGAGGTCTCCCGATTCGGCGAACAGCTCGACGATGCGCCGTTGGGCGCGCCGCACGGTCGATCCCTCGAGCTGCGCATACGCGGCGCGCGCACGTTCGACGTCCACCGACTCCCAGCCGGGCTCGCCGAAGGGAGCATGCTCGAGCCGGCCCCTCCGTCCGATCACGGTGCGCGTGGGCAGCTGTAGCTCGCGCCACCACGTGACGTCGGTGAGGTCGCCGAACGTGCAGACCATCGCGATCCCGGAGCCCTTCTCGGGATCTGCCAACGGGTGCGCGACGACCGGGACTTCCACGCCGAACAGCGGCGTGAGGACACTCGACCCGAACAGCGGCTGGTAGCGCTCGTCGTCGGGGTGGGCGACGAGCGCCACGCACGAAGGCACCAGCTCCGGGCGCGTCGTCTCGATCTCGACGGCGGCCCCGCCGTCGGCGCGGGCGAAGCGGAGCCGATGGTACGCGCCGGGGATCTCGCGATCCTCGAGCTCGGCTTGGGCGACTGCCGAGCCGAAGTCGACGTCCCAGAGGGTCGGCGCCTCCTGCCGGTAGGCCTGGTCTCGCTGCACGAGCCTCAGAAACGATCGCTGCGAGGCCCGCTGGGATGGCGCGCCCACTGTCGTGTACCGCTGGGTCCAGTCGACCGAGACACCGAGCCGGCGGAAGAGGTCTTCGTAGACGCCCTCGTCCTCGGTCGTGAGCTGGCGGCAGAGCTCGACGAAGTTGGGCCGAGAGATCGGGATCGGTTCCTTCGGCGGCTGGGCCGGGGGAGTGAAGTCCGAGTCGTAGGCCATGGTCGGGTCGCAACGCACCCCGAAGAAGTTCTGGACGCGCCGCTCGGTCGGCAGTCCATTGTCGTCCCAGCCCAAGGGGTAGAAGACGGCCTTGCCGCGCATGCGCTGGTAACGGGCGACGACGTCGGTCTGGGTGTAGGAGAACGCGTGGCCCACGTGGAGTGAGCCGGAGACGGTGGGCGGGGGGGTGTCGATCGAGAACACCTCGGCGCGCGGCCGGCTGCGGTCGAACCTGTAGGTCTCCCACTGCTCCCAGCGGGGCGCCCAGCGGTCCTCCAGCCCTTCGAGCGCAGGCTTGTCGGGCACGCCCGTGCCCGCTCGGGATCGGGCGGCGGGGGACTCGACCGCCGTCGCGGTGGCCCCAGGCGCGTCCGTGTCGGCACGCTCGTGGGTGATGGCTGCGGCCTGGTCGTTGTCGGGCATCGGCCTAGTACGGTACCCGTGTGCTCCACCTGCACGACACAGCGACGGGCAGCGTCGTGCCGATCACACCGCGAGATCCGGGCTCGATCGGGCTCTATGTCTGTGGCCCGACCGTCTACGGCCCCCCGCACGTCGGCCACGGGCGATTCACGCTCGTCTACGACGTGCTCCGTCGGTACCTCGAGTACTCGGGCTACGCGGTGCGCCACGTGTCGAACGTGACCGACGTCGACGACAAGATCATCGACCGGGCGCGCGCCGAGGGTCGCGAGTGGCAGGACATCGCCCAGGAGGCCGAGCAGCAGTGGTGGGCCGCGATGCGGGCGATGGGCGTGCTCGAGCCGACCGAGGTGCCCCACGCCACCGCGTACGTCGCCGAGATGGCCGAGCTGGTCGCGGAGCTCGTCGGTCGGAATGTCGCCTATGAGACGTCCGACGGCGTCTACCTCGCCTGCGACCAGGTCGACGGCTACGGGCTGCTCGCGCACCAGAGCCTCGACAGCCTGCGCGCCGGCGAGCGTGTCGCCTTTACGGAGGAGAAGCGGTCGCCGATCGACTTCGCTCTCTGGAAGAAGGCCAAACCGGGCGAGCCGACCTGGCCATCGTCGTTCGGCCCGGGGCGTCCTGGATGGCACACCGAGTGCGTCGTGATGTCGTTGGCGCTGCTCGGTGAGGGATTCGACCTGCACGGCGGGGGCCTCGACCTGGTCTTTCCCCACCACGAGAACGAGCGTGCCCAGGCAGTGGCGCTCGGGCGCACATTCGCGCGCCACTGGGTCCACAACGGCCTCGTGATGGTGGGGGGGGAGAAGATGTCGAAGTCGCTCGGCAACTACACCGAGCTCGCCGGGCTGCTCGAAGCGACCGACCCCCGCGCGTACCGGCTGCTCGTGCTGCGCTCGCACTACCGCTCCCCCCTCGAGGTGAGCCAGCCGACGCTGGCTGATGCAGCCGCTGCACTGACCCGCGTAGACGAGCTCGCCCGGCGAGCCGGCGGTCTCGCCTCGAACCTCGACTCGGATCTCACGCCGGAGGCGGCGCGAAATCTCGACGCGCTCCGGCGCGAGGAGCGGTCGCGCTTCGCCGAGGCGATGGACGACGATCTGGGGACGCCCCGAGCGCTCGCCGGCCTGCTCGGGGCCGTCCGACGCGCCAACGTGCTGCTCGACAGCGGGGATGGCGCGGGGGCGTTGGCGCTGGCGCGCGCAGCGCTCGAGCTTCTTGCAGCTCTCGGGATCGAGCCGCTGGCCGGTGACGAGGTCCCCGGGGCGGAGCTCCTCGCGCTCGCCGGCGATCGCGAGGAGGCGCGTCGCGCCCGGGACTACGCGGCCGCCGACCGGATTCGCACGAAGATCGAGGAGCTCGGCTGGCAGGTCGAGGACGGCCCGGAAGGTCCGAGACTGCACCGCTGACCCGAGACGGGCGGCGGTGACGGGCGGTGCCCGGCTATCTCCCGTTGAGCGGTTTCTTGAACACGAAGACGACCTGCTCGGGATTGGGCGAGCCGAGGTGATCCACCCGCGAGAAGTTGACGAGCTCCCATCCCTCGCGGCCCTTGGCCGCGAGCATCGAGACGAGTCCCGCGGTGAACCTGTCCTCGGCCCAGTCCTCTCCCGCCTTCCAGGTGCCGTTCCAGACCACGGTGTCGTACAGCCAGCTCGTCATCCTCGCGCCCTCAGCTCACGGCCCCACTGGGCCACACCGAGGCGAATGTAGCTTCCGAGCTCGGAAACAAAGTTTCTGTACGCGAAATGCCTCCCTGGCGGCTTTGTAGTTGGTGAAGGCCGCATTCGGAGACCTCGCAGGTAGCGAAGCTCCCGACCGAGAGTAGGCAGCCGTGCCGATCCTCCCGCCGAAGCCCGCGCCGACCGAACCCGGGACGCCTCGCGCGCCCCGTTGTTCGCGCCGAGCCCGTGTGGCAGTCCTCACGGCCGTTGCGGTGCTCGCCGGAGGTCTCGCGGAGGGCCTCGTGGTCTCCGCCGGCGCGGCCACCCGGGTCGTCCGGCTCACCTCCTCGACAGGCGCAGCTCCCACCGGCGCCGCGAACGGGGCGAAGGTGACGGTGTCGGGCACCGGGGTGGTCACCGGCACGCCGGACGAGCTCACGATCCAGATGGGTGCTTCGACGACCGCTTCGAGCGCCACCGGGGCGCTCGACGAGAACAACACGGAGGTCGCCGCCCTCGAGGGCGTCTTCAGATCAGCAGGGGTCAAGCGAGCTGACCTGCAGACGAGTGGGCTGAGCCTCCAGGCGAACTACGACTCGAGCGGCGCCGTCTCCGGCTACCAGGCGAGCGACGTGCTCACGATCACGCTCCACAATCTTCGTAAGGCCGGTGACGTTATCGATGCCGGTGCCCACGCAGTCGGCAACGACGTGCAGATCGACGGGATCACGTTCTCCATTGCCAACACCTCCTCCTTGCTCGCCTCGGCTCGGACTCGGGCAGTGCAGGCGGCGCAGGCCAAGGCCGAGGCGTTCGCGAGCGCGGCGGGGACGAGTCTCGGACCGGTGCTCAGCATCACCGACGAGGAGCAGCAGACGCCTCCGATCACCGAGCCGACGAAATTCGCAGCAAGCTCCAGCGCGGGCACGTCGACCCCCGTGCCGATCCAGGCGGGGAGCCAGCAGCTTTCGATCCAGGTCAGCGTCGTCTACTCGCTGAAGAGTGGCCGCTCGTGAGCGGGCCGGACGAGGAGCTCGGTCGGCTGCTCGAGGGCGGCCCCGCTGCCGACCGTGAGACGCTCGACGGCATCGTGCGCCGCCACCATCGGCGACGTGAGCGTCGAATGAAGCAGGTCACGGCGGTGTCGCTCGTCATCGCAGTCGCCGCCGCGGGTGTCGCGCTGAGCGGGATCGGGCGTTCCAACACGCCGGCAAAGACGGCGGCGGGAGCAGGTCCGCACCGGTTCTCGGCCGCCAGTTCGGCTCCGATGCCCACGACCCCGAGCGGCCGCTCGACTGCAGCGAAGCTAGGGGCAGCACCGCACGGCCTGTCGTGGGTGTCCACCGGTGGAGCGAGCGCCTCCACGCCGTCAGCGTCTGCGGGGGCAGCGATCGCATCACCGGACTTCTGCACCCGCGATGGATGCGGGATCGCCTCGGGGCTCGGCACGCTGCACGCCCTCTTCCGTCGCTCGAGCGCGGGCGTGGAGATCCGGGCGTACACCGAGTCGGAGTCGCCGCCGACGTTCGAGCCGCTCATTCCCATTGAGCCGGTGCCGCTGCGGCGCGTTGCCAACGCCGGATCGGCCGGGAGTTCCGCCGGGTCCGCAACGGTGCCGACCACCGCGCCAACGACGACCACCGCGCCAACGACGACCGCTGCACCCACGTCGACCACTGCACCAACGACGACAACGACCACGACGCCGCCTTCGAACGGTGCCTGCGGGGTCGGCACGGCGCTCGTCGTCGAGGTCTCGGACGCCGGGGCGATCGGTCAAGTCGTGGTCCCGCTCGGCTCGGCCGAGAGCTCGGGTACGAGCATCGATCTCGTCGAGGCGAGCGTCGTTGGGACGAGCGAGGGAGCCCCGATGGTGGTGGTCGTCGCCCACGTCGCGTCGACGGTCGGCACCGTCGACGCCAGCTTCGCGGACGGGACGACGGACTCGATGACGCCGGCTGGCGGCTGGGTCGTGCTCGCCGATGCCTTTCCCTCCTCGACCCAGCTGTCCGCTACGGGCGAGCAGGTAGCGCTCACCGCAACGGACGGCGCGGGCGGCTCGCTCGAGACGACGACGGTGCCGAGCGAGCCCGCGTACGCGGTGCCTTCCGTATGCGTCGGCCCCGACGCCAACGGAGTGTCGCCGAGCGTCGGCTCCGGGACTGCGAACGGCTCGGCGCAGTCGACCACGACGAAGTCGGCCGGTGGCGGTAGTCGCTGACCCGCCGTCGGAGACGGCGAGCGCTCCAGCGGTCCGCGTCGATCGGAGTCACACTGGGGATATCGGGACGACTTTGGCGGACGGCGAGATAGAGCGGGATTTCGTCGCGCTCTACGAGATCCACTACCCGCGCCTCGTGCGCTGCCTCGAGATCGCGGGAGCGAGCCGCTCGAGGGCGGAGGACGTCGCCCAGGAGGCCTTTGCCAGAACTCTTGGCCACTGGCGACGGGTGCGCCGCGGCTCGAATCCGGCCGGTTACGTCTTTCGGGTGGCGTTCCGCCTCGTTCGCCGCCGGTCGCGCGAGCTCAGCTTTGACGGTGACGTAATGGCGCTCGGCGCGACGATCGTCGGATCGGGCCCGGCCGATGGGGACAGCGCGGCGCTCGCTTCGTTGCAGAGCACGGTGTCGGCTGTCATCGAGGAGATGCCGACCGGCCGCCGAAGCTGCGCGGTCCTCTGTCTTGTGGTCGAGATGTCCCCGAAGGAAGCGGGCAGGGCGCTCGGCATCGCCGAGTCGACGGTGCGAAAGCAGCTCGAGCGCGCCCGAGCCGACTTGCGCGTGGCGCTCGAAATCAACCCGTGACGCGGTCGCAATTGGCTGCTAGCGTCCCGAATGGGAGTAGACAAGCTCGTAGCTGGCGGCGGCAGCCGGAGGCACGGTGGGCCCCACGCAAGTTGGGAGCTCGCTCGTATCCCCGGCCCCGGCGGCAGCCCCGCAGCTGGTCCCTCTCGTATTTGTACCATCGATAGAAGGGGGATCGCCGAAGTGGCGACCGGAACAGTCAAGTGGTTCAACGCCGAGAAGGGCTTCGGCTTCATCTCGCAGGCAGACGGAGCGGACGTGTTCGTCCACCACTCCGCGATCCAGATGAACGGGTACCGCAGCCTTGAAGAGGGCCAGGCGGTCGAGTTCGAGGTCCAGGAAGGCCAGAAAGGGCTCCAGGCGGCAAACGTCCGTCCCGCCTGACCTCTGGCATCGGCGGCGCCCGGAGTCGGGCGTCGGCCGGTAAATCACGAGCCCCGTCGTGACGCGGCGCGCGTCCATAGCGATAATTGTGGAGCGCGTCGCGACTCGCCGGCAGGTTTGGTCGCGCGTGCGGGCCTGACTCTCAGCCATCCCGCCTAACCTGTCGGGATGGACAGATCCGGGCCAGCCCTTTCGCCCGGCAAGCCGTACCCTCTCGGCGCGACCTATGACGGGGTAGGGACCAACTTCTCGATCTTCTCGGAGGTCGCGGAGCGGGTCGAGCTGTGCTTGTTCGATGCATCGGGCCATGAGACGCGCTACGTGCTGCCCGACGAGACGGCGCAGATCCAACACGGGTATTTTCCGGGAGTAGGTCCCGGTCAGCGATACGGGTTTCGGGTCCAAGGGCCTTGGAAGCCGTCCCAGGGATTGCGGTGCAATCCCGAGAAACTCCTTCTCGACCCCTACGGCAAGGCAGTCGACGGCGCATTGCGCTGGCGACGGTCGCTCTTCGGCCATCAGCAGGGCGACGAGTCGCGTGTCAGCCGTTCCGACAGCGCGCCGGCTATGCCGCGTTCGGTCGTTATCAGCCCGTTCTTCGACTGGGGCAACGATCGCCCGCCGGAGACGCCGTGGCACAAGACGACCGTGTACGAGCTGCATGTCAAGGGGATCACCGCGCGTCACCCGGCGGTGCCCGAGGAGCTCCGTGGCACCTACGCGGGTCTTGGCACGCCAGAGGTGATCGACCATCTGCTCTCGCTCGGCGTGACTGCAGTGGAGCTGCAACCCGTGCACCAGTTCGTGCACGAGCAGCACCTCGTGGAGCACGGGCTGCGCAACTACTGGGGCTACAACTCGATCTGCTATCTGGCGCCGCACGCCGAGTACAGCGCGTCGGGCTCGCTCGGCCAGCAGGTGCAGGAGTTCAAGCAGCTCGTGAAGACCTTGCACGCCGCGGGGATCGAGGTACTGCTCGACGTTGTGTACAACCACACCGCCGAGGGGAACCATCTCGGGCCGATGCTGTCGTACAAGGGCATCGACAACGCCGCCTACTACCGGTTGCTCGCCGAGGACCCGCGCTACTACGTCGACTACACCGGCACGGGAAACACGCTCAACGTCCGTAATCCCCACGTGCTCCAGCTGCTCATGGACTCCTTGCGCTACTGGGTGACCGAGATGCACGTCGACGGCTTCCGATTCGACCTCGCGTCCGCTCTTGCACGAACCCTGCACGAGGTCGACAGGCTCTCTGCCTTCTTCGACATCATCCAACAGGACCCGGTCATCAGCCAGGTCAAGCTGATCGCCGAGCCGTGGGACGTCGGCGAGGGTGGGTACCAGGTCGGCAACTTCCCGCCGCTGTGGTCGGAGTGGAACGGCCAGTACCGGGACTGCGTGCGCGACTATTGGCGAGGTCAGGAGCGAACGCTCCCCGAGCTTGCCTACAGGCTCACGGGAAGCTCTGACCTCTACGGCCATGGAGGGCGCAAGCCCTGGGCGAGCATAAATTTCGTCACCTGCCACGACGGATTCACCCTCGCCGACCTCGTGTCGTACAACGAGAAGCACAACGAGGCCAACGGCGAGGACAACCGCGACGGCGAGGAGCACAACCGCTCGTGGAACTGCGGGGTCGAGGGGCCGACCGACGACCCGGAGATCGTCTCGCTCCGGCGGCGCCAGGTGAGGAACCTGCTCGCCACCTTGCTCATCTCCCAAGGCGTTCCCATGCTCTCGTCGGGCGACGAGATCGGTAGGACCCAGCGCGGCAACAACAACGCCTACTGCCAGGACAACGAGCTCTCCTGGTTGGATTGGGAGCACGCCGACGAGGACGTGCTGGACTTCACGCGCAAGCTCACGGCGCTCCGCCACGACCATCCGGTGTTCCATCGCCGGCGGTGGTTCCAAGGTAGGCCGCTGCATGGCGCGGGTGTCAGCGACATCGCCTGGTTCTCTCCCGAGGGCAAGGAGATGACCGAGGCGGACTGGCAGGTCAGCTTCGCCAAAGCGCTCGGCATGTTCCTCAACGGCGCCGAGCTGCCTTCGTCGCCCGTCTACGGGGAGCGAATCCTCGACGACAGCTTCTTCGTCGTGCTCAACTCCTACTGGGAGCCGGTCGAGTTCGTGCTGCCCGACGAACGGTTCGGGTCGAGTTGGTCGTACGTACTCGATACCGCGCAGGAGGAGCCGTTTCCGGCGGCCGACAGTGTCGCGCTCGAAGCCGGGGCCACCTTCTCCGTCGAGGGCCGATCGGTGGTCGTGCTCACGCGGCTCCTCGGATCAGCTCTCGACGAGTAGCGCGACGGGGAGCTCCTCGAGTACCTCGGCCACTGCGATGTTGCCGGAGTTCGCCTTGACCGTGCGCCCCGTGAGCAAGTCCACGAACGGTCCGGGAGACCCGATCGGCAGCACGAGCGCGGTGGTGCCGAAGGACCGTGCGCCCGCGGGGAGGTCGCGTGGTGCGGCGTCCAGTCGGCTCACCAACCGGGTCGCGACCGCGAGCACGCCCGGCTCCTCGTCCGCCGTCCGCCCTGGCGCTCGCCGCCCGAAGGCCAGGACCGAGGGCGCTGCCGTGCCCACCGCTTCGACGGCGAAGTACAGAGCGGTCGGCGACAGCGCTCCGGGTGCCGCGCGGCGGGCGTGTAGGCAGCCGGCGGTGACGAACGTTTTGACCTCGCCCGTGCGCCAGTTCACGCGAAGGTCGCCGCCGAGTCCGGGATGCGGGGACCACGGTCTTTTGCCTGTCGCGAGTGTGGCGAGACGCGAGCGGAGGTAGTCGAAGTCGACCGGACGTCGATTGTCGGGGTCGACGAGCGCGAGGTTCCAACTCTCGTCTCCCTGGTAGCAGTCGGGAGCTCCGGGCAGCGCGGAGCGGAGCAGGACTGACGAGAGGCTGATCGTCGCGCCGATGCGCACGACCTCGTCGACGAGCTCCCCGAACGCCTCGCGCACGAGACGCGCCCCCGACGCCATGGAGGTCTCGACGAGCGCGGCAACGCTCCGCTCGTAGCGCTCGTCGGGAGCGTCCCACGAGCTGTGGAGCTTCGCCTCGCGGACGCCCTTGATCATGGCATCCCGCACCCTTTCGGCGAGCCGGTCGTCGACAGCGCTCGCGCCGTTGGCGCCGGGGTCGGCCGGAAGCACCTCGAGCACCGTCTGGGCGAGCAGGCGCGACTCCTGGGCGATCACACTGTCGCCACCGGCAGGCCGCACCGGCTCGCGCAGCTCAGCGGCCATGAGCGAGCGATAGCGAGCGAGCCCGCGCTCGAACGGCACTGCGAGCTCGCTCAGCGCGTACAGGCGCGCTCGGGCGTCGCCTGAGCGCTTCGTGTCGTGTGTGCTCGACGGGACGAGCCCGGCGCCAGCACTTTCGGCCCTCGCCGTCGCTCGGGCGTGCAGGCGCCGCGGGCCATCCTCGCGCGATCGGCCCGGGTCACCCCCCACCTCGCAGAACGCGAGCCGGCCCGGTAGCCGGTACCAGGCGGTGTCCTCCACGCCCTTGGCCATCACCGCGCCGGACACCTGTTGCCACGCGATGGCGCCGGCGATCCGACCGGGTTCCGTGAGCACGTGGCGCAGCTCGGGCCGGCCGGCGGTCGCGACGGCGATCGCCGCTGCATCGTCGCGATGGACGCGGCCGCCGTCGAGGTACGTCCGGTAGACGGGGAGCCTCGTCGTGACGTCCGCGAGAGCTTCGGGGTCGACCCCGAGCGCGGAGGCGCCTCGCTCGAGCTCGGTGGTGAAGGTGGTGCGGGCGACGAGGCTGCGGGTGGCGGCCGTGCAGAGCTCGACGGTCGGCTCGTTCTCGGCCGCGGCCGCCTCCGCGAGCTGCTCGAGCCCGCCGGGGTCCACGAGGGCGCCGCCGATGTCGTCGATCGCCTCGTAGCCGGTCGTGCCCGTCACCGGCCACGATGAACGAATCCGCTCGTCGCCGATGAGGATCTTCTCGACCACTATCGGCAGGCCGTCCGTCAACCTCGCGAGGCGGCGAAGGTAGCCTGCCGGGTCCGCCAGCCCGTCGACGTGGTCGACGCGCAGCGCAGTGACGAGCCCCTCGCGCACCAGCTCGGCCACGAGAACATGCGTACGGTCGAAGACCTCGGGTCGCTCGACGCGGATGCCGACGAGCCCGTCGATGTCGAAGAAGCGCCGGTAGTTCCGGTCCCGCCGGTCGTGCCAGTCGATCAGCCGGTAGTGCTGCACGGCGAGCAGGTCGTGGAGGTCGTCGTCGGGACGTAGCGGACCGGCTCGCAGGGGAAGGGTGAGCGCGCCGAGCCGGAGCACCGCCTCTCCGTCGGCGGCGACCCCCGGCGTGATCATCCCGGCGGCGAGCGCGGCGGCGAGCGGACGGTCAAGCACCGGCAGTGTCACCTTGGCGTCGCCGGCGGCCCAGTCGACGTCGAACACCTCGGCGAGCTCGCAGTCGGGACCCGATCGCAGGACCTCCCGCCACCACGGACCTTCGGGCCACGTGGAGAGATGGTTGGGCACGATGTCGACGAGACAGCCGAGCCCGGCCTCGGCCAATGCCTCGGCGAGGCGTCGGAACGCTCCGGCGCCGCCGAGCTCGACGCGGAGCTTCGTGGGGTCGGTGGCGTCGTAGCCGTGGGTGCTCCCCGGCACGGCCTCGGTCACCGGCGAGCAGTAGAGGCACTGGACCCCGAGCGATGCGAGATAGTCGACGAGCAAGGCCGCGTCGTCGAAGTCCATCGACGGTCCGAGCTGCAGTCGGTAGGTCGCTCCGAGCGGGGCGGTCATAGGTCAACGGGGGCATCTGCGTGGCGCACCTCGACGGAAGGCGACGTAGCGTCGCGCGCCTGCACGAGCACGACGGCGGCGTAGCGCTCGAGGCTCAGCTCTGGGCGCGCATCGTTCCAGTCGAGACGGCAGCCCGCTTCGAGCTCTGGAGCGCCACGCGCTGCCGCGATCTCCCAACACCGGCCACCGAGGCGCGGTAGCGCCACTGTCGCCGGCTCCTCGCCGGGCTGCGCTGGTGGCGAGAGGCGCAGGATCACCGCTACCTCGGGTGCATCGAGGTAGCGGTCGGCGCGGCGAACAAGCGAGAGCGTCCCCGACGCTTGATCGACCGCTGCCCTCGTCATCCCGGGCTCGAGCGAGCCGAGCGCCGGGTGCTCCCGGCGCAACGCGAGAAGGTTGCTCTGCCATGCCAGCAGATCCCGGTGGATCCCGACTCCGACGAGCGCCCGCTCCGGGCGGCTCGCCTCGAAGGTGGCCGGGTCCTGTGGATCGGGCGGAGCAGGGCCGTGGTCGCCGACCTCCGCAGCTCGACCCCTGCGCACGGCCACGGCGAGCTGCTCGTCGGTGTGGCTCGTGAAGTAGAAGAACGGAGCGGTCTCGCCGTACTCCTCGCCCATGAACCGGAGCGGCACGAACGGCGAGAGGAGCACCGCCGCTGCAACCGGGTACTGCGCCTCGAGCGGAAGGTCGCTCGTGAGCCGTCGGCCGTAGCCGGCGTTGCCGATCTGGTCGTGGTTCTGCGCGTACGCGACCAGGCGGTCGCCGGAGAACCCGGCGGGCAGCGCCACGCCGTGGCGGCGCCCGAAGTTCGCTGACTCGCGCCCCGTGAGCACCCATCCCCGAGTCATCGCGATCGCCAGGTCGTCGATCCCCTGGAAGTCCGCGAACCAGCGGTCGCGTTTCCCGGTGAGGGTCACCCGTAGCGCGTGGTGGAAGTCGTCGTCCCACGAAGCTCCGCATCCGAGCCCTCCGGCGCTCACCGGCGTCGTGAGACGCGGGTCGTTGGCGGGGCTTTCCGCGACAACGGTGATCGTCCTCGCCTGCGAGCGGCCGGTGGCCCCGATCGCCGAGGTCAGCTCCGCGAGGAAGGGAGATGCCGTCAGGTCGACGATCTCGTGCACGGCGTCGAGACGCAGGCCGTCGACGCCGAGCTCGCGCACGAGGTAGCAGGCGGCCTCGATGAAGTAGGCGCGCACGGCGTCGCTTCCCGGTCCGTCGAAGTTGAGCGCACGGCCCCACGGCGTGGCGTACCTGTCGGTGAGGTACGGGCCGTACTCGTCGTGCACGGACCCCTCCGGACCGATGTGGTTGTACACGACGTCGACCACGACGGCGAGCCCGCGCTCGTGCGCCGCTTGGGTCAACGAGGCGAGTCCGCTCGGACCGCCGTAGCTCGACTGGACCGCGTGCGGAAATACGCCGTCGTAGCCCCAATTGCGCTCTCCGGCGAACTGCGCGACGGGCATGAGCTCGATCGCCGTGTAGCCGGCCGACGCGATGTGCTCGAGCGAGTCGACGACGCCGGCGAAGGTGCCTTGCGGGCTGTAGGTGCCGACATGGAGCTCGCAGATCACCTGGGCGGACAGCGGCATGGCGCGCCACCGCGAGTCAACCGGGCGCCGGCGCTCGACCACCTCGGACGGCCCGTGGACACCGAGCGGCTGCGAGCGCGACGCAGGATCGGCGAAGGGCCCTTCGCCGTCCAGCAAGTACCGATAACGCGTGCCGGGGGGAGCTCCGTGGACGGTAGCGCCGTGGTAGCCGCCACCGGTCACCTCGAGCTCGTGGGTCCGGCCGTCCTCGAGGACGAGCGTGACCAGGCCGCGCCCGGGCGCCCACACCTGGAAACGCGTCTTTTCGTCGCCGAGATGCACGGCTCCGTGACGGCTCACGGGCCCGCCTCGCCCGAGCGTGTCGCGAAGGCAATGATGGCGAGCGGGGGCAGGGCGCACGCCATGCTTGCCGGCTGGCCGTCCCAAGGCTCCTCGACCGCCTCTAAGCCACCGAGATTGCCGATGCCCGAGCCGCCGTAGACGGAGGCGTCGCTGTTGAGCACCTCGTGCCACCAGCCGGCGCGCGCCACGCCCATACGCTTGCTCCTCGGGACCGGAGTGAAGTTGGCGACCGTCACGACGATCTCGTCCGATCGACCTTTGCGGGACCACGCGAGCACCCCGACGTCCGGGGCATTTGCGACGATCCATCCGAATCCGGCCTGATCGAGGTCGTAGCCGTGCAGCGCCTCGTGCTCGCGATAGCAGCGGTTGCAGTCGGCGACGAACTTGGCGACGCCGGCATGGTCGGGGTGGTCGAGCAGCGACCACTCGAGCTCCGATTCGTGGCTCCACTCCCTCCAGGTGGCGAGCTCGTCGCCCATGAACAGCAGCTTCTTTCCCGGCAGCAGCGACTGGTAGCCGAACAGGAGCCGGAGATTGGCGCGGCGCTGCCAGTCGTCCCCGGGCATCTTCGTCGCGAGTGCCCCTTTGCCGTGGACGACCTCGTCGTGCGACAAGGGCATGAGGTAGCGCTCACTCGCCGCGTAGAGCGCCCGGAAGGTCAGCTCGTTGTAGTGATACCGGCGATGTGCGGGATCCCGCTCGAAGTGGGTCAGGGTGTCGTGCATCCACCCCATGTCCCATTTCAAGGAGAAGCCGAGGCCTCCCTCGCTCGTCGGGCGGGTCACTCCAGGCCACGCGGTGGACTCCTCCGCGACGGTGAGCGTCCCGGGAAACCCGGTGTGGACGGCATCGTTCATCTCCCGGAGGAAGCGGATCGCATCGAGGTCCTCGCGGCCGCCGAACGCGTTGGGCGTCCAGCTGCCCTGCTCGCGCGAGTAGTCCAGGTAGAGCATCGAGGCGACGGCGTCCACCCTGAGGCCGTCCGCGTGGTAGCGATCGAGCCAGAAGCAGGCCGACGAGGCGAGGAACGACCGCACCTCGTGTCGCCCGTAGTTGAACACGAAGCTGCCCCAGTCCGGGTGGACCGCGCGTGTCGGGTCCGCGTGCTCGTAGAGGTGGCTCCCGTCGAAGTTCGCGAGCGCGAAGGCGTCGGTCGCGAAGTGCGAGGGCACCCAGTCGAGAAGCACACCGATCCCGGCCTCGTGGCAGGCGTCGATGAGCGCCATCAGGCCCGTCGGTGGCCCATAACGCGATGTCGCGGCGAAGTACCCGGTGGTCTGATAGCCCCAGGACCCGAAGAAGGGATGCTCCATCACGGGCATGAGCTCGACGTGGGTGAAGGACATCCGGGTCACGTGCTCCACGAGCGGACCGGCGATCTCCTCGTAGCTCAGCAAGCCGCCATCGGGACGCCTGCGCCACGATCCGAGGTGCACCTCGTACACGCTGAGCGGCTCGGCGCCACTCTGTCGCGTTGCTCGCTGGCCGACCCAGTCGTCGTCGTGCCAGGTGTAGTCGAGTCTCGTGAGCACCGAAGCCGTGCCGGGGGTCTCCTCGGCGGCGAATGCCAGGGGATCGGCCTTGTCGCGCCGACCCTCGGGCGAGTCGATGGCGTACTTGTACAGGGATCCCTCGCCGACACCTGCCACGATGCCGGCCCAGATCCCCGACGAGGCCTGGGGGAAGAGCCTGTCGACGCCGGCGGTCCATCGGTTGGCGTCGTGGAGGACCGAGACGGCCGTGGCGTTAGGCGCCCACACCGCGAACTGGGCTCCGGCGCGTTCGCCGTCGAGCAGGTGGCCGCCAAGGCACTCGTAGAGGCGGTAGTGCCTGCCTTCATTGAACAGGTGCCGGTCGAGCTCGCTCACGAGCTCGGGAGCCGAGTCGGCAGTGCTCGAGCGGGACGGCGTCATCGTGGCCTCCGGGGATGCGAGCGGCGAGCGGTGTCGAGCAGGCCGAGGATCGCGCGGGCTCGCCCGTCCTCGAGGAGCTGCTCGACGCGCGAGGGCTGGCGGCGGGAGAAGTTGGCATGCTCGTCCGTGGTCCCCGGCACGTTCTGCGGGTCGTGCTCCGCCCACAGATCCTCGAGGGCGACGAGCACGAGATCGGCGTCGGAGGCCCCGAGCTCGGCGAGCAGCGCGCCGAGCACCTCGAGGGCGTCGGGGTCGTCGACCGCGGGCTCGCCGGCGCCCGGGTCCTCGGTCCTCGCCGGGAGGGCGCCTGCGCGTGACAAGCGATCGATCAGCGCCCGCCGAGAGTCCCGACGGCGCTCGCTCTCGGCCTCGGCGTCGGCGGCGGCGAGCAGGCCGAGGCTCGAGCGCAGCTCGACGTCGGTGCCGTCGAACCATCCGGCGAAGGTCGCGGTGTCGTGGGTGTCGACGTAGGCGACGGTTCCGGCAGGTGGCCGGAGCCGGCGCTTCGGCGAGGCGTCGAGTTCGAACACCGCCACCTGCATTCCGGCGACACCGTGCTTGCGGAGCTTTGCGCGAAGGCCGCGCTGGACCGTGCCGAGGTCCTCGCCGACGAGGCGCGCGGAGTACCTCCACGCCTCAAGGTTGGCCACCGCCAGAAGGTGGTCGAAGGGATAGCGGACGTACGCGCCGTGATCGGCGGCCATCCCGTCGGGGATCCACCAAAGCCTCGACCAGCCGAGGACGTGGTCGACGCGAAGGACCGCGGCGTGACGGAGGCTGTGCGTCAGGCACGCGCGTAGCACCGGGTAGCCGTCGATCGCGTCGGCGTCCGGGTGTGGCGGCGGGAAGCCCCAGTTCTGACCCGCGGTGAAGAAGGAGTCCGGGGGGGCCCCGATCGAGGCACCCTCGACGTAGACATCGCGAAATGCCCAGGGGTCGTAGCCCGTCGACGAGCACCCGATCGGCAGGTCCATGGCCAGGCCGACCCCAGCGCCGGCGAGCGACTCGGAGGTCTCGGCGAGCTGGCTGTCCATGGCCCACTGGGCGTAGCTGTGGCGCTCCGCGACGGCTGCGGGAACCTCGCCGGCGCCGATGCGCCCGGCGCGCCAGGCCGTGGGCCAGCGCTGGCGATCGGCACCGGCGATTTCGGCGGCGGCGCGATAGCGCGAGTAGGGCCCGAGCTCAGGGTGAGCGGTGGCGTAGGCCTCGAACGACCGTAACCGTTCGCCCCCACGCAGCTGCATTCGCCGGACGGCCTCGTCGAGGGCGGGCCGGGCCTTCGACGCGATCGACGCGATGTCCGCGACGTCCACGAGGTCTCCTGGCGGCGACCGCCGCTGCGACGCAGCGCTCGCCGCGGCCCCGAGGAGGTCGACCGTGGAGAAGTCCCCGGCGAGCTCGGGGAGACGCATGAGATCGAGGTACCCCTCGTTCCAGAACATCCGGCTGAGTGGCGAGTACGGGTGTTGACCGGGCGTCCCCCCTTCGGCGGTGGCGTGCTCGGCGAGAAGGGGAAGTGTCGCGACGACGCTCGCCCCGAGCCGCCCGGCGACGATGCCCAGCTCCTCGAGGCACGTGATATCGCCCGCAGGCAGGTCGCGCTCGTCCCGCAGCGCGTACATCGGAGCGAACAGGCCCCACGGATGGACCTGCTCGCCGGGCCGGCCGACATCCGCGCGGGAGGGCGCGCAGATCACGGCGGCGACGCGGTCTCCGTCGGCGAGGAGATCGTGGACGCCGTAGGGAAGGATCTCGGCGGACGAGAAGGTCCCCTCCCCGGGTCCCGCAGTAAGCACTCCGAGCACGGCTCGATCCTCGCCTCGCAGCTCGAGTCGCCGAACAGCAGTCCCGGAGCCGCGAGAGCCCGGGTGTCTTCCGGGCCGCGGCGAGATCGGCGGGAGAACGCCGTCCCAGGCGACGACCACGGGCGCGAGTGGCCTCGACGTCGTCTCCTTGTCGAGCAGCGCGACGAGCGCGGCGAGCGTCTCGTCGCCGACGGCACGGCGCAGGCCGGCCGCGTCGGTGTACTGCGCCGAGATGCCGAGGCGCCGGGCCGACCGCAGGAGCCCGGCGCGGTACGAGGACCCGCTCACCGGCTGCAACCGCTCGAGGGTCCGGTTCCCTCCGCAGGTTCGGGTGTGCTCACGAGAGCTCCCCCTCGGAGCTTTTGAAGAGGAACCTCAGCCCGAGAAGTGGGAGGTGGACCCAGTCCGGGCGATTGCCGAGCTCGTAGCGCAGCTCGTACAGCGCTTTATCGAACAGCTGCGCACGAAGTGAGACGGCGAGCTCCTCGTCCGTGCTCGGAAGCAGCTCGCTCGAGCGTGCGACGTCGAGATAGCCCCGGAGGTAGCTCGCCCCGGCCCAGAAGGTCCAGCGGTCGGCCGCCTCGCGGTAACGCGCGATGTCCTCCTGGCCCGGCTTGGCCTCGTCCACGTCGAGCATCCCGCGAAGGGCGAGCTCGGCGATGCCGGTGTGCGCGGCGTAGTGGTACGAACGGAGCATGCCCGCGACGTCGGTCAGCACCGATCGCTTCAGGCGGCGTTCCCCGAAGCTTCGATCCGGCTCGCCCTCGAAGTCGACGAAGACGTAGTCGCGTCCGGTGAACAGGACCTGCCCGAGGTGGAGATCGCCGTGCACGCGGGCGCGTGCGCCGGACCGCACGTCGAGGACCTGCCGGGCGCATCGGAGGATGACGTCCTCGTGCTCCAGCACCTCATGCGCCAGTGCCCGCTCCTCGTCCCCGAGATAGCGCATCCGCTGGCGCAGGAGCACGAAGGAGCGCCGAGCGGACGTTCGCACGGACTGGTAGAGCGAACGTTGGGAGAGCGGCGTTACCGGCTCCGGCCGGAATGCCGGGTCGTTCCCGGCCGCCAGCGCCACGTGCAGCTCGGCGGTACGCGTCCCGAGCAGCTCCGCATAAGGACCGACCTCGGCAAGGCGCGCCGCGACACCCTCGTCGAGTGCCGAGCCCAGTCCCGCGGCCAGCAGGCCGCCGGTGGGCGGCGCCGGAAGCACGGGGCCGTCGCTGAGCGGCACTGCCTGCTCGAGAAAGGCTCCCGCCGACTTGAGCGTCGAGACCCACGCGTCCGCCTCGTGCGCCACGAACTCATGGACCACCGCTATCGACGTGGACGGCTCTCGCGCCGGCTCCAGCTCGACCACGCCGAGCAGGCGGGCGACGGGCGCTTTGCTGTCGAGCAGCTGCCTGCCGATCTCGACTTCTGGGTTCTCGCCGGGCTGGACCCGGCGGAAGGACTTCACGACAGCCCGCGGGCCCTCCGCTCGCCCGAGCACGATCGAGGTGTTCGACTGCTCGCCAGCGCTCACCCGTGACGGGAGCCGGTTGTCCTTGACGAGCTCGTCCAGCTGGCCCAGCGAGCCGGGCGTGGGTGCGCCGGCCAGCCGGCTGCCGGACAGCCCCGGACGCTTGCGACGCTTCTCGACGAGCCCGAGCAGGACCCTGACGTACTCGGGCACGTAGTGGGCGTCGACGAGGACGCCGAGGCTCCCCTGCGGCGAGGTGGTGCGCGCGAGGACTGCCTCCGGGTGGTCTCGCTCGAGCTCCTCGGCGTCGCGGGCCGGTAGCTGCGCGACAGGGAGGAGGTAGCGCTCCGGCTCGCCCTCGAAATACTCGACGTTGAGCACGAGGAGCTCGACTCGCGGCCCGTGGCCAGCGAGCGGCACGCGGTCGTGCACGGTGGCCGCCTGGATTCTGCGGTGCTTGCCGGCGAACCACCGTCGTGAGCGCAGCATCGCGGGAAGAGCGGCCTCGAAGCTCCGGCGCGCCCGTCCTTCGAGCCCGTGCCACCACTCCGCCGGGACTCGCAGCTCCGGCACGTCGTGGGCGTCCTGGAGCTCCTCCGATCGCGGGGCGGGCAGCTCGAACCAGTAGAACGCGTACGGCGAGAGGGTGACGAGGTAGGGGAGCTCGCCGATGGCGGGAAAGCTCGTCTGGCCGAACAGCTCTCGCGGCACGAAGCCGCGGAACGCGCTGAGATCGAGCTCTACGTACTGGGCGAAGCGGGACAAGTTGGCCACGACGAGCAGTTGCTCGTGCTGGTCGTGACGCACGAACGCGAGCACGCTCGGGTTGTCCGATTGGACGAAGTCCATCTTCCCGCGACCGAAGACGCGGTGCCTCCGGCGGAGCGCGACGAGGCGACGTACCCAGCGCAGGAGCGAGTCGGGGTTGTCGAGCTGGGTCGCGACGTTCACGGACTCGTAGTTGCACTCGGGGTCGATGTTGACCGGCAGGTACAGCCGGTGCGGGTTGGCCTCGGAGAAACCTGCGTTGCGGTCGCCACTCCACTGCATCGGCGTGCGCACGCCGTTGCGGTCGCCAAGGAACACGTTGTCGCCCATCCCGATCTCGTCGCCGTAGTAGAGGACGGGGGTCCCCGGGAGGGCGAGCAGGATCCCGTGCATGAGCTCGATCTTCTGCCGGTGGTACTGGAGCAGCGGTGCGAGGCGGCGGCGGATGCCCAGGTTGACCCGCATCTCCGGATCGCGTGCGTAGGCGCGGTACATGTAGTCGCGCTCCTCGTCGGTCACCATCTCGAGCGTGAGCTCGTCGTGGTTGCGCAGGAAGAGCGCCCACTGACTCGTCGGCGGGATCTCGGGGGTCTGCTGCATGATGTCGATGATCGGGAAGCGGTCCTCCATGCGCAGCCCCATGAACAGCCGTGGCATCAGCGGGAAGTGGAACGCCATGTGGCACTCGTCGCCCTGACCGCCGCCGAAGTATGCGCTCGCGTCCTCGGGCCACTGGTTGGCCTCCGCGAGCAGCATGCGTCCGGGAAAGCGCGAGTCGACGTGCGCGCGCAGCTCGCGAAGGAACTCGTGGGTCTCGGGTAGGTTCTCGCAGTCGGTGCCCTCTTCCTCGTAGAGGTAGGGGACGGCGTCGAGACGGAGCCCGTCGACGCCGAGCGACAGCCAGAAGTCGACGGCCTTGAGCATCGCCTTGCGCACCGGCTCGTGCCGGAAGTTGAGGTCGGGCTGGTGCGAGTAGAAGCGGTGCCAGTAGTAGGCGTTCGCGACGTTGTCGTAGCTCCAGTTGGACTGCTCGAAGTCCTGGAAGATGACGCGTGCTTCCTGGTACCGGTCGGGCGTATCGCTCCAGACGTAGAAGTTGCGCCAGTGGCTTCCGGGCGGGGACCTGCGTGCCCGCTGGAACCAGGGGTGCTGGTCGGACGTGTGGTTGAGCACGAGCTCGGTGATGACGCGTATCTGGCGCCGGTGCGCCTCGGCGACGAAGTGCTTGAAGTCCGCGAGCGTGCCGAGCTCGGAGTGGATCGCCGTGTAGTCGGCGATGTCGTAGCCGTCGTCGCGAAGCGGCGACGGGTAGAACGGCAAGAGCCACAGCGCCGTCACGCCGAGGCGCTGGAGGTAGTCGAGGCGGGAGGCGAGCCCGCGGAAGTCGCCGCGACCGTCGCCGTCGCTGTCGAAGAAGGCTCGGACGTGGAGCTCGTAGATGATGGCGTCCTTGTACCAGTCGAGCTCGACGGGCATGGGGGACGGGGCCCGAGTCCTCGACTGGCTCAAGGGCTCCTCCTCGAGACGGTCGCCCGCGGCTCGCGCGGACGGGTCCTGCGCTCTCTCGGAACCTCCGGGGACTTCTCCGGTATCGGCTCCACGACGAACAGGTGCGCCGGCGACCGACTGGGGTCGAGCGCGACGAAGTTCCTGCTGCCCGCCCAACGGTACGAGGCGCCGTCGAGGAGGTCCTCGACGTTGAACGGGGCTTTCGGCGGCAGGCCGAGGGCCGCGAGGTCGAGATCGACGAAGCCCGATTGGGTCCAGCGCGGGTCGAGGTTGACCACGCACAGCACCGTGTCACCGCTCTCGTCGTCCCGCTTCGACCAACAGATCAGCTGCTCGTTGTCGATCGAGTGGAATTGGAGGGAAGCATTGCGCTGCAGCGAACGGTGCGCTCGTCGTGCCGCGTTCACCTGGGACACGACGTCCGCGATGCTCCGCGGGTCGGCGAGGTTCCACAGCCGCACCTCGAACTTTTCCGAGTCGAGGTAGTCGCCGTCGGTGCCCGGCTGAGCGGGCTCGTCCAGCAGCAGCTCGAACGCCGGTCCGTAGATGCCGTAATTTGCCGAGAGGCCGGCGGCCAGCACGAGACGGGCCACGAAGGAGGGGCGGCCACCGCGTTGGAGGCTGCGGGCGAGGATATCGGGAGTGTTCGGCCAGACGTTCGGTCGTAGGTACGCGCTTCCCGGACCGTGCGCGAGCTCCTCGAAGTACTCGGTGAGCTCGCGCTTGGAGTCCCGCCAGGTGAAGTAGGTGTAGGACTGGTCGAACCCGAGCTTCGCGAGGCGGTGCATCACCTTCGGCCGGGTGAACGCCTCTGAAAGGAAGACCACGTCCGGGTGGTCTCGCCTCACCGCGGCGAGCAGCCACTCCCAGAAGACGAACGGCTTCGTGTGCGGGTTGTCGACGCGAAAGATGCGTACGCCGTGGCCGATCCAGTGCTCGACCACGCCGAGGAGCGTCGCGTAGAGCGCGTCGCGGTCGGGGGTGTCGAAGTCGATCGGGTAGATGTCCTCGTAGCGCTTCGGCGGGTTCTCGGCGCACGCGATCGAACCGTCGGCACGGTGCTCGAACCAGTCGGGGTGCTCGGTTACCCAGGGGTGATCGGGCGAGCACTGGAAGGCCAGGTCGAGCGCGATCTCGATGTGGCGCGCGCGCGCCGCCGAGACGAGGTGGTCGAAGTCCTCGAGGGCTCCGAGCCCGGGCGCCACGGCCGTGTGGCCACCCGCCGGCGAGCCGATGGCCCAGGGGCTCCCGACGTCGCCGGGACCGGCGACCGTCGAGTTGTTGCGGCCCTTTCTCGCCGTCGTCCCGATGGGGTGCATCGGCGGCAGGTAGAGCACGTCGAAGCCCATGTCGCCGATGTAGTCGAGGCGACCGACGAGGTCCTTTAGCGTCCCGTGCCTGTTCGCCGTGGTGCTCGTCGAGCGGGGGAAGCATTCGTACCAGCTGGAGAAGGCCGCCACCGGACGGGAGACGAGCACCTCGTAACGGGGTGACACCGCCTCTCGCGCCACAGGCGGGACGGCGCGCAACAGCTCCTCGACCTCCGTGCATGCATCGAGCAGCTTGGCCAAGGCGGCGAGGTCGCCTGCTTCGGCGGCTTGGACCGCCAGAGCCCCGACGATGCCCGACTCCCGCTGCAGCTCGGCGAAGGCGAGGAGATGCGAGGCCTCTGCGAGCAGAGCCGAGGCAGTGCGCGGGTCCTCGGGGTCGAACAGCCCCACCTCGACGCGCCTCGTCGCGTCGTGGCGCCAATTGCCGAGTCGATCCACCTCGCCGAGAACCTCGAGCTCCACCCTTCCGGGCTCTTCGGCGACGATCGGCGCACTGAAGCGGTCGTTTCCTACCGGACGCATCGCGATCGTCCGCCAGAGCCGTCCGCCGCAAACGCGCCAGCGGACATGGGCGCGCACGGACTCGTGGCCGTGCGAGAAGACGTCCGCGCTGACTACGACGGGCTCGCCGCTGACAGCCTTTGCCGGGAACCGGCCGCCGTCCACCGTCGGCTCGACCGATTCCACGACGACGTGAGACGTCTCGAGCCGCTTCGTGGGCTTCTTCACTGCGCGTCGATGGTACCCGGTGGGTCTGGGATCGCTCGGGCGTCGGAGACGCCGTAGAAGATGGGGGATCGGTCGCCCGTAGGGGCCGCGGCGGGGCGCGGGCTCCGCTGCCCGGACTGTTCTCCCGGGAGTCGGGCGATGAGTCGGCTCAGGCGACCGGGTAGGTCGGTGAGGGAGAAATGGCGCCGGACGACCTCGGCGTTGCGGTCGAGCAGATCGAGGTCAGGATCGTTCATCCATTCCAGGAGTACCCCGGGATCGTTGGCGTCGAACCACGAGAAGCCGTACCTCCTCAGCTCGCGGGCCACCGGGTAGGGGCCGATCGCAAGTGGACGCCGGTGGGTCGCGGACTCGAGTGCGGGATTCCCGAAGCCTTCCCAGGTCGAGGCAAGCACAACGGCGTCGCACGCCGCGTAGGCATCGGCGATCTCGTGGCCGGGGCGCGTAGGTCCGGGCCCACGGACTACCGGGACCTGCGCCGCGGCGAGCACCCGGTCGCACCGGGGGCCGTAGCCGTCCTCGGAGGGACCGAGGAGCCAGAAGGTCGCACCGATGCGCTCCGCCAGTGCGACGCCTGCGGGGACGTTCTTGCGAGCGATCGCCCGCGTCGGCTGGAGCAGAAGGCGCCCGCCGCCTTCGACGCCGGCGCGGGTCCGTGTCGGCTCGCGCAGCCCGGCGGGCGGGTCGGGGTCGAAGGTGTTGTAGGAGGTGACCGCCGAGTAGCCGTGCGCCGCCAGCTCGGCGGTCGAGCGCTGATTGACACAGACATGGAGCCACGCTTCGTCGTTCGGCGGTGGGCCGAGGTGCGCCAGGGCATTGCGCTGGGAGGCGAGGTCGTGATGGTGGAGCACGGCGGGCCTGTCTCGGAGCGCCTCTGCAACGCGCTTTGCTGCCGGGGGGTTGAGCGGGAGCGAGCAGAGGTTCTCCACGATCACGAGCTCGGCCGAGGCGAACACGTCGCGCAGCTCGCCCGGAGACGGAGGCTCCGTCGCGGACGAAGCGAGGCCCGGGAGCACGACATCGGCGGCTCCTTCGCCGGCGAGCGTGACGACGCGACAGCCGAGCTGTTGCAGCGCGTCGGACCACTTCGCCGCCTCGATGGAGACGCCGTCCGTCCCTCCGAGCCGGAACGAGCAGATGACGACGGTGCGGGGCAGCTCCACTCGGCGCAACGTAGCGGGTCGGGAGGCTGTCCCATCCTTGCGGCGCCGCCGCTCAGGCCCTAGAACAAAGCGGTGCCAAAACGAGCGCTCATCACCGGCATCACCGGACAGGACGGTTCCTACCTAGCTGAGCTGCTGCTCGCCGAGGGTTACGAGGTGGCGGGGATGGTCCGCCGCACGAGCAATCTCAACTTCGAGCGGCTGGAGCACATCGAGGATCGCATCCGCTTCCTTCCGGGCGACCTGCTCGACGAGGGATCGATCGTCTCGGCACTGAAGGAGTGGGGCCCGAGTGAGGTGTACAACCTCGCCGCCCAGTCGTTCGTGACGACCTCGTGGAACCAGCCGATGTTCACCGGCGAGGCGACCGCGCTCGGCGTGACGAGGGTGCTGGAGGCAGTTCGCCAGGTCGATCCGGAGATCCGCTTCTACCAGGCGAGCTCGTCGGAGATGTTCGGCAAGGTGCGGGAGGTCCCCCAGACCGAGCTCACGCCTTTCTACCCGCGGAGCCCTTACGGAGTCGCGAAGGTCTACGGCCACTGGATCACCGTCAACTACCGCGAGAGCTACGACCTCTACGCGTGCTCGGGGATCCTGTTCAACCACGAAAGCCCGAGGCGCGGGCTCGAGTTCGTCACGCGCAAGGTCACCAACGGCGTCGCCCGGATCAAGGCGGGCCTCGACCGCGAGCTCAGTCTCGGCAACCTCGAGGCCAAGCGGGACTGGGGCTTCGCCGGCGACTACGTGCGGGCGATGTGGCTGATGCTCCAGCAGGACGCTCCCGAGGACTACGTGGTGTCCACGGGCGAGACGCACTCGGTCCAGGAGCTGTGCGAAGTCGCGTTCGGTCGCGCCGGCCTCGACTGGACCGATCACGTCGTCGTCGACGAGCGGTTCTTCCGTCCCGCCGAGGTCGACCTGCTCGTCGGCAGCCCCGAGAAGGCGCGGCTCGAGCTGGGCTGGGAGCCGAAGGTCGCGTTCGCCGACCTCGTCGAGATGATGGTCGACGCCGACATCGACAGGATCAACCGCTAGCGGCAACCGTCGCATAAGTGCTTCGCGGGTTCGCTTGGTGTTGGTGGACCGATCGCCCCTAGCATTGTGCGTTTCCATGGGCCCAGTCATCAGCCTTCGCGAGGCGGTATCGCTCTCAGGTCGATTTCCTCTCCTTGCCGGTGTGACCTTCGAGGTCGCGGAGGGTGAGGTCGTGCACCTTCGCGGCCCGAACGGCGCCGGGAAGTCGAGCCTTCTCCGCCTGTGCGCCGGGCTGGTCGCCGTCTCCTCGGGCACTGCCGTTGTCCTCGGTCACGACCTGACCGCCGACCGGCAGACGGTGCGCCGGGAGGTCGGCCTGCTGGCGCACTCGAGCTTCCTCTACGACGACCTCTCGGTCGTGGACAACCTGCGCTTCGCGGTCCGCGCCTCGCGCTCGGACCCCGCAGGCGTCGACCGCGCGCTCGCGCTTCTGGGCCTGGACGGAAGGCTGCGCGGGACGCGGGTCGGACGGCTGTCGGCTGGCCAGCGGCGCAGAACCGCGATCGCCGTCCTGGCGGCGCGGCGGCCCAGGCTGTGGCTGCTCGACGAGCCCCATGCCGGGCTCGACGCCGAGGGGCGCGAGCTGCTCGACGAGCTCGTCGTCGGGGCGCGGAGCGACGGGGCGACGGTAGTCCTCGCCTCGCACGAGCTCGATCGGGCCGATCGCCTCGCGGATCGCGTCGTCGCGCTTGCCGGCGGGAGAGTCGTTGCCCCAGCCCCAGCCCCAGCCCCAGCCCCAGCAGACAGCGTGCGCGGATGCGACGAGGCACGCGCGCCGGTCTCGTTGGCGGAGGGCTGCGATGTGGCGTGACGCGCTGCTCGTCGCGGGCAAGGACCTGAAGATCGAGCTGCGCTCGAAGGTCGGCCTCGGCCAGGTCGTGCCCTTCGCTCTCGTGGTGCTCCTGCTGTTCGGTCTCGCTCTCGGTCCGGGGGTGGGCCGCGGGTCGGTGCTGTTCAGCGCCGAGCCGGGCTTGTTCTGGATCGCCGTCCTGCTCGCGACGGTGCTCGCCGTCCAGCGGAGCTTTGCCGTCGAGGCGGTCGACGACGCGAGCGACGGGTTGCGGCTGTCGGGCCTGGACCCGGCCGGGATCTTCGTCGGCAAGGCCGCCGCGATCGGCTGCCAGCTCCTCGTCCTCGAGCTCGTCCTCGCACTCGTCTCGTCGCTGCTCTACGACCGCCACCTCGAGGGAGGCCTCCTTCTGGCCGGGAGCTGCGTCGTCGCCACTGTCGGTCTCGTCTCGATCGGGACCGTGTACGGTGTCGTCTCGCTCGGCGCTCGCCAGCGCGAGACCCTGCTCCCGCTGCTGTTCTTCCCCATGGTCGCCCCGGTGCTCCTCGCAGCTACAAAGGCCTGGGACGCGGCGCTCTCGGGCTCGCCGGGCCATGGGCTCGGCTGGCTCGACGTGCTCGCGGTGTTCGCCGTCGCCTACCTTGCCATCGGGACGGTCGCCTTCGGCCCCCTACTGGAGGACGCATGAGCCTCGTAACGACACCCGTCGGACTCGATTCAGCACCGCCCCCCGGCGCGCCCGCCGAGTCTGGAACGTCCACGTCAGCGCGCCCGCCCGCCGAGACGGGCCGTTCGAGGTCCGCGCTCGTGCTGCGACTCGTCGGCGCCGTGGCTCTCGTGGGCGTCGTCGCCACCGTCTGGCTCGGGCTGTGGGTCACGCCGCCTGACCAGTTCATGGGGAACCTCGTCCGCCTCCTCTACCTGCATCCCTCGATCGCCTGGGTGATGTACGTCGCCTACGGCGTGGCGTTCCTGTCGAGCCTGCTCTACCTGTGGCCGCGGACACGGTCGCTGCGTTGGGACAAGCTGGCGGGAGCCTCGAGCGAGGTCGGCGTCGTCTTCACCGGACTGACACTCGTAACGGGGTCGATCTGGGGAAGGCCCACGTGGGGCGCCTGGTGGACCTGGGATCCGTTGCTCACCACCACCGCTCTGCTCTTCGTCCTCTATCTCGGCTACCTCGCGGTGCGTAGGATCCCCGGCGACTCCGAGGTCCGTGCCCGGCGCTCGGCCATCGCGGCGCTCATCGCCTTCGTCGACGTGCCGATCTGCTACTTCTCCGTCCTGTGGTGGCGCAGCCTCCACCAGGCGCCGAGCGTCGACGACCCGGTCAACGGGAAGACCTACATCCACGGCTCGATGGCCTGGACGCTCCTGCTCAGCTTCGTCTCGTTCACGCTCGTCTACGTCTGGCTGCTCGTACACCGCTACCGCCTTTTCGGCCTCGCAGAGCGCGAGGAGGGTGAGGGGCTCGCCCTCGCGATCGAGGAGCGCCGTGCCGAGTCCCAGGTCCCCTCCAGGTGAACGGTTACGTCGAGTCCGGCTACGTCGTCGGACTCGGGACACTCGCGGCCTATGCGGTGACGCTCGTCGCCCGCGAGCGCGGCGCTCGGCGCCGTTTGACACCGACGGAGGACTCTCGCGTCGATTCGCCCGAGGACGGTCCTGCGCCCGCCGCTCCAGTGTCCGACGAGCCGGGATCCCCGGCCGCGGCGAGCTCATGACCGTCACGGCACCGGCCGTGCCGTCGACGCTCTCGCCGGCCGGCGCGGCGGCACGAGCGGCGAGCTCGCGGCGCACGAGGCGGCGCCTGTGGGTCGTCGCCTTCGTGCTCGCCGCGGCGCTCGGCTTCCTGCTCTACAAGGCGCTGACGTCGGCCATCGTGTACTTCAAGACTGCCAACGAGGCCGTCGCGGCCCGAGCTCAGCTCGGGACGTCGACGTTCCAGCTGGAGGGCGTCGTGGTCCCCGGCACGGTGCAGCGGCGCGGCGCCGACGTGCTCGACTTCACCATCGAGTCCGGAGGGGTGAAGGTGCCCGTGCACAACTCCGGCGCTCCGCCGCAGCTGTTCCAGGCCAACGTACCGGTCGTGCTCGTGGGCCATTTCGTCGGATCGAGCGACACATTCTCCTCGGACCAGATCCTCGTCAAGCACTCGAACGCGTACATCGCCGCACACCCCAACCGGGTGAAAGGGCCGACGGGCAAGGTCGTGAAGTGAGCGAGGCTCGTCTGCCGGAGGTCGCAACGGGCCCGGGCGATCCGCCGCGGAGCAGCCCGTGAACGGGGCGCTCGGCCATGCCGGAGTGATCCTCTCCCTACTCGCGGCCTGTGCGGGCGTGGCGACGCTGGCGCTCGGTCTCGCGACCCGCCGGCCCGAGCTGCTGGCTCGCTCGAGGGCCTACGCGTACCTCATGGTCGGCGGCATGGTGCTCGCCACCGTGGCGATGGAGCACGCGCTGCTCGCGCACGACTTCAGTCTCGCATTCGTCGCCGACAACAACTCCCGTGAGACCCCGCTGCTCTACAGCATCACCGGGATGTGGTCGGCGCTCCAGGGATCGATCCTGCTCTGGTCGTTGATCCTCTCCGGCTACATCGCGTACGCCGCGCACCGCTTCCGTCACCGAGCTTCCGATCCGGTCGTGGGATGGGCGACGATCGTGGCGCTCGTCGTGGCGGCGTTCTTCTTCGCGTTGATGCTTGGGCCGTCCGATCCCTTCGCGGCGACGGTCGGCGCAATTCCCCACGACGGGACGGGCCCGAACGCCCTGCTCCAGGACAACCTCCTCATCGCCTTCCACCCCGTCTTTCTCTACCTGGGCTTCGTGGGCTTCACGATCCCGTTCGCCTTCGCCGTCGGCTCCCTCGTGACTGGTCGGGTCGGCGAGGGCTGGCTCACGGAGACCCGCCGGTTCACGCTGTTCGCGTGGGCGTTCCTCACCATCGGCATCGTGCTCGGCGCCTGGTGGTCGTACCAGGAGCTCGGCTGGGGAGGTTTCTGGGGTTGGGATCCGGTGGAGAACGCCGCGCTGCTGCCGTGGCTCACGGCGACCGCGTACCTCCACTCGGCGATGGTCCAGGAGCGCCGCGGCCTGCTGCGCGTCTGGAACCTCTCGTTGCTCGTCGCGACGTTCGCACTGACGATCCTCGGGACGTTCCTCACCCGCTCCGGCGTCACCCAATCGGTCCACTCCTTCTCCAACTCGGGCATCGGCCCGGCGCTCATCGGGCTCTTCGCCGCGATCGTCGCCGTCGGGGTCGGCCTCATCGGATGGCGTGGCGACCGTCTCCGCTCACCGGGCTCGATCGACGCGCCGGCGTCACGCGAGGGCGCGTTCCTCGTGAACAACCTCCTCTTCGCCGCATTCGCCGCCGTCGTGCTGCTCGGGACGGTCTTCCCGCTGTTCGTCCAGGCGATCAACAATCAGTCGCTCAGCATCGGCCGGCCGTTCTTCGACGCCTTCACCGTGCCGCTCGGGATAGCTCTGCTGTTCTTCATGTCGGTCGCCCCCGTGCTGCCGTGGCGCAAGGCGGCGCCGGGGGTGCTGCGGCGCCGCTTAGCGGTGCCGGCCTGGATCGCCGCGCTCGTGCTCGTCGCCTGCGTCGCGGGAGGCATCCGTGGGCTCACGCCGTTGCTCGCCTTCGGCCTCGGAGCGTTCGCCGCCGCGGTCGCGGGCCGCCAGCTCGTCCTCGCGGCGATCGTCTCGCACCGCCACGGCTACGGGGCGTGGCGGGGTGTGGTGGGCAGGGCGAACGGCGGGATGGTCGTGCACATCGGCGTCGTGCTGATCGCGGTCGGGCTCACCGCGGCGACGTCCTTCGCCCACAGCACCGAGCGGAGCTTTCGGCCGGGCGAGACTCTGCGCTTCGACGGCCACGCGCTCACCTTCGTCGGCTGGCGGCAGGTGACGATCCCGAGCGAGAAGGCCTACGAGGCCCAGTTTCGCGTGGACGGTGCGCCCTTCTCGCCGGGCATCGGCAGCTTCAACGGCAGCGCGCAGGGCACCGACATCCCCGCAGTGGACTCCTCGCTCGTCGACGACGTCTACCTGAGCATCGGCTACGCGCCCGCCTCGCCGCGTCCGGGACAGGCAGTGACCGTCGACATCTACGTCCAGCCGCTGGTGCTCTGGCTGTGGGTGGGTGGGGCGGTCACCGCCGGTGGCGCTGTCCTCGCGGCACTGCCCGGCCGCCGCCGCCGTCCGACGGACCCGGTGTCGGTGCCGATCCCCGAGATCGCGGACGACCTTCCCGTGCCGGCCGGGATCGTGACATGACGCTCGACGCGCCAAAGGAGCAGCTCCTTCCCCAATCGGAGCCCCAGTCGCCGGACACCTACGCCACCGCGGGCCGACCGGGGTCGCGCCGCCGCCGGAGACGTCGCGCGCTGTATGCGTCGCTCGCAGTCGGCGTCGTCGTCGCCGTTCTCGTCGCCGTCCTCGCCACTCGCTCGACACCTCCCGGATCCGCCGTCTACACGCCGCTCGGCGGCAAGCTGGCGCCGCCGGTCGCCGGCCGAGCTCTCGTCGGTGGTGAGCGCGTGAGCCTCGCGGCGCTGCGCGGCAGGTACGTCCTCGTCGACTTCTTCGCGAGCTGGTGCGTGCCCTGCCAGGCCGAGGTCCCCCAGATCGAGCAGTTCCTGTTCCGCCATGCGCGAGCGCACGACGTCGCTGCGCTCGGTGTCGACATCGCCGAGAACGCGAGCGACGGGAGGGCATTCCTCGAGCAGTACGGCGCGACGTGGCCGTCGATCGAGGATCCGAGCGGCGCCCGGAGCATCTCGCTCGCCTACGGGGTCGGGGACCCGCCGGAGTCGTTCCTCATCGCACCGAACGGCAAGGTCGTCGCCGCCATCGTCGGCGGCGTCAGCGCGACGACCCTCGACCACCTGATCGAAGTGGCCCGAGCGAGGTCTAGATGAGCGCGGCGACGCTCGCGCCGGCGGCACGCTCTCGCAACCGTCGGGCCGGCTTCGCGCTGACGAGCCGGTGGAGCTGGATGCTGCTCGCCCTGGTCGTGGCCGGCGCGCTCGTGTTCGGAAGCACGCACTCGGGCTCGACGACTCGCGCGGATCGGATCAGGTACCTCGACAGCGTCATCAAGTGCCCCGTCTGCGAGGACGTGTCGATCGCGGGCTCCAACGCGCAGCAGGCTCGCAACCTGCGGGCCAAGGTGGTCGAGCTCGTCGACGCCGGCCGGACCGACGCGCAGATCGAGAAGTACGTGGTGGCCCAGTTCGGCACCGACGGGCTGCTCCGGCCCACCAGCCCCGTGATCTGGTTGCTTCCGATCGCAGGAGGCGCGGTCGCGGTGCTGGCTCTCGGCGTCGCGCTCTCCCGCCGGAGGAGCGGCTCTTACGAGAGCGCTCCGGGGAGCGAGGATGAGGCGATCGTCGTCGCGGCCATCGCCGGTCGCTCCCGAGCGGGGACCCGCAACGGCGCGAACGCCTCCCTCGACGACCCGTTTGGCCGGGATCTCAACGGCCTCGACGGGCGCAGCGTGGACGCGGGGGACCGGGACCGGTGAGCGGTCCCGTGTCGCCCGGCCGCTCGCTCGCCGACCTCGCCGAGGAGCGGGACTTCCTCCTCCGCTCCATCGAGGACCTCGAACGCGAGCACGCCGCAGGCGACGTCGACGATGCGGACTACGCCGCCCTCCGGGCCGGCTACGTCGGGCGAGCGGCCGCGACGCTTCGCGAGATCTCGGCCGCAGCGACACCCCCTGGCACGGCGAGCCAGAGCGAGGATGAACAGAGCGCGACCCCTCCTTTCGGGCATCGCGAGCAGAAGCCGGCGTCGACCGAGGCGCTCACAAGGGGCAGGCGAGCTCGCAGGTTCCTCGGTCGAAGAGGGACGCGCCGCGTGCTCGTCCCCCTGGGCCTCGTGTGTGCACTCGGTCTGGTGTCGGTCGTCGCCGCGCGGGCCGCGGGCGTGCGCCTGCCGGGCGCAACGGCCACGGGCTCAGTGACGCTCTCCAGCGCGGCTCAGGTGCGCCAGGAGCTCGATCAGGCGTCGGTCCTCGCGTCCGAGGGTCAGCTCAGCAACGCGATATCGGTGTATGACACCGTGCTGCGACAGACCCCGCACCAGCCGGAGGCGCTCGCGTACAAGGGGTGGTTCATCCGCCTCGCGGGCCTGGCCGCACATTCGCCTGTCGCCGTCGCCGACGGCGACGCCACGCTCGGGAGCGCGGTTCGCTATGCGCCCGGCTACGCCGAGGCTCGCGCCTTCTACGGCATCGCGCTGCTCGACGACGAAGGCGACGGGCCGGGCGCCCTCGTGCAGTTCCGGGCGTTCCTCTCCGACCGACCGTCGAGCACGCTGCTCGGCTCGGTGGGAGCGCAGATGGCGAAGGCCTTCGTGGCCGAGCATGCGACGGTCCCGGCCCCCCTCCGGCGTTTCGAGGCCAAAGCGGCCACGGCGGGCTGAGACTCGCGCCGCGCCTCCTCGGACGCCGTCGTGTGTCCGATCAGCCTGCAGGGTGACCGGCGACGGGAGGTGCCGTGACGGGTTCGGCGGACCGGCGCTCGAGCTCCTCGGGAGCAGTACGGCCCGCCAGCATCAGCCCGACGAGGGCTATGACGCCGGTGACCGCGAGCGCGTGCCGTACGCCGAAGTGGTTGCCGAGGAAGCCGACGAGCGGCGGCCCGGCGAGGAAGGCGGTGTACGCGATCGAAGCGACGGTGCCGACGCGCGCGTGGCCGCGGGCCGGGTCGTCGGCTGCCGCGCTGATGCCTACCGGGAAGCCGGCGGAGGCGCCGAAGCCCCACAGGGCCGCGCCGACGACGACGAAGGCGAGCGAGGGACCGAGCACGACGCACGCGACCCCGGTCGCGGCGACGACGCAGCCCACTCGCAGGACGGGTACGCGACCGAAACGGTCGAGCAGGCGCGTGCTCGCGAAACGGCCGACCGTCATCGCGGCGACGAAGTCACCGAACATCAACGACCCGAACGAAGCGGACTGGTGGTAGCCGCTGACCGTGGCGACGGCGAGCCAGTCGTTGGCGCTGCCTTCGGTGAACGCGACGGTCAGCACGAACAGCCCGATCAGCACGGTGCGTCGCTCGCGCCAGGCGCTGCGGGACTTTCGGGGCGAGTCCGGCGACGTGTGCAGCTCGGCAAGGGACCTCGCCGGAACCGGAAGGTAGTAGCGGGTCATGAGCGGGACGAGGACCGCGAGCACGACGGCAACCGCGAGCAGGTGAACCCGCGGCGACACCCCGGCGGCCTCGACCCCGGCGCCGACGAGCGCTCCGGCGACGGTGCCGACGCTGTAGCCCGCATGGAACCGGGGCATGATCGACCGTCCGAGCTCCCGCTCGACGGCGGCGCCCTCCAGGTTCATGGCTACGTCCCAGATGCCGATGCCACCGCCGATGAGGAACAGCCCCGCCGCGAGCAGCGCGATCGGTCCCGTCGTGGCCAGGCTCACGACGGCCATGCCGGCACATGCGAGCGTCGCAGCGAGCCGGACCGTGAGCGCCGGCCCGAGCCGGCCGACGATCGGGCCGGCCGTGGGCAGCGCGAGCACGGCGCCGACCGACGCCGAGAGCAGGACGAGCCCGAGCTGGGCGGGGTCGACGTGGAGCGCTTCGCGTACCGAGGGAATCCGCGAGACCCAGGAGGAGAGGAGCATCCCCGCTGCCGCGAACACCCCGAACGTGGCCCATGCCGCGGTCGCGGGTGTCGTGGCTCGCGCTCTGTGGGCGCCGGAGCGCTCGTCGGGGGAGTTCGTCAAGGGCACGGGCGCCCATTCCATCACAGGCCCGATGTCTCCCCGGCGGGCGAGCGATCCGGCTGGTCGAGCTAAGGGTGCTCCGGCGCGTCAGTGAGGGCGCGCAGACGCCCGACGACGTCGGGGAAGTGCTTGGCGAAGGCCTCGACGTCGTCCGTGGTCGTAGACCAGCCGACCGAGAGGCGGAGCGATCGCTGGGCATCGACGCCCATCGCTTCGAGGACCGGCGACGGCTCGAGCGACTCCGACGAGCAAGCCGATCCGGAGTGGACCGCGATCCCCGCCTGATCGAGACCGAGCACGACGGCCTCGGCCTCCACGTCGGAGACGCCGATGCACACGATGTGGGGGAGGCGGTCGGACCGGTCGCCGTAGGCAGTGACGCCCTTCACCTGGAGCGCGGCGTCGAGCAACTGCTCGCTCTGGGCTCGGGCACGCGCCGCCTCGTGCTCGATCACGCCCGGAAGCGAGAGCGCTGCAGCGACCGCACCGAAGCCGAGAATGCCCGGGACGTTCTCCATGCCGGCGCGCCGCCCTCGCTCTTGCTCGCCGCCGAGCAGCAGCGGTGCGATCCGCGTCCCGCGGCGCACGACGAGCGCTCCCACGCCCGGGGGGCCCCCGAGCTTGTGGGCGCTCACGGAGACGAGGTCCGCTCCGAGCTCGCCGAGTGCGAGACGGACCTCCCCGGCGGCCGCGCATGCGTCGACGTGGACGGCGACCCCGCGGGCATGGCAGAGGGCGACGACCTCGGCGACGGGCTGGACCGTGCCCACCTCGTGGTTGGCCCACTGGCAGTGGACGAGGACGGGCGGGCTGCTCTCGTCGGCCGCGTCGAGGAGCTGCGAGAGCCGGTCGAGGTCGACGCGGCCGAGCGCGTCCACCTCGATTGGGACGGCGAGCCCGGCGCGCTCCGCGGCGAGCCGCACGGCGGAGTGCTCGACCGCGGTGTAGAGCATCGGCCCTGCGCCGCGGGCGGCGCGGGCACCCGAGCTTGCGGCATTGGCCGCCTCAGTACCGCCTGAGGTGAAGACCACCTCACGGGGGCGGACGTCGAGCAAGGTCGCGACGGCGTCTCTTGCGTGCTCGACGCTGTCTCGGACGAGATGCCCGTCGCCGTGCTGGCGACCCGGATCGGCGAAGGTTCCCGAGTTGGCCCAGCCGGTGATGGCTTCGACAGCCTCGGGTCGAAGCGGCGACGACGAGGCGTGGTCGAGGTAGTGCGTGCGGCTCACGGGCTGGCGGAGCTGCTCAGCCGGCGACGCTCGCGCACGAGTCGTCCCCGAGGGCGCGAGACGACATCTGGACCGGCACCGAGTCACCGCACAGGCCCGCCAGCATGCCTTGCACCATGCCGCGGTCGAGGGCGCACAGCACCGGGTGTTGCGACACGACGTCACCGAAGGGACAGTGGTCGCGCACGATGGCCGTGGAGATGCCCCGGCTCTCGGCATGTGCCGCGAATCCCTGTGCCGTCAGGGAGTCGGCGATCGCGAGCATCGCGGCGCGCATCGAGCGCTGCGAGTCGCCCGGGGCCATCTGCGCCGCGAGCGAGCGTCCGTACTCATCGCCGACCTCCTCGGCGACCCGCTCGGCGACCTCCGGCTCGAGCAGGTCGAGGGCGCGCACGAGCAACGTGACGAGAAGGCCGTCGGGCCGTGGGGGCGCGGGGAGCGCGGCTGCCTGCATCGAGCGGCGGTAGCGCTTCGAGGGCCGTCCGGCGCCGGAGCCGCCATGGTCGAGCGAGACCCCGAGGTAACCGCCGGCGGCGAGCTTGTCGAGGTGGTGGCGGGCGACGTTCGGATGCAGGGCGAAGCGCTGCGCGATGTCGGCGGCGGTGACCCCGTCGGAGTCGCGTGCATAGAGGTAGATCTGGCGCCTCGTCGTGTCGCCGAAGGCCGACGTGACCGCAGCCACGACGGCCGAGAACGACTCGTCCTCGGCCGAGCCGCCCGCCTCGAGCGGAGGCAGGCCCCTTCCCCTGACCGGCCCTACAGCGGGCCGCTCGGGGAGAGCGACCTCGGCCGCTGCATCGGTCCTTCCCCGGATGGGTGTGGGGCTCACAGCACTATCGTACCTGCGACGGGGTCTCGCAGGCGCTCCGGAGGCCAAGCGCGGCACGAATGTTGCCGGAGCGGTGCGGCGAAGCCCAGAACGAGGAGTGAGTGGTGGTGGTCCGTGGCTGACCGGGACGAGGCGGTGTTCGAGGCGGTCGCGGCGGTGGTCGACCCAGCGCTCTTCCACAGCCTCGGCGAGCTCGGGACCGTGCGCCGTGCCGCTCGCAAACGGGGCCGCGTCGAGGTGGTCGTCGCCGTCCCATCTGAGCACTATCCCGACCCCGACGAGCTCCATCGTCGCGTGACCGAAGCGCTCGGCGCCTTCGCCGAGGCGGGTTCGACGGTGAGCGTCGAGCTCGAGGCGATGGAGGAGGAGGAGCGCGCCGCGCTCGGCCAGCGCCTGCACGCGATCGAGGGGGTGGAGACCTCGGCGCCCGTCGGAGCCGCGGGAGCCGGCGCAGCCGGGCGGACGAGCCCGCTGTCGGCCCCCAAGAGCCGGACGCGGGTCCTTGCCATCGCGTCCGGCAAGGGTGGGGTCGGCAAGTCCACGGTGACCGTCAATCTCGCCGTCGCGCTGGCGCGAGCGGGCCATAGCGTCGGGCTCCTGGACGCGGACATCTACGGGTTCTCGGTGCCGAGGATGCTCGGCGTGACCCACGCCCCGATGGTTCTCGGACGCACGATCGTGCCCCCCGTGACCCACGGTGTCCGCTCTATATCGACCGGGTTCTTCGTCGACGAGGAGAAGGCGATCGCCTGGCGAGGCCCGATGCTGCACAAGGCGCTCGAGCAGTTCCTGGTCGACGTGCACTGGGGAGCGCCCGACTTCCTCCTGGTCGACATGCCGCCGGGGACGGGCGACGTCGCTCTCTCTGTGGCCCAGCAGCTGCCACGAGCCGAGCTCTACGTCGTCACGACACCGCAGCCGGCCGCGCAGCGAGTAGCGCAGCGCGCCGGTGCGCTCGCACGCCAGCTGCGGCTGCCGTTGCGTGGTGTCGTCGAAAACATGTCGTGGTTCTGCACGCCCGACGGCGCCCGCTACGAGCTGTTCGGGTTCGGGGGAGGAGAGGAGCTCTCCTCCTCCCTCGGCGTGCCCCTGCTCGCCCAGGTGCCGCTCGTCACGGCGATCCGCGAGGGAGCCGACGACGGCCGTCCGGCGGTGATCGCGGAGCCGGACGGCGAGGTGGCCAAGGTCTTCGAGGAGCTCGCGGCGCGTGTCGTGGCCCTCGGTCCGGCCCGTGTCTACAGGTCGGAGCTGAAGCTCTCCTGACCGAGTGACGTACCGAGGTCGTAGTCTCCGACCATGGAACGGCGAGGCGCGATCACGACTGAGGACATCCTCGACGTCGACGCCGCGGGCGACGTCCCTGGCGGCGGCGGGTCGTCGCCCGAAGTTCTGAGCGAGCGAGCGCTCGTGTGGGCTTCGACGATGGAAGCCCGCCGCGGTCGTGGGGCACTGCGCATCGCGCACAGCGGCGGCTCGGCGTTCATCGGCGCGATCGAGCCTCGGGGACGTGCGGAGCGCGAGGCCGACGAGGACCGACTCCTCGCACCGGGGGCGACCCGGGCGGAGGGCGCCGGGGAGCGGCTCGTTGTCGAGGATCCGGACCCACTCCGCACCTGCTTCGAACGGGACCGGGACCGCATCCTCCACTCGGCCGCGTTCCGCAGGCTCGCCGGCAAGACCCAGGTCTTCGTCTTCCCCGACGACCACCAGCGCACACGCCTGACCCATGCGCTCGAGGTGGCCCAGGTCGCCACGGCCGTAGCGCGAGCGCTCCACCTCAACGTGGCGCTCACCGAGGCGATTGCGCTCGGGCACGACTGCGGCCACGGCCCGGGAGGTCACGCGAGCGAAGACGCGTTCGCCCGGTACCTGCCCGAGGGGTACGACCACGCGGTGTGGGGGGCCGACGTGGTGCTCGCACGGCTCAACCTCACCGCTCCGGTCCTCGACGGCATCCGCAATCACTCGTGGTCGCGACCGGCCCCCTCGACTCCCGAGGGCGAGGTGGTCAGCTGGAGCGACCGCATCGCCTACTGCGCGCACGATCTTGAGGACGCCGTCGCTGCCGGTCTCGTCTCCCTCGACGATGTGCCACGCGAGATAGCGGCAGTGTGCGGGCTCACCCGGAGCAAGCAGCTGCGCGCGTTTATCGGCGACGTGGTCTCCTCGAGCACCGAGGCCGGCGTTGTCGGGATGAGCGAGGAGATGGCCACTGCGCTCGCTGGCCTGCGGCGGTTCAACTACGAGCACGTCTATATGCGACGGGAAGCCGCAGAGCAGGGTCGAGCCGTACAGAGGCTGCTCACGGCGCTGGTCGAGCACTTCTCGTTGCGACCCGACCATCTCGGCTCGCGCCCCGGCGAGGTAGGAGAGCGGCACGAGCCGGGCAGCATCCAGGCCGTGCGGTCCGCTGTGGGCTACGTCGCCGGTATGACCGATCGCTACGCCTGCGCCGCGGCCCTCCGCCTGCTCGGGTGGCCCCCCGGAGATCTTCCTCGCGGCGTCGACCTTCCCGGATCGGCCGCCCCTGGCCCCGAGATCCACTGAGCGTCGATCGCGTGGCCTCAGCCATTGGGCGATTGCTCAGCTGTGTGGAGATCCGAAGGTTTGCGGACGAGCGGCCGCTCGGCCTGCCTCGTTGCGAGTGCTCGCGAGTGCCGCGATGACCGGCGCGAGTCGGGCTGCCCAGCGCCGGAGGTGACGTCGTCGAACGACGGTGCCGCTCGCAGCGGTCCGCTCTCGTATGGCGTCCTCGGCGAGTCGCTGCAGGAGGTAGGGGTTCATCACCTGACCAGCTTGTGCTCCCACGGCACGCTGTAGAAGTGGCAGGATTGACAGTATGCGAAACGATCCTGCCAAACATGCGAGCGTCGCACTGCTCGCATGCGAAGAGGTGTCGCCATTCGAGTTCGGCGTCGCGTGCGAGATCTTCGGCTACGACCGCTCGGACATGGGCGTCCCCTGGTACCGATTCTCCGTCTGCGCGGCCCGACCGGGGCCGGTCAGCGCCGGGACCGGCTTCACCCTGTACGCGCCACATGGACTGGACGAGCTTCGGAGCGCCGACATGGTGATCGTCCCGCCTACTGCCGCCTACGACCTCGTCGCGACCGAGGTGCTCGACGCGCTGCGATGCGCCCACCGCGGCGGTGCACGGATCGTCTCGCTGTGCACGGGAGCCTTCGTGCTGGCCGCGGCGGGATTGCTGGACGGCAGGATAGCGACGACCCACTGGGTGGCCGCCGAGAGGTTGGCACACGACTATCCGGAGGTCGTCGTCGACCCGAATGTGCTGTACGTCGACGACGGAGACATCTTGACCTCCGCGGGGAGCGCCGCGAGCATCGACCTCTGCCTCCACATCGTGCGCACCGACTTCGGGGCCGACGTAGCGAATCGAGTAGCTCGGCACCTCGTGGTGCCGCCGCACCGTGACGGCGGCCAGGCGCAGTACATAGAGTCGCCGATCCCGAGCGCCGTAGACGCCGATCGATTCGGGGCGACTCTGGTCTGGCTCGACGAGCATCTCGCGGATCCGGTGACCATCGACGACCTGGCGGAGCGCGCAGCGATGAGCCCTCGCACGTTTGCTCGGCGCTTCCGCTCGATCACCGGCGCCACGCCGTATCAGTGGCTCCTGCATCAGCGGGTCGCCCTCGCCCAGCGCCTGCTCGAAGGCGGAGACGCCTCGATCGATGTCGTGGCCGGCGCCAGCGGCTTCGGGACTGCGACGAACCTGCGCAAGCATTTCCACCGGGTGCTGCGGACGAGCCCACAGTCGTACCGACGTAGCTTTCGCGCCGGTTAGCCCGGACCGCCTCGCCGGTGCGCCGCGAGCCGCTCAGCCCATCGCTGCGGCCCACTGCTCCTTCGAGACCCAGAAGAAGGTGCCGAGGTAGACGACCTCGATCCAGTCGCCGTTGCTTTCGATGCCCTCGTTGAGGTCCCTCTTCTCGGTACCCGCCGGTACCTCGCCCCACTTGTCGCTCTCTTTGTGCGCCGCGTCGTAGTAGAGCGTGAGCGGCGCCTTCGTCCCGTTGACGGCGACGACGACTGGCTCGTCATGTGCCTCGGGCCCGATCGGATGGACCTCGGGCTTCGGGGCGCCGGCCCAGCCGAAGACAGCGGCGACCTGGTCGAGCGGCACGTAGTAGGCCTTGCCGTCGTACTGGAGCTGGGCGCGCCCGCTGTTGCGCGTCGTGTCGTCGAGTACGAGGAGGCGAGCCACCCCCCTGTAGTCCGGCGCAATGGTGATGTCCGTGGCGAGGGGACCGTCCTCGGTCGAGCTCACGTGCAACTCGAGCGGAGCCTCGAGCTTTCCGACCAGGTTGTGGCGTCCCGCGGGGTAGATGGCGGGATCCGCCATCGATGCCTTCGGCGGGACCGGCACCGGCGGCAGCGGATGGTCGCGGCCGTGAAGTCCCGCGGACAACACTTCCGCCTTGGCCATCCAGCCGATCTTGTGCTCGCCCTCGTGGTCGTAGGCGACCTTGTAGACCTCGTCGGCGCCGTCGCCGTCGGTGCTCACGATCTGCACGTCGGTGAGCTTCGGGACGTCGCTCTGCTTCTCGCGAAGGAGGCGGTCCCGAAAGACTGCCGAAGGGCTGCCGACAGTCTTGCCGCGGAAGTCCAACGTGTCTTTCTCGCGCTCCGGCGCGGGGTTTCCCTGTCCTGAGTCGGCGCCGAGCACGTGGCCCCAGCCCGGGTGGAGGCCGCCCGGCTTGCTCGTCGGGACTCCGGCGCGATTCAACAGCGTCCACGCGGCGGCGTTGCAGTTCTCCCCGGTCAAGGGCGAGCGACCGGACTTCAGGTTGCTCTTCTTCATGAAGTAGCCCTGGTACGGCACTTGCATCGCGTTGACGGCCCGACCGGCCTCCAGGAGCCCGTCGAGCTTCTCGGCAGCTTGGGGGCCCTTCATGACCGTCGTCGAAGGCGCGGACGGGTCCCAGTCGATGGTGCCGGGGGTGTAGTCACCGGCGTCGACCGTCGTGTAGCCGGCGTCCAGCCCGGGGACGTCCTCGCCCGGGCCGCCCCGGAAGTAGAGCTGACGCCCTTCGCTCGTGGTGTAGACGACGAACAGGTGGCCGCGCAGGCTGATGCCGAGGATCCGGCCACCGAGGAAGGTCGAGCGAACGTCGATCCGAGGACCCTTCGCGACCTCCTTGGCCTTGTCCTCCGCCGCCACCGGCACGCCGGCGTCGAGGCCGATCGATGCCAGGAACGCTTGGGTCTCGGGGGCGGCGGTACCCTTCTTGAGCAGCGGCGCATGCTTGTCCCGTACCTCGAGCGCCTTGGCGAGATAGCGCGCCTGGGACTTCTTCTTCTCAGCCGGAGGGAGGTTCTTCGCTTCGAGCGCCTCGAGCCGCTGGCCGAACTCCGAGAGCAGCCATGCTCGCATGAAGTGCACGAGGTTGCCGCGCCCGGGGTCGGCCCCAGGCGCCTTGCCGGTCACCTTCGACTTGAAGCTGGAGAACGCCGAGGAGATCTTTGCGCCGGTGCTCTCGACGTCGATGAGCTTCTTTTGGGCGTCTTCTGGCATGAGGCGATCCACCGACGCGGACAGCGCGTCGAAGGCGTGGTTGACCCCCGCCGCAGCCTCGATCGCTACCCGCGCGTCGGGAACGATGCGGCGCTGCACCACGGGCCCGTGCCCATGTCGGTGGCCTGGGACGGAGCAGGCTGGCGGTCCGGCGAGCAGTCGCTGCACGGCGCGGTTGCCGGCAGTGCGCTGCAGCCCGATGATCGTGCTCGGAGAGATCGCGCCGGCAGCGTCCCGCGGTGCTCCAGGAGCAGGGCCGGGAGAGCGCATGAGCTGCTGGACCACATGGCGGCCTGCCACATCGCTCATCTCGGGAACGGGCGCGGCGCAGGTCAGTTCGGAGGATCGCTCGGACGGGCGCGAAGCAGCCTTCGTGAGTCGCGAGGGCCGCTCGGGCGCGCTCGCGAGCTGGGTCGGAGTCACGTCAGCTCTCCTCGTCGCTCGTTCGCGGCTGCATGGTGGGTACCACCGTACGCCTTCGGGTCAGCTCGCGTCGGGGTCGCGTACGCCGAGGAGGGAGAGCGTCTGCTCGCGGACGCTGCCATCGACCGTGCGGGAGCGGAACCCACCCGACTGGTGCGCCGACAAGAAGGTGCGGCCGATGCCGACGTTGCCGAGCGGCTGTCCCACTGCGCCGTAGAAGTTCAGACGGAGCTCGGCGATCGGGACGCCGTTTCGTGGCACCGACCAACCGTCGGGGTACCTGCCGATGAGCTCGAGGAGCGCTTCGATGGTCCGACCGTCGTCCGTCGAGTGCAGGATCTGGTTCAAGCTGGTGGTCAACGTCACCGAGGTGGCGTCGGCGAATGCGGCGACGTCGAGCGGGCGGATGTCCGGCCGCCTTCGCCTCAGCCGGATCACGCTCGCGGCTGTCGGCGAGAGCGTGCTAGGTGCAGGTCCCTCGTCCGCGCCGACGCGTCGCCCATCGCTGCAGCCTAGGTCCTCGAGCGTTCGGCGAGTCAGCTCCCGCTAGGACGAGGTCGTCGCACGCCCGTTGTCGGAGCCTTCCACCGGCGGAACCGCTGCCGGCTTCAACGACTGCTGGGCCGTTGCCGGAGGCAAGAGACCCTTCACCCCGTTCAAGAGACCAGCGAGCTCCATCGGCACGATGAACTTCGTGGAGGGGGAAGAGCCCACCTGCTTCAACGTGTCGAGGTACTGCAGGAGCATCGTCTTGTCGTCGAGATCGCGTGCGACGCGCACGATGACCTCGAGCGCGGAGCTGAAGCCCTGCGCGCGCAGCAGCGTCGACTGCCGCTCTCCCTCGGCCGACAGGATCGTCGCCTCCTTGCGGCCCTCCGCGAGGGTGATCGCCGCCTGGCGCTCGCCCTCGGCCGACAGGATCGCCGCCGCCTTCATGCCTTCGGCCTCGGTGATAGCGGCGCGCCGTGTCCGCTCGGCCGACATCTGGCGCGTCATCGCTTCGAGGACGCCGGGCGGCGGGTTGACCTCGCGGACCTCGACGCTCGTCACCTTCATGCCCCATCGCTCGGTGACGTCGTCGAGCCGGACGCGAAGCGACGCGTTCATGTCCTCGCGCTTGGAGAGCACGTCGTCGAGCGCCATGTCGCCGACCACGCTGCGCAGCGTGGTGGACGCGACGTTGAGCGCCGCGCCGGCGAAGTTCTGCACGGTGATGACCGACATCTGGGGATCGACCACCTTGTAGAAGATGATGAAGTCGATCGAGATCGGCGCGTTGTCCTTCGTGATCGCCGTCTGGTGGGGGATCTCGAGGAACTGCTCGCGAAGGTCCACGAGGCTCGTGCGGTCTGTCACCGGGTTGATGACCACGAGCCCCGGGCCCTTCGTGCCGACGACCCGGCCAAGTCTGAAGAGCACGATCCGTTGGTACTCGCGCACGATCTTCACCGACGCAGCCATGGCGACCAGCGCGCCGAGCACGACGATGACTGCGACTACGGCGATGATCATGACTCGAGCCCTCCGCTCCCGGAGCTATGCGAAGAGCGCTCCGTGTCTTCCTGCCTACTACCTGCAATGCCGTTCCCTGTGCTCGCGCCGCCACCAAGCGGAACCTCGCCGATCGGGTCCTCGGCCCACACGTTGAGCCGAACGCCTTCGACGCTGATCACCTGGACGGCGCCGCCGTCGGGCACGATGCCGTTGAGCGAGGTGGCGGACCAGCTCTCACCGCGGACACGGACGATCCCGCCCGGGGCCAAGCCGCCGACCGTAACGCCCATCGCTCCTTCGAGCGAGTGCAGACCACGACCGACCGGCTGGCGGTGCTGGGCGGAGAGCCCGCGCCAGGCGGCGAACCCGACGCCTCCCGAGACCACGAGATCTGCCGCGAGGAGAGACAGCACGAGGGTGCGCGCTGACAGGTCCACGGCCATGAAGGCGAGCCAGCCGGCGGCCACGACGCCGACGACGCCGGCCACGAAGTGGGTGTGCGGCCCCGTGTGCAGGCCGACGAGACTCGCCAGTACCACCACACCGAGCAGGATTCCAGCCACGACCCACATGGCGCCTCCCTTCGAGGTTGCGCCCTGCCTAGCGTACTCCGGTCGTTCGCTCGGGGCGCCGCGCCGCACGCCCGGAGCGGTCGAGTAGGCGCGGGCCGCAATAGTGGAGGGACGGAGTAGGTTGCACCACTGATGACGAGTGTCGTGGTTGCGACCGCGTTCGGCCCACCGGAGGTTCTGTCCGTGATCGACGTGCCGGTCGGCGCGCCAGGTCCGGGCGAGGTCGCGGTAGCGGTGCGGGCCGCCGGCGTGAACCCCTTCGATGCCAAGATGTACAGCGGGGAGTTCGGCACTGATCCGGCCAAGCTGCCGATGCGCCTCGGCTTCGAGGCGGCCGGCGTGGTGACCGCCGTCGGCGATGGTGCCGAGGGACCCGCAGGTCCGGTGAGCCCCGGCGACGAGGTCATCGCTTATCCGGTCCCGGGCGCTTATGCCGCCGAGGTCGTGGCACGGGCATCCTCCGTGCTGCCGAAGCCGTCGACGCTCTCCTTCGAGGAGGCGGCCGGCCTGATGGTGACAGGGACGACTGCGGTACACGCGCTGTCGGTGACTGGCGTCGGCATCGGTGACACGCTGGTGATCCACGGCGCGGCCGGCGGGGTCGGCCTCATGGCCGTCCAGCTGGCCGTGAACGCTGGAGCGCGGGTCATCGGCACGGCAAGCGAAAGCGCGCACGCGTACCTGCGCGAGCTCGGCGCTGAGCCCGTGACCTACGGCCCCGGCCTCCTCGAGCGGATCCGCGCTCTCACACCCGCGGGTGTGGACAGCGCGATCGACACGGTCGGTACCGACGAGGCGCTCGATGTCTCCGTGGCCCTGGTCGCTGACCGCGGCCGGATCGCGACCCTCGTCGGCTTCCAGCGAGGCGCCGAGCTCGGTGTGAAGGTGCTCGGCAACGCGCCGGGCGCCGACCCCGGTACCGAGATCCGCTCTGCGGCCCGCTTGGAGCTCGTGCGGCTGGCCGAGGCCGGCAAGCTCCGGGTGCTGGTCGCCGCGAGCTACCCGCTGAGCGAGGCGGCCGCGGCGCACCGGGCGATCATCTCAGGCCACACTCACGGCAAGATCGTGCTCGTGCCCTGAGCAATCCGGGCTCTCGCCGAGCAGCCGGCGAGCCATGGCAGTCGTCGCCCGCCGCCATCAGCGGGGATCGGCTCGATCCAGGTTCCAGTGACGCGACACGCTCGCCAGCCACGAATCGCTCGCGGGCATGAGCGTGAACCGACTGATCATCCTCTGGCCGCCCTCGTGGTCCCCGTACAACAGGTCAATGGTGACCATCTTGCGCTGGTCGGCGGCGTCTCTCGCAGCTGCAAACGCGGGGTCGGTCGGGTCCCGGAAGGCGCCTTGCCAGAAGCCGACGTCCCCGGCCGGCACATATATGTCACGCGAAAGCCGCCGGAAGTCGCTCGGATCGGCGTGGCCGGTGTCGCCGAGGAGTCGATCGGGGTGGAACGACCAGCCGTGGAGGACGGCGATGCCGCTGCCCGCGTTGCGCAAGGCGATGACCAGGTAGATCGCGTCCTCGCCGACCTCGAACGCGGCGTGGCCCCCATTGACCTTCACCCAGTGCGCGTCGACGAAGGAGATCTTCTCGGGCGGGTCTTCGAGGCGAGACGGCATGAGGACGGGCCGCAAGCCCGCCAATAGCGACCTCTCGGCCGCCCGCGCGGCTCGGTTGGCCGAGCGCACGGACGCGAACGTCGCGACCGCGAGCACCAGGGTCCCGCCGGCGCCCGCGAGCGAGGAGATCGTCGCCCAGTCGACCATCGACCAGAGCATTTCATACATCTCCGCGAGTGCCTCCCGGGCTCACGGGTGGAGCCCGGCGCGTTCGCAGGGTGGTCCCAGGCGTCGGCGCGAGCATCGCCATCAACCGGGCGACGCGCTCGGCCGCAGGCTCTCGGGAGGTCACGCTATGGACGACGGACACGGGCGCAACAGCGAAGGGTCGGCCTCGGGCGCTGACGGTGAGGCCGGTGTGGGCAGCATCGGAGGAGGCGGGCTTTCCGGAAGGGCCCGACGAGGTCTCGGACGTCACCGGCTGCTCGCCGGAGCGACGGGCGCGGCGTTCGTCGCGGGCGCGGCGGCGGGTGGCTACGGCATCGCCTCCGCCACGACGAGCAGCACGCCTTCCACGTCGGTCGCCGCCGACGCAGCTACGAACCCGGTAGGCGGCCCTCAGGGCGGCGCAGGCCTCGGCGGTGCGTACTTCGCCGGTCCGGGCGCGCTCGCGGGTCGCGAAGCGCTCTCGGGGGTGGTCACCTCGGTCGGAAGTGGGTCGATCACGCTCGACCTCACGAGCTCGGGCAGCTCGGCCTCGACCTCTGCCGGCTCGACGATCACCGTCACGACGAACGCGTCGACCGCATACGAGAAGCAGGGAGCGTCGGCCACCTCGGGCGCTGTCGTGGTCGGAGAGACCGTGGCCGTGCGGCCGACGAGCGCAACCGCGGGCTCGTCCGCGCCGACTGCGGCGCAGGTCGACGTCGTCGGGCCGACGCTCGAGGGCGCGGTGGTCAGCGACGACGGCTCGACCGTCGTCGTGCGGGACTCGCAGGGCTTCGAGCGCACGATCCACGTGAGCTCCTCGACCACCTACAGCGAGGCGGGCAGCAGCACGACATCCTCGACGGTCGCCGTCGGCTCGCAGATCGTCGCGACGGGGACGCTCGACGCGGACCAGACAGACCTGGACGCATCGAGCATCGAGGTCGTGCTCCCGCAGGTACAGGGCACGGTGACGGCGGTCTCGGGGACGACGATCACGATCTCGGAGCGCTCCGCCCCCGGACCGTCGGGCACGTCGCCCACCACCTCGGTACAGGTGACGACCGATTCGTCCACGCGCTTCACGACCCCGGGCACGACGCCTGGCTCGAGCGCTGCGTCGTCGCTCTCGGCGGTCAAGGTCGGTGACGGGATCCTGGCGGAGGGGACGCCCGGATCGCCGACCACGTTCGCAGCGAAATCGGTCACGGTGCTCGGCGCCCGTACTGGCCCCGGTCCCTCCGGCGGCGAAAGGGGCTTCGGCGGCCACGGAGGCCGGTCCTTCGCCGGTCCGGGCGCGCCTGGCACGACTCTCGGATGATCAAGCGACCCTTCGGCGCGACCGGAGGAGCTTGAGCGACCTGCCGACACCCTACGATGGCGCCTGGGACATCGAACAGGAGCGAACGGGTGGACGTGCGGATCGGGATCATCCAGACGGCGAAGGAGCTCGACGTGGAGCTCGGTGCCGACGTCGGCCGCGAGCAGCTGCTCGCCGACATCGAAGGTGCCTTGTCGTCGCCCGAAGGCGTGCTCTGGCTAACTGACAAGCGCGGCCGGCGTGTCGGTGTGCCGAGCGCCAAGGTTGCATGGGTCGAGGTGGGGGAGACGAGCGACGACCGCCGGGTCGGCTTCGGCGCCCCGTAGGCCGGGGGCCCGCCCTTGAGCGGTCTGCTCGACCGCCGGCTGCTCTTCGTCACCGGGAAAGGCGGGGTAGGAAAGACGACCGTCGCCGCCGCGCTCGGCCTCATGGCGAGCGAGCGTGGCCGGCGCGCCCTCGTTTGCGAGGTCGAGCCCAAGGGCGACGTCGCCGCAGCCTACGAGTGCGGGCCGCTCGGGTTCGTGCCCCGTGAGGTCGCTCCCGGCCTGCATGCCATGGAGATGGACACCGAGGCGTCGCTGCGCGAGTACCTGCGGCTCAACCTTCGCGTGCCGACGATCGGGCGTATCGGGCCGGTCGCACGTGCGTTCGACTTCGTCGCCAGCGCGGCGCCGGGCGTCCGGGAGATCCTCACCGTGGGAAAGCTCTGCTACGAGGTCCGGGAGAACCACTTCGACCTCATCGTCGTCGACGCGTCGGCGACGGGGAACATCGTCGGGCAGCTCGCCGCTCCGGTCGGGATCAACGAGCTCGTGAAGGTCGGCGCGGTGCGCTCCCAGACGCGCTGGATGCTCGACATCCTCGGCGACCCGCACCAGACCGGCGTCTGCGTCGTGACCACGCCAGAGGAGATGCCGGTCAACGAGGCCGTGGAGCTGGCGGGCCGACTGGAACGTGAGACGGGTGTGCACCTGGCCGCGATGGTCGCCAACCGCGTGATGCCGGAGCTGTTCTCCCGAGGCGAGCAGGAGATATTCGACGCGATCGTCGCCGACGGAGGCGCGCTCCACGTCGCCGAGGCGTTGGGCGACTGCACCGAGGAGGCCGTCACCGACGTCCTCAACGCCGCGGGGCTTGCCGTGCGGATACGCCGGAGCGGGGCAGCGCACCTCGAGCGCCTACGAGCGGCGCTCGACCCGGCGCTTCCGCTCGCGTACCTCCCGTACCTGTTCGGTCGCGCCTACGGTGCGCGGGCCGTGCGCCAGGTTGCCGACGCGCTCGGCGAGGAGCTCGGCGAGTGACGCCGCGCCGCGCCGCGTCGCCAGTCGAGAGCCTCCTCGCCGCTCGGGAGATCGTCGTGGCCTGCGGTCCGGGCGGCGTCGGCAAGACGACCGCGGCCGCGGCGGTGGCGGCGACCGCTGCCGCGAGATCGGGCGCCAAGGTGCTCGTTCTCACCGTCGATCCCGCTCGCAGGCTCGCCGATGCTCTCGGCGTCGACGGGATAGGCAACGCCGCGTCCCGGGTGTCGCCCTCGACGTTCACCGCGGCGGGAGTGCGCCCGAAGGGCGAGCTCTGGGCGGCGATGCTCGACACGAAGCAGTCGTGGGACGCGCTCGTGCGCCGGCACGCCCCCGACCGCAGCACGGCCGACCAGATCCTCGCGAACCCGCTCTATCAGAACATCACGGGGCGCTTCGCGCAGAGCCATGAGTACATCGCCATGGAACGCCTCTACGAGATCCACGCCGAGGGCGAGTACGACCTGCTCGTGGTGGACACCCCGCCGACGCGCAACGCGCTCGACTTCCTCGACGCGCCCCAGCGGATGGCGGACTTCTTCGCGTCCGGCCTGCTCCGGTGGCTCATCGCGCCGTCCCGGTCGCGTCTCGTGAGTCTCGCATCTCGCCCGTTCTACCAAGTCGCGGACCGCATCCTCGGCACGCAGTTCCTCGAGGACGTGGCGGAGTTCTTCCGCCTGTTCCAGAGCATGTACGACGGGTTCGTCAGTCGTGCTCAGTCGGTGAGCGGCCTGCTGCGCGATCCCCGCACCACCTTCATGGTCGTCACCACGCTCGAGACGGTGCCTGCTCTCGAGGCCGCACGCTTCGCGGAGGCGCTCGCCGAGCGCCACCTGCATCTCGGGCTGCTCGTGGCCAACAAGGTGCTCCCGCCGAGCTTCGCCGACCCCGACGCCGAAGCGGTGGCCGAGTCGTTGCAGACGCGGTCCGAGGCAGTCGCAACTGCGCTCTCCTCGACGCTCGCCGACGGGCTCGGCGGAGTCGACCAGGTCGAGCGAGTGCTCCAGGAGGTCGGGAGGAGCTTCGCGAACTTCGAGCTCGTGGCGCGACGCGAGTCCGAGCTGCTCGCGGAGATGTCGAGGGGCCACTCCGTGACCGTCACGGTCCCGCACCTGTCTGGCGACGTCGTCGACGTCGCAGGTCTGCTCGAGATCGGACGGCACGTCTTCGACGGGTTCGCGGTGCGAGCGGACGCGCCGACGACCGGGCTGTCCTGAACAGGTGACAGCGGTTTTCGACGGTGGATCGCTCGACGGGCGGGGAGCGGGAGCCGATGCCGCCTACCATGGAAGTCTTGCTCGACTACCACGTCCATCTCTGGCCACACGAGGAGCGCGCCGACTCGACTGAGTACCGCGTCGAGCGGCTGGCCGAGTATTGCGAGCGAGCCGCGGCGGCGGGCGTCGAGGAGATCGCCCTCACCGAGCATTTCTTCCGCTTCGCCGCCGGGCGCGCCGCCGTCGGCCCTTTCTGGGAGAGCGAGCGCGACGAGGCGCTGCGAGGGGGGATGCTCGCCTACTTCGAGCACCACGCCACGGAGGATCTCGACGACTACGTCGAAGCGGCACTCGCGGCCAAGCGGGCCGGGCTCCCGGTCGTGCTCGGCCTCGAGGTCGACTACTACCCGGGCCGCATGGACGCCGTCGCCGCGCTGCTCGCCGGTTACCCCTTCGACGTGCTCCTCGGCTCGGTGCACTGGCTCGGCACGTGGATGTTCGACGACGTCGAGGACGAGGTCGCGCAGCGCGAGTGGCACCGGCGGGGCGCCGAGGAGGCGTGGCGCTCCTACACCGAGGCGCTCGAGGAGCTGGCTGCGACGGGCGCGTGCGACGTTCTCGCGCATCCCGACCTCGTCAAGGTGACCGGGCAGCGCCCCTCGCACGCGCTGCTCGACGAGTGCCACGACCGGATGGCCACCGCGGCCGCGGCGTCGGGGATGGCCGCCGAGATCTCCTCCGCGGGATGGCGCAAGCCCGTCGCCGAGGCCTATCCGGCAAAGGACCTCCTCGCCCGGTTCCACGCGCGCGGCGTGCCCGTCACGACCGCTTCCGACGCCCATGGGCGAGGTGATGTGGCCTCCCGGGTGGACGAGCTGGCCACTATGGCAAGCGGCGCCGGCTACACGAGCCTGCGCGCATTTCGCCGCCGGGTGGGGCGGGACGTCGACGTCCTCGCCGGGCCTTCGCTGCCGTGACGTCGCCTGTCGACCTCGCCCGTGAGTACACCGGGCTCGACATCGGGGCTCGAAAGCACCTCGAGCGCCTCATGGGGTCCTGGGGCATGCTCGCCGACCTGTCGTTCTCGGACCTACTGCTCTACGTGCCGCTGGACCAGTTCTCGCTCGCCGTGGCCCAGCCCGGTGCCGAGGTGTGGCCGGAAGGCGAGCCACGCCAGGACGCCGGGGCGTCGCTGCTCGGGTTGCACTTCGTCGTGCTCGGCCAGATGCGTCCGACCACGAGCCAGACCCTCTTCGAGCTGGACCTCGTGGGTCAGGTCATGGCGGCCGGTGAGCTCCCGCTCGTCCTCGAGTCGTGGCGTCGCGGAACGATCATGACGGGCGAGCGTCCCGCTGGCATGGAAGAGGGCCCCGTCCGTTACCAGTGCATACCCGTGCGCTGGCGCGGCGACGTCGTCGGCGTGCTCAGTCGTGTCTGGTCGCCGACGGTCGGTCGCCGCACCGGCGGGCTCGAGCGCGTGTACCTGAGACTGTTCGACCGGCTTGCCGCCATGGTCTCGGCCGGTCTCTACCCCTTCGTTACCGACGAGGCCGCCATCGAGGAGGCACCCCGCGTCGGGGACGGGGTGGTCGTGCTCGACGCCGACCAGCGCGTCACGTTCGCCTCACCGAACGCGGTGAACGCCCTCCACCGGATGGGCATCGTCTCGGCGATCGTCGGCAACACGCTCGCGTCGCTCGGCGTCGACTCGGAGGCGGTCGTGCAATCGTTCGAACAGCGGCTCCCGGTCATAGAGGAGATCGAGCGACGCCCGGACGTCATGGTGCTGCTCCGTTGTATCCCGCTCATCGAGGATGGCGAGGTGCGTGGCGCCGCTGTGCTCGTGCGAGACGTCACGGACCTGCGTCGCCGCGACCGGCTCCTGTTGTCCAAGGACGCAGCGATCCGGGAGGTGCACCACCGCGTCAAGAACAACCTGCAGACGATCTCGTCCCTGCTGCGGCTGCAGTCGCGCCGCCTCGAGGACCGCGCGGCGCGGGTCGCGCTGCTCGAAGCCGAGCGGCGCATCCGGGCGATCGCGCTCGTCCACGAGATCCTGGCCAGGGAGCCGGGTGAGCAGGTGCCGTTCAAGGAGATCGTGCCCGCGCTCGTGCAGCTTGCCAAGGATGCCAACGTCTCGAGCGAGTACGTGGACATCCAGGTCGCCGGGGACGCAGGGGACCTGGTCGCGGACGTCGCGACGCCGCTCGCCGTCGTCATCGCCGAGCTCCTGCAAAATGCGGTGGAGCACGCATTCACCGATCCCGAGCAGCAGGAGCTCATCGTCTACTTGACCCTGGAGAGCGACGGGGTGGAGCTGTCGGTGGAGATCAGGGACAACGGCCGGGGCTTCCCGGAGGGCTTCGACATCGACGGGACGCGCAGCCTCGGCCTTGCGATCGTGCGAGACCTCGTGCGCAGCCAGCTCGGGGGATCGATCTCCGTGCGCTCCGAAGGCGGGGCGGTGGTGCGGATAACCGTTCCGTTGGGCGCAGCGGGTGACGCGTCCCGCCCGTGACACGACCCTGCGCGTGACCGCCTGGCGGTGAAGGCTCCAGGTCCTCGGGCGACCGCCTTTGACGGACGGCCCTTTGACGGACGGCCCTTCGAAGGACCGCTCAGCTACGAGCCGTGCCGAGATCTCGAGCCGGTGTCACGACGCGCGGCGCTGTCGCGCGAGCCAGGCTTTGCGGAGCTTGCGCCGCTCCTCCTCTGAGGTGCAGCCCCAGACTCCCGACTCCTGGTTGGTCGCGAGGGCGAACTCGAGGCACGGGGCCTGCGCTTCGCACTGGCGACAGACGGACTTGGCGGCTTCGATCTGGTCGATCGCCTGTCCGGTCGTGCCGATGGGGAAGAAGAGGTCCGGGTCGGTGTCGCAGCACGCAGCTCTCGCGCGCCAGGAGTCCCCGTCCCAATCGATCGTTCTATTCCAGCTGAGGGCCACGCTGCCTCCTCGGGCGTCCGCGCCGCCATGGCGCTCACGGCCTGACTCGTGCAACGGTTCACAAGACGGGGCGGCCCCCCGCTCCCGCGTCTTGATCCCTGCTCTCGCAGGTGCAGCACGTTCTGGCGGCGTTATGTTACGCCTGTGTTGCCTAGGGATCAAGGATATCGTCCATAGGGTTTTCGGCTGTGGGCCGATGTGAGCTGGCACTTCCCGAGCCGAGCCTCGACGGGTGGCGGTCACGGATAGAAAGGCGTCGACCTCACACAGTGCCGAGGTCGAGCAGCGCGACCCGGTAGTGTGCTCGTTTCAAGCGGCCAGGTCGGCTGCCACTTGGGGGCCCGGCGTGCTGTTCCCGACTATCGACTTCGCCATCTTCCTCGGCGTCGTGTTCATCGGGAATTGGCTGCTCAGACCATACAGGCGAGCGTGGGCGCTCATGATCCTCGCCGCGAGCTACCTCTTCTACTCGTGGCCGGACTGGCGCTACGTATTCCTGCTCGCCGCCTCGACGCTGTGCACCTACGCCGGAGCGCTGCTCATCCACCGCGAGCAGTCCGATCGCGCCCGTCGCCGATGGCTCACGGTGACGATCGTCTGTGAGCTCGGAATGCTCGGCTGGTTCAAGTATTACGGCTTCTTGTCCTTGACGCTCGACAACGCCCTACGTCACCTCGGCGTTCACAGCGCGTCGATACCGTTGCTCGAATCGTCCGGCTTCCCGCTCGGCGTCTCCTTCTACACCTTCATGGGGCTCTCCTACGTCGTCGACGTCTACCGGAGGCAGCTGGAGCCCGCCCCACTGCTCGACGTCGCGGTGTACGAGGCGTTCTTTCCCCACTTGCTGGCAGGACCGATCGTTCGCGCCTCGGAGCTGCTGCCCCAGGTGGCCCGGGCGGTCCAGCGTGACCCGCGTCATATCGACCTCCCACGAGCGGCGTTCCTGATATTCGGCGGGCTGTTCAAGAAGGTTGTCATCTCGAGCTATGTCTCGTCCGCGATCGTCGCACCGGTGTTCAACGATCCGTCCCTGCACAGCGCGCCGGAGATCCTGCTCGCGGCGTACGGATACGGCGTGCAGATCTACTGCGATTTCAGCGGATACACCGACATCGCGATCGGCTGCGCGATGCTGCTCGGCTTCCAGTTCCCGCAGAACTTCGACCGGCCGTACTCGGCCCGATCGCTGCAGGAGTTCTGGCGGCGATGGCACATCACGCTGTCGCTCTGGTTCAGGGACTACCTCTACGTCCCCCTCGGGGGGAGCCATGGCACCAAGGCGAGGCTCTACCGAAACCTGATGATCACGATGGTGCTCGGCGGCCTGTGGCACGGCGCGGGCTGGACGTTCGTAATCTGGGGAGCGATCCACGGCGTCGCACAGTGCGTAGGTCACTGGCGGCGGAGCCGGCGGGAGCGCCGCGGCGCGCCGACACGGTCCGACGAGCCGGCTGCGGTGTGGCTGCAGCGGTTCGTGACCTTCAACATCGTGAGCTTCGCCTGGATCTTCTTCAACGCGAGCACGGTCAATAGGGCGTTCTCCTTGGTAGGACGCCTCGTGACGACCTGGGGCCAGCCGGCCCCGCTCGTCCGTCTCCCGGTCGTAGCGGTGATCGTGTCCTCCCTCGGCCTCCAGTTCGTCCCGAAAGGGTGGGGGATCCGCGTGCAGGAGACTTTCGCCCAGCTCGGGACCGTGCTCAAGGGACTCGTGCTCGGCCTGGCGATGCTCGTGATCACGACCCTCGGTCCGGCCGGCGTGGCTCCCTTTATTTACTTCCGATTCTGATGAGATCCACACGCCCAACACGTCGAACCAAGGGGCGGCGCCTCGTCTCGGCCGGCCAGGTGCTCGGCATAGCGGTCGTCTGCTTCGCCACATGGCTCGTGCTCGACGCGCACCAGCTCTACAGCTCGGCGATCGCCGCGCCGCTCGGCGCTCGGCGGAGCATCGCGGTGACCATTCTCCGGCCCCTCGCCCGAGCGAGTGGGGCGCTCGGCCTTGGTCAGCCGCTTCGCGGCGTGGACCGGGCGCTCGGCCGGGACGGGACGCCGGGCGGCTCGGTCGCGAGCGTCCCCGCGCCGCATCTGAGCCGGTCGGATCGGGTGGGCACGGCAACGGTGCGCGGTCGGGCCCTGACGATTCCCGCATCGTCGTCGTCGTCGTCGTCGTCGACGATGCCGTCCGAGCCGCTGCTCGCGTCGAGCCCTCCCCTCGGGCCGCCGCGCATCGCCGAGCCGAGCCCGGCGCACCGGCTCACGATCCTCGACATCGGCGACTCGATCGGTGAGGACCTCGGCTACGGGCTCGGCGACGCGCTGGGCGGCAATCCGTCCGTGCGGATCGTCCAAGACGCCGTGGGATCGACCGGCCTTGCCGCGCTCGGCTATTACGACTGGCCGGCCGAGCTCGAGGTCGAGCTCCGCCGCTACCGGCCGGGGATAGTCGTCGTGATGCTCGGCGGCAACGACGCGCAGAGCTTCGATGTCGGATCGCGCTTCGTCGGCTTCGCCACGCCGCTTTGGCAGTCCGTCTACGGCGCTCGAGTCGCGACGATCATGCGCGAGGCGACAGCGGCCGGCGCGCACGTGCTCTGGGTGGGCATGCCCATGATGTCGCCGACGGCGACGTTGTCGAGTGCCGACATGCAGGCGGAGAACGCCGTCTACGCGGCCGAGGCACGCGCGCACCCCGGAGTGCTCTACCTGCCCAGCTGGTCGCTGCTCGCCGACGCCGCCGGCCGTTACAGCGAGTACCTGCCGGACGCGTCGGGAAGCCTCGTCCAGGTCCGGGACTCGGACGGCATCCACGTGGACGCCCCCGGAGGCACCGACCTTCTTGCCGGCGCGGCCGTCGCCGAGATGGAGCGCGCCTGGCATCTCCGGCTGCAGCGGTAAGCAACCCTCGCCTTGCAGCGCTGGCGGGTCGGGCGCGTTCGGACTCAGCCGGAGTGCTGACGCCTCCGGGAAGCGACGATCTCGGTCTCCGCGGCGCTGCGGTCGACCCATTCAGCGCTCTCGACCCGCTTGTTTGGCTCGAGCGCCTTGTAGACCTCGAAGAAGTGCTCGATCTGGGCGCGCTCGTACTTCGGGATGTCTCCGAGATCCTGCAACCGGTCGTAGCGAGGATCGCCGGCCGGGACGCAGATCACCTTGTCGTCCGGACCCTTCTCGTCGGTCATCTTGAACATTGCGATCGGCCGGGATGCGATCAGGCAGCCCGGGAAGGTCGGCTCCTCGACCAGGACCAACGCATCGAGAGGGTCGCCGTCCTGGCCGAGCGTGTCCTCGATAAAGCCGTAGTCGGTGGGGTAATGCGTCGCGGTGAACAGGGTCCGGTCGAGCCGGATCCTCCCCGTCACGTGGTCGACCTCGTACTTGTTCCGCTGCCCTCTCGGGATCTCGATGACGACGTCGAATTCCACTGCTGTCCTCCTCGGGCGCCCGAGACCGGGCGCGACTGTCGCATGACGGCCCGAATGGTAGTCAGACAGCCGGGCGTGCCCGCCGCAAAAGTGCGACGAGCTCGTCGAGGAGCTCCGGTGGCGCCGCCACGAGCGTGCTCTTCGACGCGATCACGTCGTCGATCTCGGCCGAGACGATGCCGCACTCGTGAGCGATGAGCAGCCCCGCGGCGCTGTCCCACGGCTTCAGCCCCGCCTCGTAGAACGCGTCGAGGCGCCCGGCAGCGACCGAGCAGAGGTCGATCGCCGCGGATCCCGCCCGCCGGATGTCGCGGACCTCGGGTAGGAGGGTCGGCAGAAGCCGCGCTTGGTCGCCGCGGAGCGATGGTGAGTAGGAGAAGCCCGTCCCGACAAGCGCCTCGCCGAGCGGCGGGGCGGCGCCGCGGGCGATCCGCTCGCCGCCGAGGCACGCCCCGAGGCCGCGGGCCGCCGAGAAGGTCTCGGACCGGAGCGGGTCGTGCACGACGCCGGCTAGTGCGCCCTCGGCGTCGCTGACGGCGATCGAGACGCACCAAGCTGGGAAGTCGTAGACGTAGTTCGTCGTGCCATCGAGCGGATCGACGATCCACGTGAGGCCGGACGTGCCGGCCGACGCCCCGCCTTCCTCGCCGAGCAGCGCGTCGTCGGGTCTCGATATCGAGAGCATCTCCCGCACGAGCGCCTCGCTCGCGCGGTCGGCGTCGGTGGCGAGATCGGTCGGCGAGGATTTGCGCACCGCGGTGGCTCCGAGACGTCGCAGGTGTCGGCCACCCGAGCGCGCCTCGAGCAGCAGATCACCCGCGGCACGTGCCATCTCGATCGCGAGGCCGAGCAGCTCCGCAGGATCGGCCGCGGCGTCGCTCACCGGCTGCTCGCGTCCGCGCCACGCCGAGCGGGGCCGGGCCTACCCGGTGCGGGACGCTCCCGTGCCAAGCGCGCCAGGCGGGCGACGAGCACCTCGAGCACGACCTCGCCGGGCCACCCGACCCTGCCGCGTACGTCGAGGTCGGCGGCCGCGAGCAGGGCGATGGCGCGTGCGATGCGGTCGTGCCCGAGCCGTCGGGCCTGGGTGAGCGCCTTCTTCGCCGGGAACGGTCGCATTCCGGTGAGCGCCGCTGCGGCATTCTCGTCGGACGCGCCGCTGCCGTCGAGGCGCAACATCGCACCGAAGTGACGGTGCAACGTGGCCAGCACCTGCAGGGGGTGACGCTCTCCGGCCTCGACCATCCGATGCAAGGCAGAGACGGCGGCCGCGGCATTCCCGGCGTCTATGGCGTCGGTGAGGTCCCACGGCGCGACGCCGCCGGCCGAGCCGAGGAACGGCTCGAGGTCGTCGGCGCTGACGGTCGCTCGCTCGCCGAACGCGGCGCGCACGGTGGCGAGGATGCCCTCGAGCCGAGAGATGTCCTCGCCGAGATGACCTTCGAGACGGGCCGCGGCGGCGGGCGCGAGCTTGACCGGAGCCGCCTTCAGATGCTCGGCGAACCACTGTGAGCGCGCCCGACCGAGTGGTGCGGGGACCGCGTCGATGACGGACCCGACGGCGCGCACCGCCTTGACGAGGGCTGCCGGCGCCGACTTTCCCGGATGGACGAGTACGAGCACCGTCGTCTCGAGCGGCTCTGCGAGGTAGGCGGCGACCTCCTTCACCTGGGACGCGTCGAGAGCGCCGGTGTCTCGCAGCACGACGATGCGGCGCGTGGCGAGGAACGGGAGCGTGCGGCAGGCCTCGAGCGCCGGCCCGATCGCCGCGGGCTCGTCACGGCGGGGCTCGCCCCGTCCGGGCTCTCCGTACTCCTCCACCGGCGTCAGGCCGTCGTCGTCCGCGGTGAGACGCGAGATCAGCGCCGTCAGGGCCTGACTGAGCAACCCGGCGTCCTCTCCTTGGATGAGATAGGCACGTCGCGCCTCCTGCGGCGCGCCCGATGGTGTTTCGCCGTCGGCGCCGTCGGAGCTCACGCTGCCAGCACTTGCTCGATCGCGTCGACCACCCGGCGGGTGCCGGCGACGTCGTGCACCCGGACGATCCGGCACCCTCGGGCGACCCCGAGCGCGGCTGCCGCGAGCGAGGCGTCTCGACGCTCGCCGATCCCGAGCCCGAGGAGTGCACCGATGAAGGTCTTGTTCGACGCCGAGAGCAGAAGTGGGGGCCCGACGGCGGCGAGGCGGTCGGATGCTCGCAGCAGCTCGAGCGATTGCGCGGCGCTCTTGCCGAGATCGAGTCCCGCGTCGATCACGACGCGACTTGCGTCGATACCGGCCGCATGTGCCCGGGCGATCCGCTCGCGCAGGTAGGACTCGACGGCGGCGACGACGTCGTCGTCCGGGTAGAGGGGATCGGGATCGGCAATGCGCGGGGCGAGGCGGATGTGGGTCGCGACGACCGAGGCGTTCGCGTTCGCCGCGACCTCGAGGTAGCGGGGATCGGCGAAGCCGCTGATGTCGTTGCCGAGCACCGCCCCCGCGGCGAAGGCCGCTTCCGCGACCGTCGCACGCCAGGTGTCGACCGATATCGGCACGTCGAAGCGGGCCGCCAGCGCCTCGACGGTCGGCACCACCCGGTCGAGCTCCTCCTCGGCGGTCACCTCGGGACCGGGCCCCGCCTTCACCCCACCGACGTCGAGCAGGTCCGCTCCCTCGTCGACGATCTGCTCGGCCCGGCGCAGCAGGTCGTCGAGCTCGAAGGTCGCACCTCGGTCGTAGAAGGAGTCGGGCGTCCTGTTGAGCACGCCCATCACGAGCGCCCTCGTCGTGACGTCGAGGAGCCGGTCACCGAGAGCGAGCTGCAAGGTGGTCGCCGGGCGCACGACGCCTGCGACGCGAGCGTGCACGAGGGGACCCCGACTCAGAAGAGCCGGGACGCCAGCGCACGCCGGTACGAAGCGCGCCGCGGATCGTCCACGTCCATCGCCTCGAGCAGGTCCACGAACTCCTGCCGGGCGCTGTTGTCGTCCTTGGCACGCTCGAGCAGCTCGTCGAGACGTGCCTCGACCGAGCCGTTGCGAAGCGCGGCCGCGCTGTCGTCAGCCGCGGCGAGGCGCGCCAGCGCAGCGATCCGGCGGGTGTCGGCGGTCTCGGGAACGCGCGCGAGCAGCGCGAGCGCCTCGTCCGTCGCTCCGTCGCCGACGAGCAGCTCGGCGAGTGCCGCCACCGCGACCGGGTGGTCCGGCTGCAGCTCGAGTGCCTTGCGAAGCGACTCCTCGTCGCCGGCCGCCGTCAGCACGTCGGCCTCGCTCGGGGCTTCGAGGAGCCGGTCGACGAACTCCTTCACCGCCGCCTCGGGGAGCGCGCCGACGAAGCCGTCGACGATCTTGCGCTTGCTGACGGCGAACACCGCCGGGATCGACTGCACCTGGAATGCCGAGGACACCTGCGGGTTGTCGTCGACGTTCACCTTCACCAGCTCCACCTTGCCCGCGGCGTCCTCGACGACGCGCTCGATGATCGGCCCGAGCGTCCGGCACGGTCCACACCAGGGCGCCCAGAGGTCGACGACCACGGGAACGTCGTCTGATCGCGCGAGGACGTCGGTCTCGAAGGTCTGGTCGGTGACGTCGAGAGCCATGGCTCGACGCTACCGGCTCCGCATCTTGGCGTGCGCGGCCGGCGGGAGAACCGCTGTCGCAACCGGCTGAGAGACTTTGCGGCGTCGCCGGTCCTCACCAGCCGGGGAAGCTCCCGGCCGATCGATGTCGCACGGCCCGGAACGAGTAGGCACGTGCGATCTGGGGGCAGGAATCCGCCGCCTGCTCGCCGTCGTGTCAGGCTCACGTTCGTCGTTCATGTGGACGTAAGTTGCGTGTGGATCGGGTACCCAGGATAGGCATGAGCGAGATCGACAGCACCGCCGAAGATCCTCCCAGCAGCTGTGAGGGGCTGGACAAGCCCGATCCCGACGCGATCGACCGAGCCGTGACGCGCCTCGAGATCGACCTCTACGCGAGCCTCGACGGGCTCGACGCGAAGGCGAGTGCACTCGCCGAGCAAGCCAGCACGCTGGGACTGCGCTCGCTCGAGTTGCGTTGCCGTCTCGTCGAGGCCGAGGTGCTCGCCCGCTCGAGAGACGTCCCCTCCGCGGTCGAGCTCGTCCACAGGGTCCAAGAGGCCGCCACTGCCGAGGGACACCGGGTCGTGCTGTCGCGCTGCCACGCAGTGATGGCCAGGGCGCTCGACCGGCTCGGCGCCCGAGCGAACTCGCTGGACGAAGCGGAGCAGGCGCTCCAGCTTCTCGACGACTCGAGCCCGCTGCACCTGGTGCTCGAGCACACGATGACGCTCGCGCTGCTCACGAGCTCGTTCCGCTCCGGGACGGTGTCGTTCGACCTCTTCGAACGGTCGCTCGAGCTCGCCCATCGGCTGGGAGAGCCGATCATGCAGATCGCAGTACTGAACAACCTCGCGTGGATCCAGTACGAGTCCGGCGATCTCCACGCGGCCAGGTCGACCGTGGACGATCTCATCACGGTGGCGGCCGGAAGCGACAGTCGGTTGAACCTTTCGACCGTGGACACGGTGGCGCGGGTGATGTTCGAGCTCGGCGACGGGACTGCCGCCGAGGAGATGCTGCGCAACGCTATCGACGGCCCCTCGCCGGCTCCGCAGACCGATTCGACCGCGTTGCCGGGCGCTCTGCTCTCGCTCGCCGAGATCTTGGGGCGTCGCGACGGGCCGGCCGCGGCGAGGGCGCCCCTCGAGACCTGCTTGGCGCTGGCGGTCGACCGTAGACTGCTCGAGTTCGAGGCACGTGTGCTGCGTCAGCTTGCGCACGTGTTCGCTGCCGAGGGCGATTTCGTGAGTGCCTACAAGGCCCACGTCACCTTCTACGAGCGATGGGAGCAGCTGCGCGCCACCGAGGGGGAAGCTCAGGCGGCGGCCCTCCAAGCCCTTTACGACACGGAGCTGGCCCGTCGGCGCAGCCGCGAGTTCGAGCAGCTTGCCCAGCGCGACCCGCTGACGGGTCTGTGGAACCGTCGCTATCTGAGCGACCGCCTGCCGCGGCTCGTGCGTATCGCCCGTCGCACGGGACGACCGCTGTCGATAGCGGTGGCCGATCTCGACCACTTCAAGCGGGTGAACGACGAGCTCTCGCACGAGATCGGCGACGACGTGCTCGTCGCCACTGGACAGCTGTTGCGCAAGGTCGTGGAGCCAACCGGGTTCGTCGTGCGCTTTGGAGGCGAGGAGTTCCTGATGGTCCTTCCTGGCTGCGACGGCACGAGTGCCGTCCGCGTCGCCGAGGAAGTGCGCGTCGCGATGCACGCGCATCCCTGGCGGGAAAATGCGAGGTGCTGGCCTATAACGATCAGCATCGGGGTTGCCACACTCGGCGAGACCGGCGACATCGCCGCGCTGATCACCGCTGGCGACACGAACATGTACCGGGCGAAGCGGGTCGGGCGCGACCGCGTGATCGGCGAGGACGTCTCGGGCTGACGGGCGCCACCGGCGACGCCGAGGTCTGCCGCCGGCGCGCGGGCGATCAGGCGACGAAGTACTTCGCCTGGGGGTGGTGGCACACGATCGCCAGGGTCGTCTGCTCCGGCTCGAGCTGAGCGCCGTCGCTCGTAACGACGCCGATCCGCTCGGCACGCAGCAGTTCGACGACCTTCCCGTTGTCCGCCAGGTCGGGGCATGCCGGGTAGCCGAAGGAGTACCTGCCGCCCCGATACTTCTGTCGGAAGAGCCCGGTCAGCGTCGGCCCGTCCTCCGAGGCGTACCCCCACTCCTCGCGCATCCTGCGGTGCCAGTACTCCATGAGCGCCTCGGTCATCTCGACCGAGAGGCCGTGGAGCGCGACATAGTCGAGATAACGGTCGGCCTCGAAGAGCGTGCGGGCGTGCTCGGAGGCGCGCGCTCCCATCGTGGTGAGGACAAGGCCGACGTAGTCGGTCTCCGGTGAGCTCACGGGCCGGAAGAAGTCCGCGATGCACAGATACGGTGCCTGGCGCTGACGTGGGAACGAGAAGCGTGTCAGCTCGGCAGTCTTGTCGACGTCGGTGAAGAGCACGAGATCGGTGCCGTCCGAGCTCGCAGGGAAGTAGCCCCAGGCGACCTGAGGGACGAGCACGTCAGCGGCCTTGGCCTCGTCCATGCGTAGCCGCAGTTCGGCACGCACCCGCTCCTTGAACTCCGCGTCGCTCTCGCCCGTCTCGGGCCGGTACCCCCACTGATTGCGGAACAGTGCCGTCTCGTTGAGGTAGGTGAGCACGTCGTCGAGCGGTATGCCCTTCGCGATGCGCGTTCCGACGAACGGGGGCTCGAAGACCGTGTTGTCGCTCTCCACGTCGGGAGAGCGCTCAGGCAGTGTCGACGGGTCCACTTCGACGAGCAGCTGGCTCTTGCGTGGCGGAAGGACCCGCCCGGTGAGCTCGGTGCCGAAGCTAGGGTCGTCGACGCCCGACCGCTTCATCTCCATGATCTTCTCGAGCGTGCGCAGGCCCTCGAAAGCGTCCTTGCCGTAGAAGACCCTGCCGTCATAGACGGTCCGCAGGTCGCGCTCGACATAGCTGCGGGTAAGCGCCGCACCGCCGAGGAGGACCGGGACGTGTGAGGTGCCGCGTCGATTCATCTCCTCGAGGTTCTCGCGCATGATGAGCGTCGACTTGACGAGCAGCCCGCTCATGCCGATGGCGTCGGCGTTGACCTCCGCGGCCTTGCTGAGCATGTCCGCGATCGGGACCTTGATGCCGAGGTTGTGCACGTCGTAGCCATTGTTGGTCAAGATGATGTCGACGAGGTTCTTGCCGATGTCATGGACGTCGCCCTTCACCGTCGCGAGAACGACGCTCCCGCGCCCGGAGCCGTCGGTCCGCTCCATGTGGGGCTCGAGATGGGCAACCGCCGCCTTCATCGTCTCGGCGGACTGCAGGACGAAGGGCAGCTGCATCTCGCCAGAGGCGAAGAGCTCGCCCACCGTCTTCATCCCGGCGAGAAGGACATCATTGACGATCGCGAGTGCCGTATTGCCGGCGGCCAGTGCCTCGTCGAGGTCGTCCTCAATGCCGAGTCGATCGCCATCGATGATTCGGCGGCTGAGTCGCTCCTCGACCGGCCATCCACTGCGGTCCTCCTTCGTCGGCCCAGCGCTCGACACGCCCTGAAAGATCGCGATCAGCTCCTGGAGCGGGTCGTAGCCATCGCGGCGGCGGTCGTAGATCAGGTCGAGGCAGACTTCACGAGCGTGCTCGTCCACCTTGTGCAGCGGGAGGATGCGTGCCGCGTGCACGATCGCCGCGTCGAGGCCTGCCGCTACGCACTCGTGCAGGAACACCGAGTTGAGGACCTGCCGGGCGGGCCCGGACAGCCCGAACGAGACGTTCGACAGCCCGAGGATGGTCTGTACCCCGGGCAGCTCCGCCTTGATGCGACGGATTCCCTCGATAGTCTCGATGCCGTCGCGACGGCCTTCTTCCATCCCCGTCGAGAGGGGCAGCGCGAGGGGGTCGAAGAACAGGTCCGAGGGCTCGAGGCCGTACCGTTCGACGGCGAGGTCGTGGATCGCGCGGGCGGCCCGGACCTTCCAATCTGCGCTGCGAGCCTGTCCCTCCTCGTCGATGCAGGTGCACACCACCGCCGCGCCGTGCTCGAAGGCGAGTGAGAGGAACGAGTCGAGGCGCGTGCCCGGAGCGTCGCCGTCCTCGAGGTTCACCGAGTTGAGCACGGCTCTGCCCCCGAGCCATTCGAGCGCCGTACGCACGACGTCCGGCTCGGTGGAGTCGACCATGATCGGGACGGTCGACTGGGTCGCGAGGCGGCTCATCACGGCGTCCATGTCGGCGACGCCGTCGGCACCGGTGTAGTCGACGCACACGTCGATCAGGTGTGCGCCCTCGCGCACCTGGTCGCGGGCCATCTCCGTGGTGGTCTCGAAGTCCCCCTCGAGCATCGCCTCTCTGAAGCGCTTCGAGCCGTTTGCATTCGTGCGCTCGCCGACGACGAGGAACGACTGGTCCTGGGCGAAGGGGACGAAGCTGTAGAGCGACGCCGCGCCGGGCTCGTGGATCGCGCTGCGGCGCTTCGGGACGAGACCGCCGACGCGCTCGACGACGCGTGCCAGGTGCGCGGGCGTCGTGCCGCAGCAGCCGCCGACAACGGAGATGCCGAGCTCGGTCACGAAGGTGTGGAGGTGCTCGGCGAGCTCGTCCGGGGTGAGGTCGTAGTGCATACGGCCGTCTACGACCGAGGGCAAGCCGGCGTTGGGCAGCGTCGAGATCGGCAGCCGGGAATGCTCGGAGAGGTAGCGGAGGGGCTCGTACATCTCGCTCGGGCCAGTCGCGCAGTTGAGGCCGACGACGTCCGGACGCATGGCGTCGAGGGCTGCGAGGGCTGCGGAGACTTCGGTGCCGGGAAGCATCCTGCCAGTGAGCTCGATCGTCACCTGCACCTGTAGGGGAACCTCGCGGCCGGCTGCGCGCATCGCGCGGCGGCAGGCGACGAGGGCCGCCTTGGCGCCGAGCAGGTCGAAGCAGGTCTCGACCAGCAGCAGGTCGACCCCTCCCTCGAGCAGCGCACGCGCCTCGACCTCATAGGAGTCACGCAGGTCGGCGAAGGAGATCTGACCGAGCGTCGGGAACTTTGTGCCCGGGCCGATGCTGCCGGCGACGAACCGCGGGCGATCCGCGGTCGAGTACCCGTCGGCCACCTCGCGGGCGAGCTCGGCGGAGCGCCTCGAGATCTCGTAGGCGCGCTCGGCGATCTGGTACTCGGCGAGAATGGTGGGGAATGCCCCGAAGGAGTCCGTCTCGACGACGTCGACCCCGACGTCAAAGAACGACGCGTGGAGGTCCCGAATGACGTCCGGGCGGCTGAGGACGAGTGCTTCGTTGCAGCCCTCGAGCGAGGGTCCGCCGAAGTCGTCGGGACCCAGCTCGCGCAGCTGCAGGTTGGTGCCGGTGGCGCCGTCGAAGATCACGACTCGTTCGCGCAGCAGATCGAGGTAGCCGGACATGGTCCACCCAGGTTACCGGCCTAACGACGTTGCGACGCGCCGACTACGGACGCGCCGAGTGGATCATTGGGAGGCCGTCGACCCCACTGTTACCGGGATCCCTTCGGGCGCTGCGAGGGCGCCGGACGCCTGTGCCGCAGCCGATCGTGCTTCGGCCGCCCAGCGGGCGCACTCGCGGGCGAGCGCCGGATGGAAGCGCCAGCGCATGAGCTGTCGCTCGGCAGCTGCCTCGTCCTCGCCCAGGTCCACGAGGCTGAGTGCGAGCTGGCGTCCGCGGCGGCGCATCTCGTCGATGGACGGGTCCGAGGTAGCGGCGGACGTGCGCTCGAGCAGCTCGTGCTCGTCGCGTAGCGACTGCGGGAGGCGCGCCAGATGGCGCCGGGCGAGCGGTGGAAGCACCGTGCGGACCCCGATGGCACCCGGCCCGGCGAGGCGCGCCATCTCGAAGTCGATCGTGCGCGCGATCGCCCGCATGAACGGAGCGTTGCGTCCGGACCGATCGCCGAGACCTAGCGCACGCGAGGTCTCGGCGAGATTGATGGCACAGGTCGTCGGCGAAGCTTCGAGGCAGGCCGCGAGCCTCCTGAGCAACCAGGTGGTCGACGGTCCGAGCACGGGCAGCCAGAACGTCTCGACATAGAGCGATCGTGGGTCGTGACCGAGCGCCTCGACCACGGGGTCGCGCCATGGCTCGACCTTGATCACGTCCCTGTCCGCCAAGCTTGCGAGCGAGCTCATCGTGCCTCCATTTTCCTCGGTAAATGCTTCGGTCCCGTGTTGTCGGGAGCACTGTCGTGCACCGCGGTACTCGTGCACCTACCGATGGGAGGATGCGGTGCGCCGAGCAAATGGGTCCTCGGCTCGTGCGACGGTCACGTCAGGCGCAGGTGGTTGTAGCCCGCGTAATGTGGTGTCGATGGGGACAATCGAGACAGTGATCTCGAGCAGGCGCCGACCGGGGCGCTCTTGCGCTGTGACGCCGTGACTGGCGGGCACGGGCACGACCACCACGAGGCTGGACCGGCAATGCCGGTCACGGACGAGGCCTCCTGGGACGAGCGATACCGCTCTCGAAGCGCACTCTGGAGCGGTGACCCGAGCCCGCACCTCGTCACCGTGGCGGCCGATCTTGTTCCCGGTGCCGCGCTCGACGTCGGATCCGGGGAAGGCGCGGACGCGATCTGGCTGGCCGAGCACGGCTGGCGGGTCACCGCGGTCGACTTCTCCACCGTTGCCCTGGAGCGGAGCGCTGCTCGCGCGCTCGAGATGGGTGCCGACATCGCTCGGCGCATCACGTGGCTGCACAAGGACCTCACTGACTGGGTCCCGGTCGCTGCGTCCTATGACTTGGTATCTGCTCAGTTCATGCATCTAGCGCGAAATCAGCGCGAGCTGCTCCACCGCCGACTCGCGGAATCGGTGGCACCCGGCGGCATCCTGCTCGTCGTCGGTCACCACGTCTCCGACTTGCAGACCGCTGTCGCTCGCCCGGCGGTGCCGGAGCTGTACTTCACGGCATCCGACGTCGCGGCTTCGCTAGCTCCGACAAAGTGGATGACGCTCGTAGATGAGGTGCGGGCACGCCAGACCGTCGACGCAGAGGGTCGCTCGACCACCATCCACGACGCAGTGTTCGAGGCGCGACGGACGGACTGAGCGAGCGGACTCCGGATACTCAGTGAGAGATGGGGCCGCCGTAATTCAAATTCGTGATCGTGTCGGTGGTCCCTGGCGACTGATCTCCGTCCGCGATCACCCACGCGGCCGTCACGGTGCCCGAGCAATTGGCGTTCACGGCCGCTACGGCGTCCGAGTAGCTGTAGTAGACGTTGGGATCGACGGTGCCGCAGTTGTTCACGCTCCACGCGAAGCTGGTGTTGCCAATTTGGGCGTTCGGTGGGTAACCGAACAGGTAGGCGCCGGAGGACAGGAAGATGTCCCAGCGTGGCGATCCAGAGTTGTAGTTGTCGGTCGTGAAGGTCGGACCAGTTGCCAACAAGGCGGACGGCACATGGTGGAGCACGGCTACTGCATTCGTTGAGCTAGAGGGACTGCCGATAGTGAGGTAGATCCCTGCCGAATGGCCGGGTCCGACCCAGCCGGCGCCGCTTCCCGTGCCCGTGGACGAAAAGGAGACGCTGATCGACGGACTCGCCGCAGCGGGACTGATGAGCGCGAAGCTCACAGCGCCGATCGCCATCACGGAGGCGGCAAGCGCAACCGGAAGCTTGAATCGAACACCACGGATACTACGAGCTACCGACATGGCCACTCTCCTCTGGACAGAAAGCACAGAGAGCGCCGGTTTCGCCGTTCGCTCCGCCCAGGCTCCGGCGACCAACAACGGCCTGGGGATCAACGCTCGCCCTGCAATCCGATGACCGAATCGCACTTCAGGCTTAGCAGTCCTTGGGCACTTGGGTCAATGGCGAGATCGCGCGCGATGTGTGCCCGGATCTCCTAGGCGCAATCGTCGTTCGGCGAAGTCATCATTTCGGCCGGAAGTGGACGAACACTCTGCCAAAGTTGTGAGAGTCCTTCTCGACCCGGTCGTATAGCGCCTTAATCTCCTTGCGATCGAGGAAGCGCAGCACACGCTTTTTCAATTGGCCACTTCCCTTGCCCGGGATGATCTCGACAAGTCGAACCTTCTTCTCGACCGCCTCGTCGATGATCGCTCGAAGTGCCCGGTCGATGTCCTCGCCCCGGTTGTAGATCTCGTGCAGGTCCAGCTTGAGCTTCACAGGGGACGGTCTACATCCAGTGGGTCAGGGAGTCGAGGCCGACACGTTTGCGACTTCGTCCAACGGGTATTCCGGAAAGGAAGTTCCTCAACGTATCGAGTCGCTCACGAAAGTGGTGTCATGACCAGATCTGGATACTCAGCCTCCGTGAAGGGCGCCCTCGTGGCCGTTGTCGCTGTCCTTGTCATGACGGTGACGCTGTCGGCCGGTGTCGGAACGGCATTCGCAGCCGCGACGGCGCCGAC
>JAODBO010000129.1 GCA_025464005.1 Acidimicrobiaceae bacterium | reverse complement strand
GCAGTAGGACCTTGTTGCCTTGGACGCGCCACCCGAAGGGGATAGCCGAACCTGAGCCGTTGACCCACGAGTTGCTGTAGGACCCGTTCGCTGGGTTGATCCAGCCAGAATCGCTATTACCGGCGGTGATGTACCAACTGACGCCGTCCGTCGACGTCAGCTCGACGAAGGCTCCATAAGTCCCGATCGAGATCGAGGTGACGCCCGACGAACCGCACCCAAGCCCCTTGATCACTTCCGATGCATGCTGGGTGACGGTCGGGATTCCCGAGCCATAGTTGTAGGCGCGGACGCGCGCGTTCTTGAACGGTGCCGGGAGCACGAACGGCGTGTTTCCCGACGAGGTGACGGCGCTGTCGCCCGATGCCAGGTTGATCGTTCCAGCACCGGAGACGGGTCGTCCGTTGTAGATCCCGGCCGCGCCGAAGTAGACGAACGGTCGGATGTCGGTGATGTCCGAGGCGATGATGCTCGTCGCCGACTGCGGGACAAGCACGTCCGCGAGTCCCAGGGAGGTCCCCGGCAGCGACGGGGCGACCGGTGAACCCGCAGGGGTGCCGGTGACGACCGAGCACGAGCCGCCGTCGCTACCTCCGTAGGCGGTGTCGCTCACCGTCGCCGCCGCGAGGTCAATGCGAGGGTTCGCCCCGCTCGCTGTTGCGACCGCTACGCCGAGGGTCGCGTTGTTGTAGAAGTAGTACCCCGACTGGGTCGAGGCGCTCGTGCCGGGGATGTTGGCTTCTCCGACCGCGATGTTCACTGCCATCGCCGCCGGGCCCTGCGCGCTCACCTGGAGGTCGGTCGCGCCGTTCACTCCCCCGACGACCGAACCAACGGTCGCGCCGCGCTGGAGCATGAAGTTCTCGGAGCGCCGCGTGATGGCCGCGGAGTACGTTTCTCCCTGGAGGAAGGCTGGGAATGCCTCGACGGCCATGTCAGTTCCCTCCGAGGAGTTCGCGGAGCTCGCCGGGCTCGAAACCGAGCAGCGCGAGCTTCTGTGCCGGCGTGAGCTTCGGCGGGAGGGCCTGGGTCTCCCAATGTCTGCGCAGCTGCCAGCCGAGCGGCTCGAGGACCTCCTGAGCCTTGGAGACTGCGGCGCTCATCTGCGCCGCCTCGACGTTGATGGTCGCCCCGACGAAGACGATCCGGGAGTCCTTCGCGTACGGCTCGCCGACGTGCTGGCACTCGTGGCCGCGCTCCTCGAGCTGGCCGACGTGCTCGCAGGGGAGGAAGAGCCGCGGGTCGTCCTCATAGATCGGGTCCTCGTCGACCTCGCGGAAGAGGTCTGGATCCTCCTCGCCGAAGGGAATCTTGGTGATCTGCGGCTCGTACTCGGGGTGCGCTTCGAGCCATGCCTCGCGAGAGATCCGCGTACAGCCTGGGAGGTGGTCGTTCTCCAGGACGAGCCAGCGGAGCACCTCCGGATGCTTCGTGTTCGGCGTGTGCCCGCTGTTCGGCTGACCCGCCTGTTCCGCGGTGATCGGGTCCGTGTAGCTCGGGAGCTGCCAGTCGTCGCTCTGGTGACGCGGGTCCTCGGCCGCGATGACGCCGAACCCCGCGGAAGCGAGCGCGTCGCGCGCCTGGGTCTCGGTGCGCTTGTTGCCCGATACGACGACATTCAGCTCGACCGTGATCGTGCGCGGTGGCGGCATTCAGTACTCCCTCAAGGTTGGCTCCAGGCGGCTGCGACGACCGGGACCGCTGTCGTGGTAGCGGTCGCCGGTTGGCTGAGTGTCACGGTCGTGCCGGTGATCGTGAACGTCGTCCCCGCGCCTGCTTGGGGGATGGCCCCGGCGATGTCGGCGATCTGCATCCCGTTCACAAGACCGGTAGCCGAAGCGACCGTCGCGGTCGCCGAGCCGGAGATGGTCGAGATCGTCGTGACCACGACCGCCTTCGTGCGCGCCATGCCGGCGATCGGGATGGCGGGGGGCGCTGCGTAGAGGCCGGTCGCCCACGAGATCGGCGTCGCGGTGTAGGCGAAAGCCGAGACGTGGCTGATGTCCGGACCCTGCACGAGCACGCCATGTCCTTGCGCGTTCAGCACGACGCTCGTGCCATTCGCCGCGGCTTGGCTGCCCATAACGCCCTGTTGTGAGCTGCCGATCGCCGTGGCGAGCGGGGCCAGCCCGGTGAGAGACGGTCCGCGCTGGGTCATGGATCTCCTAGACCGCTGGCGCCGTCGCCATCGCGGCGGGGGGGAGGTTGATTTGGTAGTCGATCGTCGCCTCGCCGTTATCGGGGACGGTCGCTGTCCAGCCGACGATGCGGAACTCGTCGTCGAAGCCGGCCGGGAAGTTGTAGTCCCCGGCGTACTTGAGGATCGCGTCGTCCCCAGTGATGAACGAGCCGAACTGCGGGTCGGTTCCCCACAGCGGCATCGTCACCGTGCCCGAGACGTAGGGGAAGCTGTAGAGGTAGGAATCGGACTGACCGATGCTGGCGAGGAAGCCCGTCGAGCCACCGGTCGCGATCGAGATCGTCCTGTTCTGCACCTGCTCGGTTTGCGGCCAGCCCTGGGCACGGGGGTAGGTGTTGTCGACGATCTCCAGCGTCCCCGGTATTCCCTGCTCGTACTGGGTGGACCCTTGCTTGGTCGCGTCCTCGTCGATCGAGTAGTCCCGAGCCTGGTTCATGTCGATCGCCAGCCCGTTCGCCGCCGCAGTTCTGCCTTGGCGCGGGTAGGTGATGTCGATCGTCCCGACCAACGGGGAGCGCGGGCCAGCGGAGTACCGGACGCTGAAGATGATGTCGAAGCCGGTCATCCAGCCCATCGCGACGAGCTGCTGGAGGATCGTATCGAGCGATTGGATCTGCGAGTAGGGGTAGGTCGGGGTGATGAGCACGCCCGAGCTCACCGGGGCAGACGCGTTCGGCGGTAGGCCGTTGATCAAGATCCCGAGGCCGCCGAGGACGTTGAGTCCCGTCGTCACGCTGTCGTAGCTGTAGTTCGCCAGCGCGTCCGAGATGAGTTGCGCTGCGATCAGCGTCGGGTCCGCACCCTGGTAGGGGGTGTGCCCCTGTGCGGTCCAGTAGGTCATGCCCCCGCCGCCAGGAACGATCCCGGACCATGGAGGGTTCGAGTAGTCCGTCGCCTGCATCCGGCGCGTGAACCAGTTGTACAAACCGGATCCCGAGATCGTGAGACCCTGCTTGGTCATCTTCCGGTTGCGCTTCTCGACGATGTAGGTGCCGGCGATCGCCCCGTTGATATCCACGACCAGGAGTCGCTTGCCGGGCGTCGTCGCGTCCCAGGGATCGAGGTTGCGGATCTCCTGATCGCTGAGCGGGATCGGGTCGGTCGTCGAGAACGGACCGGCGCCGTTCAGGAGGTCGCCGAACTTCAGCCCCGGCAGCGGGAGGGTCGACTGGTAGGTCCCGGTAACGAAGTCGTAGAAATGCCCGAGGACCGGGAGCGCGGTCACAGCGCGATGGGGGTCGGAGGCGCGAACAGGACCTCGCACGTCCCAGCCGTGGGCGCGGAGTCCTGAGACGTGAAGGCGAGCTGGTTCGCACCGACCTGGAGCCAAAAGGGAGTGCCGGAGAACTGCTGGAGCACCGATACCCCCACGTTCGAGCCGGCGGTGTAATAGATGGCCGATGGCGCTTCGGTGTCGGTGTCGATGACGACCCGGTCCCCCGCCGCCATCGGGCCGTTGTAGGTCATCGACGGGTTGCCGGAGAGCGACGTGTTCGTGATCGTCGGGTCGAGGATCGGGCCGGTGAAGGTGTAGACGCCGCGCGCCGGCTTGAGTCCCGTGTTCGTCGCGTTGATGATCCCGACCGAGCCACCCCCGCCGAAGCTGAGGTTGAACGAGAGGTTGAACCGGAACCCCGCCGCCACGCCGGGTACCTGGACGGTCTGGGCCTGCGAGGGTCCGTAGACGTAGGCGCTCGTCGCGTGCATCAGGATGACCGGCTGAGCGATCTTGATCGAGCTGAGCTTCATTTCCGACTTCAGCCGGTACTGACGGGACCGGACCCCGACGACGTAGAGCGGTGCTCCGGCGCGTTGGAACCACAGCCACGACTCGTCGGTCCCGTCGTTCGGCGGGATCATCTGCGCCTGCAGCGCGGTGAAGGCGGCGCGCATCGCCGCGTCGGTGCCGAGCTGGCTGTGCAGCGTGAGGGTGATGTCGCGCCCGGAGAGGTAGTCGAGTCCCACGAACTCGCCGTCGTCGAGCGGGCGCGGGGTGTCCTGACTGCGGACCTTCGTAAGGTCCAAACCATCGGCGGACTGCACGGCCCAGGTCTGGCCGGAGCCGAGCAGGACGCCGCCGATCGAGTACTGCCCGTTCGAGAGCACCGGAGGCGTCACGCTGACATCAGGGAACTTCATCCGATGCCGACCAGGTGCAATTCGAACATCAAGGCATCCACCGCCGAGAGCTGGTCGTTCATCCCGTTCATGTTCACGACGACGCTGGTGCCTCCACCGTTGCTCGCGAGCGCCGAGAGCTTGTTGTAGAGCGCCTGCTGCTGGGTTTCGGCGAGCGTCGCCTGGTCCTGTGCCCCCTGGAGCACTTGAGCGCCCTGAGCAGACACCGCGGAGGCGACGGAGTTGGCCGAATCCAGAGCGGCCTGCGCCTGCGCGATTTGGGTCTGCTGGTCGGCCTTGGCTTGCGCGAGCACGGTCGCGGCCGTCGCCTGGGCCAGCTGGTTGTTGGAGTTCAGGGTCGCGTCGTAGGACGACTGGGCGTCGTTGACCCGCTGCTGGGTCGTCGTGGTCACCTGGTCGAGGTTGCGGGTCGCGGAGTCGACGAGCTGAGTTTGCCCAGCATTTGCCTGGTCATTCTGGACCTTGACCGCGCCGATCTGCTGGTCATAGGTCGCGGTCATCTGATCCAAGGCCACCTTGGCTTGCTGGGCCTGGAGGGCGAACCCGGACAGACCGCGCTCGGAGAGGGTGTCGGTGAAGATCGCGCTCTGGTCGGTGATCGCCTGTGCGGCGTTCGCGGCGACGTCGGCCATCAATCCGGTGGCTGAGGTCACCGCATCGGTGCTCGACTTCGAGGCGTCCTGGGCGATCTTGGACAGATCCGCGACCATGGAGGACATCGCATTGGCGACGTCGGTGGCCATCGTGGCGGCCGACTGCTGTAGCTGGACCGCCGCGGCCTGCTGAGCCTGGGCTGCCGCGAGTTGGGCGTTGGCCGCGGCGAGCTGCTTGGCCTGCTCGGTTTGGGCACCGGAGAGCCCGGCGTTCGCCGTTGCCAGCTGCTTTTGCTGGCTGGCCTTCGCGTCGGACAGCCCCTTGTTCGCGGTTGCTTCGCGCTTGGCCGCTTCGGCCTGCTGGAGAGCCGTCCCGTTCGCCGCTGCCGCCACTCCGGCCGCGGCCGCGTCGGCCTGCTGCTGAGCTGCTGACACCGAGGCGTCGGTCGACTTCTGGACGCCGTCCACGGTGAGCTGGGCCGCGTTGACCGTGGCGTCGGTCGAGCGCTGGACCTGGTCGAGGTTCAGCTGCGCCCCGGTGACCGCGGTGTTGCCGCCCTGCGCGATCGACTGGCGATCGAGGATCACCCGTGCCGCGTCGGCCACCTGGGTAGCCAGCCCTTGACCCGTGGTAGCTGAGATCGCCGCTGTGTCCGTGGCGTTGGTGGAGAAGGTTCCTCCGGCCGTCGTGCCGCGCTGCGCGGCGGCGTTGATGGCGTTCGTCTGGTTCCCGACCGCCTGAGCCTTCACGAGCTGCGCGAGCTGTGCCAGGGCTGCCTTGTGGGCCGCCACGAGTTGAGGGATCAACGCCGTGAGGGCTGCCTGGTGGGCCGCGACGATGTTGGCAATGAGCGTCCGGAACGCAGGTGCGTTCGCCGCGAGGGCGGTCTGCTGGGCCACCACGGGGTTTCTCGCGGGAGCGGCGAGCGAGGTCAACGTCGACAGCATCGAGTTGACGCTGTTCGTGAGGTTCGTCGCGAGGGTCTGTGCCGAGGTAGGTCCGGTGGTCCCCGGAACGGCCGCAGGCGAGCCGAAGGCTCCGGCGGCAACGGACGCTGCGGTGGCCGATGTCGGTCCTGTGGTGATCGATGTAGGACCGAGCTGACCGACCGTGGGAGGACCGCTCCCACCGAGCGATGCCTCGGCCTGAGTCAGCGTCATGCCCGAGGACACGAGCGACTGGAGCTGGGCAGCACGCGCCGCGGATGTGCCGGCAGGGAGTGGGACGCTCATGCCCCCGCTATTGACAGAGAAGTTCGTCTGGGTCGCGGCTGGTCCGGAGGGGCCAGATAGGTGGGCGCCCGTTTGTCCCACCAGCTTGCCGATCGTGTCGTTGTACGCCCGGATGATCGCGTTAAACGCTGCGGCGATCCCATCGGCCATCCGAGAGGTGACAGCAGTGATCGTGGCCATGACCGTCTGCCAGTGGGTCATCATCTCAGTGGCCGCTACTCCCAAACCGACCAAGACGAGTCCGACGCCGGTCGAGCCGAGGGCGAGCTGGATGCCACGCGAAGCGACGACCACTTCGCCTTCTGCCGTCTCACTGGCGACGCCGATGCCGAGGATGCTGGCGATCGTTCCCCCTGCGGAGCCGGCGAGCGACATGAACGCGCCGCGGGCGAGTGCGAACGCCGCCGGCAGGAGACTGAGCTTGCCAGCGATCAAGGCAATGGCGATCGCATAGGTCCCGAGCGGTCCCGACTTGGCGATGGCGTTCAGGACCTCACCGACCGCGAGAGCGAGGGCGGTGAATGTCTTGACGAGCGCCGGGCTCACCGCGAGCATGAGGTGGCCGTAGCTGGAGATCAGCGTGCCGAGGATCGGCAGCAACGCGAGGATCTGGTCCTTGTGCACCTGGAAGATCGTGTGCAGCTGGGAGCTTCCGGCGACCGACGTCTCCCACGCGTGGAGCTTGTCGAGCCCGACCGTCAGGGCTTGGATGAGCGAGGACGCTGTACCGGCATCCGCGTGGAACAGCGCTGCGATGTCGCGCACGAGCGCCACGATGAAGGCGTCCCAGGTGTGGAAGTCCCCGATCAGCTTCTCGACCTCGGTGGACCACTTCGACCAACCCGCGGGGGTGTTCATCTTCGTGAGGAACGCGTCGAGCTTGACCATGAAGCCGCCGGTCGACTGCGAGGCGAGGCCGATCGTCTTCGCGACGAGCTGCACGCCCTGATCGAAGGCGGACATCGCCGTGGGGAGCTCGCCTTGGAACTTCGCCTCGAGCTGAGTAAAAATCCCCAGCCCGCCGGTTCCGCTCTGCATCCAGGTGAGCAGCGGTTGGAGGCTTTTTTGGATGATCCCCATGTTCTGGGTCGCGTACTGGCCGATGGTCGGGATGAACTTCAGCGCGACCTGGCCGAGAGACGTGAGGATGTCGGCACCGATCTTCTCGGCGCCCCCGGTGTACTGATTGAAGACCGTGTGCAGCGTGACGCCCATCTGGGCCGTGGCGATGACAGCACTACGGGCGATCGGGTTGAACGCCGCCGTGGCCTGATTGAGCTGAGACTGGGCGACTGCGGCCTGCTGGCTGTTCTTGCCGTAGGTGGCGACGGCGGTGTTCAGCGCCGTCATCGCGGCGTAGGTGTTCTTGGCGTCCCCAGCGGCTTGGCCAATGCCCGCGAGGTCGGTGCCCATGCCGACGCCCATCGTCCCGAGCGATCCCGCGGCGAGCAGACCACCACCGGCCGCTGCTCCTGCAGCAGATCCAGCGAGACCAGCGCCGAGCGCCAGGGCGTGCTCCGGACCGAAGCCCATCAACGAGCCGAGGGAACCCAGACCGGCCAGACCACCGATACTGCCGCCGCCCCATCCGATCTTGGAGAGGATGCCGCCTCCACCGCCACCACCGGCTGCGCCGCCGAGCAGGCTGCCCCAGAAACTCCCGCCGCCAGAGCCGCCACTTCCCACCGGAATCGTCGCCCCGGCTCCGACACCCGACATGGCGATGTCGCCGCTCATGTTCGCCATCACGGCCCGCAGCGCGGCGAGCTTCACCATCGCCGGGGCGATGTTGGCGTCCACGACAACGTCCTTGGACGAGAGCGCCTGGAGGGTCGCCTTCATCTTCAGCAACTCGGCGTTGAACGCCGAGGAGTCCGCACCGATCCTCGCCCGCGTCAGCTGGCGAGCGAGGTCGGCCAGCTGGAGCTTGACCGCACCCAGGTTGGTCTGGAAGTCCCGAGTCTGGGCACCGATCGACGCCGCGGCGGTCTGTGTGCCGAACGATGCGAGCTGCGTCCTGGCCTGGGCAAGCTTGGCGTCGAGCGCCCTGAGGTTCGCGTCGATCGACACAGACCGGTCGGTCCCCGACAGCGCTGCGTCCAGTTCCGAGCGCAGCTCTCCCGGAAACCCGGTCATGTCCGGATGGATGTCGACCCAAGCCCCCGCGACAGACTCAGCCATGTCAGCCCTCCGTCACGGGGTTATCGGCGAACCGCTTGGAGAGCTCGTCCCACGAGAACGTCTCTTCGGACCGGTCGTCTGGCGCGCCCGGGATCTCGTCCAGGAGTCCGAGGTGGTGGAGCAACGTCGCCTCGTTCTGCGGAGGTGTCGAGGCCCACGCGCGGACCGCGTCGTCCATCTGGCGCATGCGCCGGACCCACAGCGCGTGCGCGGTGTCGAGCACCGCGCACGCGCTGAGGTTGGTTACCGACGCTTCGGAGTGGCCCGCGAGGAGGAGCTCGCCACGGATCTCGGCTTCGTGCTGCCCGACCCACCCCGCGAGGAGGCAGGCCGCTTGGTAGGGCGCTTGACGAGCTGCTCCGTCACCCACTGCATGAGCGGCATGGCGTTGCTCATCGTGAGAGGTGAGCGCGGGGAGGCGATCATCGCCACGAAGTCGTCGACTTCGCTCTCGACGAGCACGCCCTCGAAGAACGTGCCCACCTGGACGTGTAGCGAGGTGGTGTCAGACGCGAGGCCTGCTCCCACGAGGTTAAGCGGCAGCTCGGTCCCGGCTTTGCAGTGCCAGGTCTTGCCCCCGAGCTTGAACTCGCACGAGGGAGTCGTGTCGCGCTCCGGCAGGTTGTCGAAGTCCTTCACGTGGCCACGCTCGCCGGGAAGATGTCACGGAACGGGTTAAGTCCCGTCGACGGCTTCTCGAAGCTGAACGTCACCGTGTAGAGGTACTTGTTGTTCCCCTTCTGGTGCGAGCCCTTGACCTCGCCGGTCTGGATGCACTGGCGATAGATCGTGCGCCCGAGGAGCGGGGTCGTGTTACCGGGTGCCGAGCCCTCGAACGCGGCGTCCCAGCCGATCATCACGCGGATCTCCGCGCCCGGGAGCGGCGGCTCGACCCACTGCGAGCCGTCCGGGTTCGTGCCCATGACGCCTGCGGCCTGGGTTGTCGTGATGCCGCCGTTGTAGGCGAGCACCGTGTTCTGCACCGTGATCTCGGCCATCGAGAAAGCGACCGAGCCCTCGTACATGTCCGGCACCTGGCGCAGCGGCCACAGTTCCTCGTCGACCGAGACGGCCTGATACGTCGGCTTCCACGAGCGGTCGTTGCCCTTGTCGGTGAAACCAACCGCGACCCATCCTGCGGCCCACTGACCGGTGACGGACGTGGGTTCGGTTGTGCCGAGGGGTGCGACGTAGAGCGTTCCCGGCCCTACCGGGACGCGCTGAGCTGTGCTGATGAATGGCATTGCTGTTCCTTTCGTGGCAGCTCGCGCTTGCCGGTTGGGGGATCAGGGGAGAGTGACGGTGAGGAGCGCGTCGACGACCAGGCGGGGCCAGCCGGAGTCGCTGTCCGGGGCGTCGACGGAACTCGTCACGCGGGCGTCTTGCAGGACGGTTCCCGCGCCCATGAGGACGTCAGAACCCTGCTGGTACAAGGTCTTCAGCGCCTGGACGGTCTGGCGCACGAGGGTGTAGTCAGAGAACTGGAGGCCCCACACCTCGTGTGCGACGCGCAGCTGGTCGGTGGGCGTCTCGCTCGCCAGTGGTCCCCCGCCGGCCTGGTAGAGGCGGATGAACGGGGCGACGGTGGGCGCGGGGGTGGGGATGCGAAAGAACACGCGTGGTCCACTGAGACCGGCGAGGAGCGGATGGGCGCGCAGGAAGGAACGAAGGTCAGCCATGGCGTCGGGGAAGACGAGGCTCATTGCAACCCCCGTCCCAGATGCACAGTCGGCTCGGTGCCGTCAAGCGGCGTGAACCACAGGACGCCGGAGGCCTGCGGTTCGATCTCGTCGGCGGTCTGGACGATCTTCACGGTCCCGAGCACGTCGAGCGACGGCCTGAGGAATGGCCTGGGTGCCATATTTTTCGTGCCGAGCTCGAGGTAGAGGGAATCCTCTTGCACAGAGCCGACCCGGTAGAAGATCCCGTTCTCGTCCTCGTCCACCTGGTGCGAGATCGTCGAGAGCAACAGCCCGGTGTCAGACGAGGGAGAGTCGCCCGGTGAGCTGGCGCGGTGCGCGGGGAGGGTGCGCTCCCACTTGTACCACTTGCCGGCTCTGAGCAAGAAGTAGTCGCCGGGCTCGTAGAGAAAACCGCTTCCGGGGCGCAAGATGCGGATCTTCGCCTCGTTCTCGACGAGGTACGCCGCTCGTTCCATGGCCTGCGCGACCTGGCCAGCCGGCTCGTGGGCCAGCTCCGCGATCGCGCCCTCGTAGACCTCGACGCGCGCCACTACGTCGCGCCCTCGACCAGTTTGAGTTCCGCTCGCGTGAACGCCAGCCCGAGAGCGTTGGTCTGCGTGGCCCACAGCACCGTCCAGACGAGACCTGTCTCCGAGTCGGTCACTGCGTCACCGGGCAGCATCGCCGTCGTGTCGCAACGGAGCTGAGCGACGTAGTCCACCCGCGTGCCGCCAGAGAGCTTCGTCGTCGCGGAGGGAGGGGTCAGGACTGCTCGCACCCCGCTGGCGATCGTCGTCGGCGCCGGGTGAGCAGCCGGCGGGTCGTAGGGGTCGACGCCTGCCGCGTCCTCAACGCGGGTGACGGTGATAGTGCCCGTGCTGAGCGGTATCACGCCTGCCAGGACCTCGCGCTGCGCCTCGTGAATCGCGCAATGTCGAGGCGCAGCTGGCGGTCGTTCGCCATGAACGAACTGAGGTCGCCCGACATCGACACGCCGCCGACCGAGACGGACTTGACGCCTCCGGGCTGGCCTTCCAGGTGAGCTGGGTTCAGGATGAACCAACACGTCCGAGCGATGATCCGCGCGAGCTTCGCTGGGATGGTCGTCTGGGTGTAGCCGCCCCAGTAGGACACGTCGGTCTGCATCGGGATCATCCACGAGAAGATCGGCAGCGACGGGAGTGGGTTCAGGAAGCCGACGTAAATCCCGGCGCCCTGGATGACGTAGCTCGAGATCGTGCCGTCCGGGTCCGAGCTCGTCCCGGTCGGCTTCGAGGAGTCCAACGGGGTCGCGGAGGGGTAGACCTGGCCGTTCCTGTAGACGTACAGACGCTCGACGTACTGGGCGTAGAGAAACGTTCGGTGCATCTCTCTCTGGAGCATGTCGAGCGCGTCGTCGAGAGCCATGTCGAAGTTGGCCGAGCTCGACGCGGTGTCCTGCGTGATGAACTGGTACTTCGCGAAGGTCAGCAGCTCGTTCGTGTCCGCCGTTCCTGCGACGGGAGTGGCCGGGATGGCAGAGACATCGGTCACTTTCGCCCCCTCTTCGGCCAGGGTTCACCGCGCATCTTGGCGTTGTGCTCGGCTTCGCCCATCAGCAGCGGCAGGTCCTCTTCGGGGAACGGCAGGTGAGCCCCATAGGCGAGGCGGTCGTCGGAGCGCCAGTACTGATGCTCGTCGCGCGTCACCTTCGGCCGGCCGTCGTCGGGCATGACGCTGTCGCGCTGCAGCTCGAGTCCCGGCGGGAAGTCCTTCAGCGGGAACGGACCCGTGGCGCGCTCTCTCTTGATGATCAAGCGCGCCACGGGTCCTACCGATCAGGCGATCGTGGCCTGGACGAATGCGTCCGGACGCAGCCACAGCGGCGCGAGTCTTTCCTCGCAGATGAGGAGCACCTCGTTCGTGTCGGCGTACCGTTCCTTGTACACGTTCACGTTGACCTGCTCGCGGTCGGCGAGCATTGCCCCGAGCTGGAAGTCACCGACGAGCGCCTTCCCCTGCGCGTACGCACGGGAGCGGTAGGTCGGGACACCCCAGATCGTCAGCGGCAGGGCGCTGAACGGCGTGCCGGCGTCGAACGTCCCAGCCCCAGCCACGGCGCGGAGCGTGAACATGTTCCACGCGTCGACGGGGTTGAAGACAACGGCGCTTGCGTCACCGTCGACGTTCTCCACCTTGGCGATGGCGTTGCCGATCGTCTGGGCGGTCTGACCGACCGTCGCTGACTGGCTCTGCACCCCGCCGATCGTGGTGATCCCGGGAATGTTCGGCCAGACACCGTTGCCGTTCAGCAGCTCGCCGTCCTCGCGGAACTTCACGAGGTAGGGAAGCCGGTTGTTGATGTACTGGATGACCGCTGGGCTGTCCTCGAAGATCTGCTTCGACAGCCGGAGTGTGGTCGCGATGACCGTGGGGCTGGCCTGCTGCGCGGAGAACGACAGGGTCGCACTCGGCTTCAGCCCAGCCTCTGCAACTTCCACCGCGCCGCCGCCGGTCGCCTGCTCCGAGGTGGTCGGGTTCAGCTCTCGCACGTAGGGCACCGTGGCGAGCGTGGTCGTCATCACGGGGATGAGGTCACGCAGGAACAGGCGCGCCTGGCGAGGCACCGGAGCGATCGGCTGGCCGACAGGGTTCAGGTACTCCGAACCCGTCGCGTCCGGCGTCTGCGGACCACCTGCGGCCCACTCCGTCACGGTGGCCCGGTAGCCGGCCCGCAGGAACCGAGCCGCCTGCTGGCCCTCTGCCCCGGTCAGTTCGACCGAGAACCCTGCGTCGGGAAGCCCGCGCCGGATCCACTCTGCGGTGTCCTCGGAGTTGACGAACAGGTCTCCGAGGGACCGCATGCCAGCGCCAGCCGGACGGGCGCCCGCCGTGGCGAGCACGTTCAGCCGCGAGCGGTAGTCCTCAGCCGCCATCGACGTCAGGTGCGTGTCCAGCAGGTCGACCTCGCGAAGCATGTCGGCAAAGGCGTCGTCGGGCATCGGGTCCGAACGCCGGCCCTCCGCCATCTCGACGAGATCGCTCTTCAGTTCCTTGAGCCGAGCCTTCACCTCATCTGGTGAGGCAGCGCTCAGCTTGAGCTTTGTGATTGCGGGCATGGCTTGGCCACGTCCTTTCGTTGCGAAGGGATGGGAACGCGCCACAGACCGAGCAATCGGCGTCGGGTGTGTTGCGGGACCCCGGCAATCGGCTCGGGGTAGAATCAGGGTTTATGAGCCTGAAAACTGATGAGGCCGCGCTCTCCGAACTGATCGAAGTGCAGCGGGCCGTTCGGAGTGAGGATCTGTCGGCGGCTGAGTCCGCGGAGCTTGACGGGATTGCGGATCGTGCTCGCTTCGACTTCACCCAACGGGCACAGGCCCACTTCCAGGAGTACATCCTGCTGGGCGAGTCCGTACGGTTTTTCCTCGACACCAACGATGCACAACCCATGCGGGAAGCGCTCGCTGCGATCGAGGCTCAGGACTAGTGGCGGGGGTCGGACTCGAACCGACGACCTTCCGGCGATGAACCGGCTGCGCTACCTGGCTGCGCTACCCCGCGATGGTGAGATTTCGGGAACTGACGACCTCGAGGTGCGGTAGCGGGAAGATCAGCCTTCCCCCATCCTGGAGGTAGCCGTGCATCCGCTCGACGATCCCGGAGCGGAAGTGCCAGGGGAGCACGAGCAGGTAGTCGCACTCGAGCACGTCGGCGTCGGCGACGATTGGGATGTGCGAGCCCGGAGTGAACCGTCCGACCTTGTCGGAGTTCACCTCGCCGATGGCGACGATGTCCTGTGGGCCGAAGCCGCAGTACTGGAGGATCGTGTTCCCCTTCGTGGAGGCTCCGAGCGCCCCGACCGAGTCGCCGATGGAGTTGAGGGTGCGGACGAGGTTCACGAGGTCGTCGCGGAGTTGACGGGAGCGACTGGCGAACGAGACGAGTTCCGCTTCGCTCGTCTCTTCGAAGATTGTGATGCTGCTGAGCCGGTCCGCGTGCTGGCCGGTCTTGCCCGCGGTCACGGCGAAGCTCCCGCCGTTCACGTCGTTCAACTCGACGCCGACGATGCGCATGCCTACGCTCTCGAGTAGCCCTGCGACGGTCTTGATCGTGTAGTAGGTCAAGTGCTCGTGGCAGATGGTGTCGTAGCTGTTCGCCGCGAGCATCGTCGGGAGATAGCACTGCTCGAAGTGCCACAGTCCGTCGTCCGCGAGACTTTCCGCGACGCCAGCGGCGAAGGCGCGCGGGTCCTCGAGGTCGTAGAGCACCGACAGCGACGTGATGAGCTTGGCCTTGCGCCCGGGCTCGAGGGTCCGATAGGCCTCGGCTGAGAACAGGCTCGGCAGGATCCGCAGGCCCTTCGGAACGTGCTGGCGGAACTGGGGCGACGTTGGGTCTATGCCCACTCGCCGGAAGGACGGGTCGAACGATCCGAGCAACGTCCCGTCGTTGCAGCCGATGTCGAGCACGACATGGCCCTCGTGGAGATCGGCGACTTTCGTCAGCTGCTCGGCCTTCTCGGAGAGGTGTCGGACCATCGCCGGGTTGAGTCCCGAGCGATAGCCGTAATGACCGGTCCCGTACACGTCCGCGTGGTCGCAACCCTGGCTGAGCTGAACGAGCGAGCAGGACGGGCAGCGGACGAGGTCGAGCGGAGCCGTGGGGACCCTCTCGTCCGCCGTGGCGGGGAAGTAGGACCCGATCGCCTGCGTGCCGAGGTCGAACACCGACTCCAGGCCGTACCCGCCGCAGAGACGACAGGCGGTGCCCGTGAGCCAGTCGAGGCTGGCGTCGGATTCGAGAGCAGCGTGCACGGTCACCTCAGATGTAAGAGACGTGAGGGTGTTCAGGACGGGACGGGTGCTGGGTCAAAGGAACGCGCGGGGTGCAGAACCCGTCGCTCGAGGACTCGTCGTGGAAGTGCATCACGGCGTCGATGTAGACCTCGCGCTGCACGCGTCCGGTCTGCTCGAGCCGTTGCGACCACCGGTTGTCCTCGCCGAGTCCGCCCTCGAACGGCACGAGCAGGGCGAGTTCCCGCCGGATCGGGTTGAAATGGGTGATCCCCCGGTAGAACCCGCGCTCGTCGTTGACCCACTCGCCGCGATAGCGCAGTGAGTGATACACGGGCAGCTGCTCGACACCGTCGCGGGTGTAGCGCTGCTGCCAGCCGACGTAGTCCGGAGCCGTGGAGAGCGCTTCGAGGATGCGTGCGACATGACCATCGGGCACCATGTCGTCGTCGTCGACGAACGAGACATAGTCGGCCTGTGAAGCCTCGACGAGACGTTGGCGCTTCGTGCCGATATCCGTTTCGAGGTTGTCCCGGTAGACGATGATCCCGACGGCCTCGGCCACCTGAGGCACGAGCGCTTCGAGCAGGTGGCGCAGCTGGACGTCGCGGTGCTCGATCGAGGCGATCAGGATGTCCCAAACGTGCCCGGTCACAGATAGCCGCCAAGTTCCGCGGCAGCTGGCGACGTCGTAGTCACAGCGAGAGTCGCCAAGTTGAAAGCAGTTTGGACTTGGAGGGTGGCAACTGCCTGGTTACCTTCAGCCTTCGCTGCCACCGCTGCGTCGATGGCTTCTTTAGCCGCCGTCGCGTACTCCTCTGGCGTCTTCACATCGCGCTCCGGATCAGCGTTGAGTCGATGAGCCGTGCCTGGACCATCGCCGGCTCGTCGAAGCTTGAGTAGAAGTCCGGGTGGGCGTAGCGGGCCTTGTAGATCTCGTCGTCGTTGTTGCCCGTCAGGTCGGCCCGGTCGTGGAAGACGTACACGCCGTGCTCTTCGACGAAGCATCCGGCCTCGCGCGCTACGGCGTTCAGCCACGTGTCCACCCGGCAGTCGAGCGAGAGGTGGCCGCACAGCTCGAACCACCGGCGCGGCACGACGGGGAAGCACGCGTACTCGCGGGGCTGGTTGTTGTCGAGCGAGAGCAGCGCCATCGAGTGCGCTAGGCCGGCGAGGTGGATCAGCTCGTCCCAGCGCGGCGTCTGCATCAGCGCGTCGTCGTTCCAGATCATCAGCCAGTCGCCCGTCGCGAGCTGGGCCAGCTGGTTGTTGTAGAGGTGCTGGCCCGCGTAGCCGTAGGGGCGGTCGACGACGAGCGTCCCCGGACAACCCTTGTACTGCTGGTAGTCGTCCTCGTCGAGCCTGGCGAGGACCTCGACCCTGTGGGGGTTCACCGCGTTGTCGAGCAGGGAAGCGATCGAACGTCGGTAGAGCTCGGGCCGACCGCGGGATGGGCAGAGGATCGAGATAATCGGCTCGTAGCTCACGCCATCACCGTCCGGAGCTTCGCTGCATCCGCCTCGCGCTCCGGCCGCTTGGCGCGGAAGATGCCGGCGTTGTCGTCCACCGCGCCGCGTGCGTACCCCTCGATCTTGGTCGTGTCGAGCGCCGCCGTTCCCGCTTCGGGGTGACGGTGCTGGATGAACACCTCTGGCAGGTAGACGATGCGATGCAGCATCTCGGCTACCTCCCACACCCAGGTGTCGCAGTAGTCGCAGGAGAAATATGGCGGCATGAAGTAGCCGACCGTCTCCATCCACCTGCGGTGGAGGAACGGGAGCGTGGCGGCGCGGCCGTCGTGGATGCCGTCGCGGGCGAACACGAGCAGGATCCGGTCCGGTACCTTGGCGAACTCGGCCTCTACGGCTGCGTCCCAGCCGACCGTGTGGAACAGCACCGAGTCGCAGCACTCCATCAGGATCTCGCCGGCCGCCCGCTCCGCACACCGGTTGTAGGAATCCGACATAACCATCCGTGGACCGACGACCGGTGCGATCGAGACGTCCTCGTGAACGTCTTGGAGTTCCGGCACCACCTCAAGCGATGGTCGGTCGTCGTCGTCGATGTAGAACACGACCTCGACCGGACCAGCCGCCGTGCGGGCGATCGACTCGACGAGTTCCCTCATCCGGTCAGGCCGGCCGCGCGTCGGCATGCAGATGGAGATCACCGATTAGCCTCCAGGGGCGATGTGGATCAGGGTGCCCGCGAAGGCTGATCATGCCGACGCCGAGATAATCGAACTAATCGAGCTACCAGCTGCCCAGGAGGTTGACGGGGAGATCGTCGGGCCAAGCGAGAGCGCCGAGCTCGGAGACGAGCCACCCGAGCGGTAGGTTCGCCGCGCTGCGGTAGCGGGGATAGAGCCTCGGCGTTCCGGTGTTGAGTAGGGCGAACGACAGGCCGCGCCGTCTGGCTTCCTCGTGCGCGATGTTCATGGCGAAGGTCATCACGCCTCGGTTGCGGCAGTCCGGGTGCGTACAGACGAAGCCGATACCGGCCACCGTCTCGGCCGAGTCGATCAGCGTGATCACGCGGTCCGTGACGCCGACGTAGCCGATCATCGTCTCACCGAGATGCACCGAGACGGCGTGCTCGTAACCGTGGAAGTCCCGGTCGACCACCTCGTCACCGAAGACCGAGCGAACGAGCGTCGGGACCGTCACCGGTAGACGTCCGTCCACTTCCGCCCGCTCGTGTGGCTGCCATGGCCGTTCCACCGCCATGTGACCTCCGGGCAGTGGGCGAACACCGCGCCGGCGTCGAGCAGGCGCTCCCAGGTGCCCCAGTCCTCGCACGGGTTGTCGGCGCTCCCCTTCGGGATGAACCCGCCGACCTTCAGCAACAGATCACGCCGGACGAGGACCGTGATCGGGATGAAGTTGCCCACAGTGCGGAAGTGCTGCTCAAGCTCAGGCCCCCACGGCACGCCGAGGGGGTCGACGAGCTTGCCGTCGACCGGGACGGTGAACAGGTGCGGGTTGCAGCCTTCGTACCAGGGGTAGACGAGGTCGGCGCCGTGCTTCTCGGCTGTGGCGAGCAGCAGCTCCAGGTGGTCCGGCAGGAACTCGTCGTCGTCGTCGAGGAAAGCGACCCACTCCCCCGTCGCGGACTCCAGCGCTCGGTTGCGGTTCGCCGCCGCACCGATGCCGTCGCGGTCGATCGAGACCACGATCTGGTCGGGCTGGCGGGTCTGCGCGGCCACCGAGGCGATGGCTCGGGGGAGCATGCGGGAGCGCGGAGGAATCGAGGGAATCGCGACCGAGATGGTCGTCATGCGAGCACATCCCGCACGTACGGGATCATCTCGGGCGTCACATATGGGACGACCAACGAGGGATCGGTCGTCGCGACGCCGACTTCGTAGGGGTCCTGCCTCACCCATGTCCAGCGCTTGGGCCGCTTCGGCCCGCGCGGCGTGACGTGGCCGCAGTCCCAGCACCGGCCGCCCTCTTCGCGAGGTGGCCGCACCTTCTTTGCCACAAACGACTGGTCGCAGCGCGGGCACGTCGCCGTCGCGCCCTTCGATGGCTGGGGGAGCTGGTGAAAGCAGATGATGCCGCTCGTCGCGGACATCGAAGGAACGAGGTCTCGGAGTGCGAGCTTCACGCGGCCTGCTCCTTTGCTTTATCCTGCCATGCCTCTGCCCACCGTGAACTCTGGCGCTCGTACGTCTGGGTTGCCATGACCTCGCGACCGCGACCGGCGAGGTCCTCGCGGAACGACAGGTCGCGGATCAGCTTCGACACGCACCGCTGCCACTGCGAGCGGGACTCGGCCACCATGCCGACGCCGAGCTTGTGGAGCCGCAGGTTGTCGGGAGTGGGGCTCATCACGACCGGGACGCCGAGCGCGGCCATCTCGGAGGCTTTGAGCGCGCTCTTCGCCTTGTTGAACTTGCTCGCCTGGAGCGGGACGATGCCGATCTCCAACTCAGCGACGGCCATGGCGTACTGATCGAAGTCGACCATCCCCGTGGAGTTGACTTCTCGCAGCCCCAGGGCCTTCGCCACGCCGTTCCCGGTGCCGATGCAGTGGAATCCCCACTTCGTGCCCGCGAGCGCTTGTGGGATCGCCCCAGCGGTCACCTCGAGGTCGCCAGGATGCGTCTCGGTCACGCCCGGCCAGCCGACCGAGCGGTAGCGCTTGCCCCACGCCTCGATCGACAGGTACGACTCCGGGACGAGGTTCGGCAGGACGACTCCGTGGCCGTAGCCGTAGCGTCGGATCAAGGCAGGAGTCGTTGCCGTGACGACGTCGGCGAGCTTGCACGCCCGGTCGACGTAGTCGAAGTGGACCGCGCCGCGCTGGTAGCCCTGGTAGGCGGCGATGTTCGCCTTCGGGATCGCGTCGAACAAGTCGTCAACGTCCACGACGACCCTGATCCCCTGGGCCTGAAGATGGGGGATCATCTCGGACCAGTGCATGCGTGCCGGGCGCTGCATCACGACGACGTCGGCCGGGTACGGGCGCACCTTGACGATCCGACAGGACGCTGGCGGCTGCTCGAGGCGCGACCAGTTCTGCGACCATTCGACCACGGGTCCGGTGCGGTCGATCGCGACGTCGGCACCCTCGGCCATCAGCGCTCGTGCCGGGAAGAGCTGGCGATACATCCCACATCCTGCGTTGTCGCTCGGCCAGACCGCGACGCGCATCAGTTACACCGTGCGGAAGGACCGTCTGGATAGAGCTCGACTGAGAACATCTCGCCACGCAAGGCCATCTCCGGCGTGATCGTGATGTACTCGCTCGGGATCGGTGCCGGGCCGTCGTAGACCACCGTGCCGTCTGGAGCGGTCACCACCGCGCGATACGCCACGGTGTCGTCCACCACTATCGCCTGAGCGAGCCTCACGAGACGCGAAGGCGGGCGAGGCGCGCTGCTGCCTCAGTGGCCTGGTCGTCCTCGGAGCGCTGTCCCGACTCGACGCCGAACTTCTTGGCCGCGGCCATGATCTTCGGTTTGGCCTTGGCGAAGAACGGCGAGTCGTTGAGCTGCAGCGCCTTCTGGACATGCGCCTTGTCCTGGACCGGGTAGTGACGGAACTTGCGCGGGATCGTCTTGCCCGATCCGTCCTTGGTCCCACCGTCCTCGATGTAAGCGAAGTCGCTGTCTGGGAGGTCGTCGATCTCGGCGGCCGAGCGCTGGCCCTCGTCGGCGTCTGGGTCATCGACGCCCATGACGACGAGCAGCTCGTCGACAGCGACGCCGGCAGCCTGCATCAGCGAGATGGCTTCCTGGACATTGTCCGGCAGCGTCGAGGTGTCGAGGTCCGCGACGAGTTCCGCCGCCTTGTCGAGGCACGAGTCCACGGCGGAGGCGAGCGTGGACGGGTCCTCATCTCCGCTGGCCCCGCCGGTCGAGACCGAGCCGTCGTCGCCGATCGTGATCGTCATCGCGCGAAGGCCCGTCGTCTCCAGATCGGCGACGATCGCTTCGAGTGCCTGCTGGGTCGCGAGCACGCTCTTCGGTGCAGTACTCACCGTGATGTGCTCACGCAGGTTCGGATAGTGCTCGGTGATGGCGGAGCGCAACCCTTCGTCGTTCAGCACGCCGAGCTTCTGGAGCTCGATCAGCTCCTCGATCGTGGGCACGGACATGGCGGGCTCCTCGCTCCGAAGACCGACCGCGCCGGCACCGGGGATGGCTGGAAAGGGTGTGGGGCCGAACTCGGGCATGTCGGCCTTCGTGTACCGCACGGCACCGCGCATCCCCGAGGGGTGCGCCATGCCCTTGCCGTTGCGGTAGTGGTAGGACCAACCGGGGATCTCGTCGTCGCGGATGTGGGCGAAGTACTCGCTCGCCAGCGGGACGCGATCGAAGTCCGAGAACTTCCCGACGAGCTGCGCCCGGTCGCCGAGGTTCTGATAGCTGACCGCGCGCCCGATCAGGTCGCGAGGATTGTGGTGCACGACCATGACCGGGCGGTGTCCGGCCAGGTAGTCGTCGCACCAGCCCTTCCCGAAGTCGGAGCGGTAGGCGTCCATCCGCTCGAACGGATAGTCCACGGTGACCGTGTGCGCCTTGTCGTCGAGATCGTGAGTGATCCCCTCGAGGTCGAAGGAGGTGCGAAAGCCGTCTTCGATAATGGTCATGCTGCCTCCTGGGCTAGCGGGACAGAGGCGACGGGCTGCGAGCGTTCCGCGGGCAGGAACGCCTCGCCGCATCGGCAGTTCACGACCTCGTCCGGCGGAGCGGCGGGATCGCCTGGGTACTGCATCGGGAAGTCGCCAACCAGATACGGCTCGGTGAGCGGGATGCCGGCAGAGTAGCTGGCCCCCGCAACCCGATGCGTCGGACGTGTCCGGGTGTCGTGGTGGGCGAGCCAGACCTTGCGGGCGACGATGCCGACCGGTAGGTGCGTGGCATAGGCATTCGCCGCGGAGTTGAGCGCTCCGTGAGCCTCGGTTCGCGCGATCGTCTGGGCGCGGGATCTGCCCGCCTGATCGAACACGGCTTCGACGCGAGAGGCGAGAGCGTTGATGTTCTCGCCGGACTCCAAACCTTCGGCGAGCTCGTTCTCGATCGCGGTGAAGGTCGTCTCGGTCACGTCCGCGGCCATCTGGTTCGCACGGGAGCGGAGCACCATCCCTACCGCGGCCAGCGACCCGGACTCGACCGTCCCCTCCTGCAGCGCGTTGGCGAGCTGGCCACGGACGCGGGCGACACTCAGCTCGCCGGCCTTGTCGAGCACCGGCTGCACCGCTTCGGCGGTCTTCGTCCGCCAGTGGTCGGCGTCGAAGATCTGCGCGACGTTCGGCAGCGGTACCGCGGGAACTGGCGGCACAGTGGGAGGCGGCGGCTGGTTGGGGGGCGGATTCTGCGGTGGTTGCGAGCGGACACCAGAGAGCATCGACTTGCCGCGGCGGCCCTTCAGCCGGGAAAGAGTGGCAGCGCGCTGCTTGGCAAACACTCCGGTCATCGCCGTGTGCAGCTGCGCCTCGATCTGTGCCCCGTGGGCGAGGAACAGTGCCGCCGCCGCGGGGTATCCGTCGCTCGAGCGCTTGCCCTCCGAGCGCTCGCGGGCGCTGTGGATCGCCGCTCCGGCGTTCAGGCCGCACAGGGTGCAGTGGTAGACATCCGGCCCCCGGAAGGCGTGAGGCGCGTTCGGGTCACCCTTCGAGTGGGCACGCGCTGTGATCGCCTTCGACTGCTTGGGCGATGGACCCTTCGGTAGCAGCGCCGCGGCTGAGGTCTGCTCGGTGACGGTGTCCCGCCTGCCATGCGCGAGCGCTGCCACGGCGCGAGCGCGCGTCGCCGGGTTCACCTTGCCCCGGCCGGCAGCCCAGTTCATGACCACACCCGCTGCCAGCTGCTCCGCGTCGGCCTCGTTGTGACCGTCGTGCACCAGCGCGGCCGCGACCTCGTGAGCCAGGTCCATCACGACACCAGGGCTTCGAGCCGCTCCGAGTTCGCGTCGAACCACGAGCCGAAGTCGGACCGCACGCCCTCGGTCGACTGCGCGGCCTTCACGACGGGTAGCCAGGTCGACGCTGAGGACTTCACCTCGTCGCGCACGGCGGGGTTGTCGGAAATGTGGTCGGGGTCCATCCACACGGCCGTCTCCTGGTACTTGCCCCGTGGGTGGTCCGGGTTGCGCACCTTCGGCCGGTCCGGGTTGATCACAACGCCCGATTCGGCGGGTACGACGTGGACGTGGCCGCGGTAGATCCCGTTCGTCCAGGAGCCGGCGACGTTGCCGACTGGCAACGGCATGCCGACTTCCTCCTGCCATTCCCGCTGGGCGGCGTCTTGGCTGTCCTCGCCGGCTTCGACGTGGCCGCCGGGGAACTCAAGCTTGCCGCTCGCCGGATCGGTGTCGTCCAGCGCTCGCTGGAGCATGAGCACCCGGCCGGTGTCCTGGGCCTTGACCGCGATGCCAGACACGCCCACACTCGACGAGCGGTAGCCCATCTGACGACGGCGACGCATCCGCTCCACCGTGGTCACAACCTCCGTAGCCAGCTGGGGGACTTCGGCGCGATGACCCGAGGTGACGACGCGCTCACGCCTGCGCACGACCTTCCAGACGCCAGACTTCAGCGTGTGGGTGTTCAGCGGCTTGCGCTCAGCGAAGACGTTCGGCGCGAGGCGCATGCCGTGGTGCACGGCCCGGTAGCCCTCGTGTTGCTGGGTCCATGAGCGGCCACCCATCGCCCCGGACTGGATCGCCTCTTCGCCTACAGGCGCTGTTGCGGCGTCCTCGGACGGGTTCTCCAGCGACGGGAGGTTGAGGATGTTCGCCACGTCGTCCGGGGTGATCACGCCTGCGTCGATCATGTCGGTCACGGCCGGCGGCATGAAGACCGAAGGCGGCTGCAAGGCGACGACGCGGGAGAGGTCAAACCACCCGACCTCATCGCCGAGTTGCGGTGCCAGTTGGACGTTGACCGGGTCCTGGAGCTCGGAGAGCAGCGGCAGGACGGTGATCGTCCAGAAGTTCCGGTACTCGCTGTCGGCGTTCGCATAGGTCCGCTGGGACGCGTTGCCCAGCAGAGAGATCGGCACACCCGTGCCGATGGTGATGTCGATCTTGCCCTCTTTGAGCATCTCCATCAGCTGGGCGTTGATGCCGGTCTGAGCGAGGTCTATGACCTGCACCTTGGCATTGGCATTGTCGAGCGCCTTACCGGTTGTCTCGTCGATGTCCTGCTCCGCTTCGGCGAAGATGGACTTCCCGGCGTTGTCGAAGCCCGAGAACTCCGAGACAAACTGGTCCTGCCACGCGCGCCGCTGGTCGTCCTCGTCGAAGGGCGGGCTGATGATGATCTTGCTCGCGACCATGTCGTTCTTCAGGAGCGACCACATGTACGCGTTGATCCCGTTGACGATCGAGATCGAGGTCTGCATCGCCTGCAGGGCAGATTCGGGCTCGCGCCAGTCCTTCGCGCTCGCCCGCCACGCGTAGAACACCTTGTCGGCGGTCATGTCACGCTTGCCGCGCGGGGTCTGGTACTCGAAGCCATCGAACCACCGTGGCGCGCCGTCCGGAGCTGGGACGGGCGCGAGGCAAGCGCAGACGAGCGGCCACAGGGCGAAGATCTGGCCGGCCTTGTTGCCGTCGAAGGCCCTCGTCGCGGGGTCGCGCTGCTGCTCCCAGCCGAGACGGCCCGTGACGAGGTACTGGACGATCGACCACGCCCACATGGCTCGACTCGAGGTGAGCTTGTTCGGTCCACCCGGTGCCTGGGGACTCGCAGGTCCGAGCAGCTGGGACAGAGGTGATGCGCCGTGGTCCGAGGGGTTCTCCGGGTCCAGTCCAGTCTGGAACGCCAACCCGGCGATGGTGTCGGCGATGACGCGGAAGGACCGCATGACGTAGATGTTCGCCAGGTAGTCCCGCGTGGCGAGCTGGGCATCCCACTCGGGATACTTCGGCTGGCCCGGCGTGGCGTAGGTGACGGACTGCGTCGCGGCGAGCGATCCACCGCTCGGCTGCTTGATCGTCATCCCGAGCCCAGCGCCGAGACCAGGGAGCTTGCGCCCGGAGGTGGTCGTCGGTGTGGCGCGGTGACCGGAGGCGAGGCGCGTCCATATGCTCATGAACTCACCTCTTTCGTGCTCGGACCCTCTTGGCGAGTGCCTTCAGTTCGTCGGGCGTCATGCGTACCAGCAGACGATCGGTGCGAGCAGCCTGGACGGCCATGCCGACCAACGCTCCCGCCATAACGGCTGCTACGGCGATCAGAGCGACGAGAGCGACGATCATCGAGCGCGGCCTGCGTAGGTCATGCGAGCGCCCTTCCGCTTCGACCGGTGATGGAAGGCCAGGAGGAGAGCGTCCGCTTCGTCGGGGGAGCGACCGAGGCGTTTCTTCGTTTCGGCCTTCGGTTCGACCTTGATCCGGCCAGAGCTGTCGAGTGCATACTTCGGCGCGGTCAGCTGGGCGACGGTCGCCTCGTCGCATGCGGACAGGTCCCAGGCGTGGTCCGTGGACAGCCGGCGGCCGACCTCCCACCACAACTGGTCACGCAGCTTCGGGAAGCGCTCCGGACGAGTCGACGACTCGCCGACGTTCACTCGGACGACGTCAGCATCGTGGGCGCCTTCGCGGCCGAGTTCGGCCATGCGGTCACCCGCGCCGTGACCAATGCCGATCGTGTCGATCTTGATCGCCGTGGCGCCGGTCTCGGCGATGATCTCCAGGACCTCACCGCACTGGGCCATTGTGTCGGCACCCTTCGGGTACCAGACCCGTCCGGCACGCACTCCACAGCGCTCGCGCACGACGGACTTGTCACCGCCGGCACCGACGTCCCAGCCGAGCTCGATTGGGAGCAGCTCGTCGTCGTCGTACTCGACGGGCTCGGCGTGCTGGCACGCGCGGACGGCCGAGAGCAGGACCACGCCGTCGTCCGAGTCCGGAGCGAACTGGCCGAGCACCTTCGAGAGGTACGGGCCGGACTCGGGGCCGCAGTCCTTCGCCATCTCCTCGACGTAGATCGGGCCGATCAGCTCGGCCGCGACCTCCGGTGGGACCACTTCGCCAGTGAAGTTCGGCGTGTCGAATGCGGAGACGGCGATCTGGTGCCACCCGCTGTCGGGGGTGGAGACGGCGGCGAAGTAGCTCTGCGGGTCGTCGGGGTTGCCGATGGCGAGGATCCGGCTGTCCTCGTTCGCTGCGAGCGAGTTGGCCGCCAGCCAGAGCTGGCGCGGAATGCCACATGCCTCGTCGAGGATGACGAGCACGCGCCGGGCGTGGATGCCTTGGAACGCCGCTTCATTCGTGTCGGCCGGTTTGCGACCGAAGCCGACGAACTCCTCGCCGATCCACCACTCGGTCTGGTTGACCCGGCCCTGTAAGCCAGCCTTTCGATGCACCTGACCGATGTAGCGCCAGAGCACGGCTCGGACCTGCTCGAAGGTCGGAGCGGTCGAGACGACGAACGCCTCGCCGGCAGGCCAGGAGTCGAGCCACCACGCCGCGGTGCGGCTTGCGATGTGGGACTTCCCGATCGCGTGACACGACCGCACGGCGGTACGGCGGTGGTCGCGGACGGACTCGATGATCTCCGCCTGCTTGGACCAGGCGATCTCGCCGAGGCGATCCGTGATGAAGCCGACCGGGTCGCTCGCGTACTTCTCGCTGCGCTGGCGCTTCTGCTCGGCCTTCAGCCGTTGCAGCTCCGCTAGACGCCGGACCTTGTCAGGCGGTGCTTCGATCCGAAGCAAGCTCGGCCTCCAGGCGCTTGATCTCGGCGTCCACCTCGTCCTCGGTGATCACCTTGACCTCGGAACGCGACGGAGCGTCGAGTCCGAGAAGCTTGGCCCGGCGTTCCATGACGCGCAGCAGCGACACGGCAGCCTGGACGCCCGGTCCGTCGTCGAGCACTGGGATACCGTCGATGTCGATGACCTTGCCGTGAGAGACGGTGATGTGCTCGCGTTCCATGACGCCGAGCAGGTGCCGTTCGATCCGGTCCAGCTTGGCGAGCTCTTGGCGCTTGGCCTCCGCTGCACCCTCGAGCGGGACCATGGCCATGCCGCGCTGCACTGCGTCGTAGGCGACCGAGACTGAGCATCCCAATTCCGCCGCGATCTGACGGTAGGACATCGACCGTGACCGGAGATCAGCTGCCTTGGCATCCAGCTCGGCCGTGACCTTTGAGCGCGTTGCTCGCCCTCTGCCGTCTCTCGTTCGGATGGTCATGGGCGTTCCGGTCGTGAGCTGATCGCTTCGGCTATCAGCCGTCCTGTCCGTCGCTGCTCAAAGGCTCGCTGGCGATGGCTGCGTCGGCAGTAGCGGGGTTTGGGGCCACGTCGATTCGGAGCCTCGAACTCCGTGCCGCACCACTCGCACGTCACGACTACGCCTGTCTCATGATCATGGCGTGCACGAACGACACGACGAGAGCGAGCGCTTGGTCAGGAGTGAAGCCGGCCGTAACGTAGCTGGCGAACAGCTCGTGAGTTGCGATGGCTCCCTGGAGTAGTGGAGTGATCGGGTCCGACGGGTGATCGCTCATCGGGTCACGGCTCTGAGACTGAGCGGAAGTGAATCACAGCGGTGTGGTTCATGTCAAGCACCTGGGGTTATTTCGTTCAGCTCGTTCTGGACGTCGGCGAGTCGGTGTTCGACCTCGATGAGCCTCACCTGTGCAATGGTTCGCTCTTCCGCCGCGTCGAGGTAGGCGTTCCACCACTTGACTGTCTCAGCCTCGGATTTGAGCGCTCGCTGCTTCCAGTGGTTCATGACGCTCGCCTCGCTCTGGCGCGCTTCTGCGCCCTCGCATTCCCTGGTTGCTGCGGTCCCTTCGCCACGCGAGTAGGTCGCAGGACGCACTCGCGGCACTTACCTTCGCTCACCACCCAGTACTGCGGGATCTGACCGAAGTACGTGACGATGTCGCGCGGTGTCCCGCACCCTGGACAGACCTCGCGGGCCTTCTCCGGGATCGGCGTTGGGAGCATGTCTCGCATCGCGCTTGTCGCTGTCCGCAGACGGTTCGAAGCATCGAGCAGCTCTCGTTCCATCTGGCGTCGAGCCGCTAGTGACTCCGGAGTCTTCGGAGCATCTCTCACGTCTCTGGCGCACGCCTTCAGCGCGTCGATGCCGCGCGAGAGCTTCACCACGAGATCGACCCACGCGTCGGACTTCTCGACGACTGAGTACAGCTCTCCCCCCCCGAGTCCTTGCGCGATGAAGCTCTGGTAGTGGGCCGAGGCGACCCGGTTGCAGGCATCGGCCGTCTCGGTCACCATGCGGCGGATAGCGCCGGGCATGACTAGCCAGGTGTCAGTGCAGCTCGCGCACGGGGAGCCGTGGAGCACGAGCGTTCCGTGACAGTCCGGGCAGTCCTCCGTTTCGTGCTCCTTGCACCATTGATGCTTGGCCGTGGAGTGGCGCTCGACCGTCCAGCCGGTCGGGTCCGAGACGCGGCCTTTCGCGATCGCCGAGTCCGGCATCGAGCCTGAGGGGTAGCCATCGGCCGGGCGCGTGCCAGCGTTGAACGCCGCCGTCCCGTGCGTAGCGAGCTCGTCGGCGAGCGCGCCGCACTGGCTCAGCAGCTCGCGCCACTGCTGTTCGGTCGCTCGGGTCGCATCATCCGCCACTCGCACACTCCTGATCGATACGCTGGGACTGCCCGGCCAAGGCGATCCCGCTCCGCTCGTCCGTTCACGCGGGCGAGCGGTTGCGCGTTTCAGGGGTGCTTCCGGAGCCACCGGCCGTCGCGGTAGTAGCGCCAGGTGATGTAGCGGAAGTAGCCGAGCCAAAAGGGTGGCTGGGGCAGCGACGGGAAGCGATTCCGCAGGTAGCAGTAGCCGGTGAGCGCTACCACCAGGTAGGCGACCAACGGGGCGCCAACGGCGACTGCGATGTCATAGCTCACGTCTCTCCCTCTCCAAGGACCGCTGGCGGAGATGATTTCAGCGTTTTAAGCGCGTCGAGCGCCATCTCCAGTCTGGCTTTGTAGCCGCGGATCTCGGCCTTGGCGTCAGCGAGCGACCGCTCCAGGGATAGCGATCGAGTTGCAAGGTAGCTGCCCGTAGCCGGTCGAGCAGGTAGCGGACGTGGCCAGGTGCCGCCCCTTCGCCCGTAGTAGCGCTAGAGGAGGCGTCGAGCAGCGCGTCTCGCCCGACGATCCAGGCGTGCGATTCCGGGTCCGCCAGGTGCACGCCGCGCTCGACGGCTTCGCGATGCTGGCGCAGCAGCTCGACCGCTTCGGCTCCCCGGCGCGCTGAGGCGATGAGGCCCGGGAAGGCGTCGATGATGATCCGCTCGGGAATGGGCTTGCGCGTCGGGTCGTGCCGCGTCGTCGTCGCGTGATCCCATTCGTCGGTCAGCTCGCGCAGGATCTCGATCGCTTCACTCACCAGGTCCAGGTCCGGCTCAGTGCTCGGCATGTGCTCGCTCCTTTGCCGCTCGCTTTGCCTTCGAGGTGATCGGCTTAATCAGCACGCACGGCGTGTTGTCGCTGTAGTGGAGTTCGAGCCGACCACAGGGGCCGTCATCTTTGACTATGAGCCCCACCATCCTTTTGCCCTGGTACTCCCAAGTACGTAGACCGACGAGGTCGACGTGGCGCCATCCGAGGACAGGGTCGATGTCTGCGACCTTGATGTACCAACCGAAAAACTCCTCGGTCAGCTCGCCGACCATCACTGGATCGGTGTGCGGCTCAGTGCTCGGCATGGTTGTTCTCCTCTCGGTCCTCGGTGCGGATCGTCACGGCATGGCCCGTGAAGTCGCTGTGTGTGCTCGCCCATCCGTCCCGCTTCCCTTGCTCGGCGAAAGGAAGCGGCAGAACTGGGCGGCACTCCTGGCACTGGGCGATGTAGTACCTCACGACGTGGCCTCTCGGATGAGACGGTCGAGACTTTCCACCAGAGCGGATCCGCCGTCGACTTTCTCCACCTGCGTGTAGCGGTCCTTTGCCATCCATCGCACGACGCGCGCTGCCGCTTCCACCACGTCGAGTACCCGGTCGGCGTCGTTCACTAGGGCGACGATGGCGCTGGCATCTTCAGCAGGGTGACCGCGCTCCGTTTTGGCCAAGCAGACACCAGCGGGGAACTCGACGGACCACGCCTCGATTCCGTGGCACTCGGGGTAATCTGGACGGCCATAGCGAGTACTGAACCACGGCCGCGCTGTTGCCTCTGCGAGCAGCGCGCGTCGTCGGGCTACATAGGTGGACAGGTCGGTGCTCACGGCCAAATCTCCAATGGTTGATCGGCCCTCACGTACAGCGGATGGCGCGGCGAGCCGTCAGCCGTCTTACCGAGGCACCGGAACGGGAGTGAGTCGAATGGTTTGCTTGCGTAGAGGCTGGAGATCACGCCGTACGCCTCGGATTCGTGGCAGCGCCGGCGAGGGAGCGCCCCCCAGGCCAGGACCACGGGAGCGCCCGCGTCGCGGGCGCGGTCGATCGCGCCCTCGACGGCGATCGCGTTAGCCAGGCCGTTCGGGTCGTTGGCGATCGTCCCGTCGAACAGGTGCACTGGGCGCGTCACGCGCAGACCAAAGAGGTTGACGACCTTGATCCCTCTATAACCCTCTCGGCGAGCGAACCCCATACACCTACGGATCGTCGGGTCATCGACAACGGCATCCGCCGTGCTCGGGTTGAGCATCACGAACACCATGCGCGAGCCGAACGGTTCCCACGCTCGGGTTAGCTCGTAGCGGTACAGACCGTCGTCAGAAAGCACGGCGGAACGGCTCATGACGGCGGGACTAGGCATTGATCTCGCCTCGGAACGACGTAGCGGTCTGGATCGCGGAGGCAGCCTCGTGGACGATGTACGGGTCGTCTCCTGGGCCGTGGGTCGGGGCGAAGGGGCGCTTGCGGACAGGGAGTCCGTCGTCAGGATGGGGCACCGTGACGGAAAAGAACTCCATCGCCTCGTGGCGCTCCACCAGCAGGAACTGCTCGAACAGCCAGCGGAGCCAGCTAGCTCGGTTGTAGGTCGCCGCCGGGACGATCGAGTAGTGGTTCACGCGGTAGTGCTCGCCGCGGTCCGGGTGGTAGCTGTTGTAGCCGCACGTCGTGATGATGAGCGTCAGGCCACCAGCGGAGTGACCATGCGTGTCGGCCGGGTCGCGCTCGACATCGACGAGCTTGATGGTCCAGCCGGGCCGGTACTCGACACTCGCGACAAGCGCGGCCAGATCGAACGGAAACGGCGCGTACTGGCGCATTCCTTGCGGGC
>JAODBO010000128.1 GCA_025464005.1 Acidimicrobiaceae bacterium | reverse complement strand
TCCGTTTGCGACCGCTACGTCGACGGTCTTCCTGGCGTCGTCGCTCGCCAGGTACACCGACCACGCGTCGGTCACGGGGGCGTCGGGCATGCTGGCCATGCATCCGGCGATTCGGACGCCGTCCTTCGTGTAGTTGAAGTACCCGCCGAACGCCTCGTTGGGCTCCACCGCGATCCAACCGAACAGCAGGCCGTAGAAGGTCCGGCTGCGTGCGGTGTCGGAGGTCATCAGGTCCACCCAGCAGGGTGCGCCGATCGGGGCGCGGTCTCGTGCAGGCATGGTGGCTCCTTTCGTTGTAGTCGCACTTCGTTGTAGTGCATTGTGCACCCAGTTCCGACGCCATGACAGTGTCGAACTCATGGGCACTCGGCCAGGAACTTCGAGACGGTTCCGCGAGGCGCGCCCGGTGCCGGTCGCTCGCGGCGGATCCCAGACGGCGTTCTCGCTCTGGCACGTCGAACATATGTTCGATACTGTCGGACGGTGGGAACGTTCAACCCGATCGTCCCGTGGTCCGAGCTCGAGCGGCGTCTCTCCGGGCGCCGTGACGTCCACCACCCGCCGGGTGACGGCGCCACAGCCTGGTCCCGGTCCCGGAGCGCTCCGGCCACCATCTCCGGTCCAGCCCGGAGAGGCGGGCGCGGGGAGGAGGGCCCCGCCTATGCCGAGCTGCACTGCCATTCGAACTTCAGCTTCCTCGACGGTGCGTCCCCTCCCGAGGAGCTGGCCGAGGAGGCCGCTCGTCTCGGCCTCGAGGCTCTGGCTCTCACCGATCATGACGGCTGCTACGGCGTCGTCCGCTTCGCTACGGCGGCTCGGTCCGTCGGCCTCCCGACGATCTTCGGGGCCGAGCTCGGCCTCCCGTCCGCCTCGGCGGCCGAGGGCCGTCCCAGCCGCTCCGTCGCTGCCGGCCCGAGGCGCGCCGGCGCGCGTGCCGGCGCGATCGATCCGGACGCCACCCACCTCGTCGTGCTCGCCCGTGATCCCGAGGGCTACTCCCGACTGTCGACGGCAATAGCGAGGGCGCACCTTGCAGGAGGGGAGAAGGGGCGTCCCGCATACTCGCTCGCCGAGCTGTCGGAGGCCCACGGCGGGAGATGGTGCGTGCTCACGGGCTGTCGTCACGGTGCGGTACCGAGTGCGCTCGAACGTCTCGGCCCGGCTGCGGCGGCGCGCGAGCTGGCGCGTCTGGTCGAGGCCTTCGGTCGCGAGAACGTCGCCGTGGAGCTCTTCGACCAGGGGTCCCCGATCGACAGCGCACGCAACGACGCCCTCGCTGCCATCGCCGCCCAGGCAGGTGTGACCCTTGTCGCGACGGCGAACGCTCACTACGCGACCGCTGCGCGCTACCCGCTCTCGACAGCGTTGGCGGCGATCCGTGCCCGCAGCAGTCTCAGGGAGGTCGAGGGCTACCTGCCGGCCTGGGCCGCAGCGACGCTGCGCTCCGGCGCCGAGCAGGCGCGTCGTTTCAGGCGCTATCCCGGAGTGGTCGAGCAAGCGGCCGAGATCGGCCGGGCGTGCGCGTTCGACCTCGGCCTCGTCGCCCCGGGACTGCCGCCCTACCCGGTGCCCGACGGCCACGACGAGGCGACCTTTCTCCGGGCGCTCGTGGAGCAGGGTGGCGTCCGGCGCTACGGTCCGCGCAACGCCGAGCGGGTGCCGGGCGCGTGGGAGCAGATGGACCGGGAGCTCGTCGTCATCGAGCAGCTCGACTTCCCCGGCTACTTCCTCGTCGTCTGGGACATCGTCGAGCACTGCCGGCGTTCGAACATCTTCTGCCAGGGTCGTGGCTCCGCGGCGAACTCCGCGGTCTGTTACGCCCTCGGCATCACCAATGCCGACGCGGTCGGCCTCGGCCTGCTGTTCGAGCGCTTCCTGTCGCCTGCTCGGGAGGGACCGCCCGACATCGACCTCGACATCGAGTCCGGCCGGCGCGACGAGGTGATCGCCTACGTCTACGACCGTTACGACCGTGAGCACGCGGCCCAGGTAGCCAATGTGATCACCTATCGCCCTCGCTCGGCGGTCCGTGACGTCGGCCGGGCGCTCGGCTATCCACCCGGGGCCCTCGACACCTGGTCGAAGCAGGTCGGCAGCTTCTTCGGCGCGCCGCCTATGCCCGCGGACAACGGCGACGGAGCCCGGTCCGGCCACAAGGCGGATGCCTCCTCCGGACACGACATCCCGCCCGAGGTGCTCCGGCTCGCCGCCGAGCTGGACGGTTATCCCCGCCACCTCGGCATCCACTCCGGAGGGATGGTGATCTGTGACCGCCCGGTCGTGGCCGTCTGCCCGGTCGAGTGGGCGAGGCGAGAGGGTCGGACCGTGCTCCAGTGGGACAAGGAGGACTGCGCCGAGGTCGGGCTGGTGAAGTTCGACCTGCTGGGTCTCGGGATGCTCGAGGCGCTGCACCGCATGGTCGACTTCGCCGAGGCCCACTACGCCATGACCCTCGACCTCGCGACGATCCCCCAGGACGGCCTCGTCTACGAGATGCTCTCGCGGGCCGATTCAATGGGAGTGTTCCAGGTCGAGAGCAGGGCGCAGATGGCGACGCTCCCGAGGCTGCGCCCGACGTGCTTCTACGACCTCGTGGTCGAGGTCGCCCTCATCCGCCCGGGACCGATCCAAGGCGGCTCGGTCCATCCCTACCTCCGACGACGCAACCACGAGGAGGAGGTGCGCTACCTCCATCCCCTCCTCGAGCCGGCGCTCGCCAAGACCCTCGGCGTGCCGCTGTTCCAGGAGCAGCTGATGCAGATCGCCATCGATGTCGCCGGCTTCTCGGCCGTCGAGGCGGACCAGCTCCGCCAGGCCATGGGGTCGAAGCGGTCGGCGGAGCGTATGGAGCGCCTACGGGATCGGCTCTATGCCGGGATGGCCGAACGCGGCGTCGGGAGCGATATCGCGGATGCCATCTACGACCAGCTCGCAGCGTTTGCCAACTTCGGCTTCCCGGAGTCGCACGCCGTCTCGTTCGCCTACCTCGTCTACTCCTCGGCGTGGTTCAAGTGCCACTACCCAGCGGTGTTCCTCGCGGCGCTGCTCGACTCCCAGCCGATGGGCTTCTGGTCCCCCCAGAGTCTCGTGGCCGACGCGAGGCGGCACGGGGTCGTCGTGCGCGGGCCCGACGTGAACGAGAGCACGGCCGGGGCGAGCCTCGTCGAGATCCCGGGCGATCCCGGAGAGCAGGGCAAAGCGGGCGCGGTAGCGGTCCGTCTCGGGCTCTCCTCGGTACGGGGCATCGGGACGGACCTCGCGGCGAGGATCGCCGACGGTCGCCCGTACGCGAGCCTCGAGGACCTGGCGAGGCGCAGCGAGGCCTCCCGACCCCAGCTCGAGGCGCTCGCCACCGCCGGCGCTTGTACCGGCCTCCCGCCCCTCGAGGGTGATCGGAGCAGTGGATCGGGCACCGGCCGCACGCGCAGGGAGGCGCTATGGGCGGCGGGCGCTCTCGCAGCGCGCGGAGCGCGCCTTCCCGGCATCGTCGTCGGCGTCGAGGCACCGCGGCTGCCGGAGATGACGGACGTCGAGACGACGGCGGCCGACCTCTGGGCGACCGGGGTCACGAGCGACGGGCACCCCTTGGACCATCTGCGGGAGAGCCTCGATCGCACCGGGGTGAGCTCCGCCGCTGCACTCGTGCGCGGCGAGGGTGAGGGCAGGGTGACCGTCGCGGGGATCGTGACCCATCGTCAGCGCCCCGGGACCGCCGGGGGGACGGTGTTCTTGAACCTCGAGGACGAGACGGGGGTGGTGAACGTCATCTGCTCCCCGGGCTGTTGGGCCCGCTACCGGACGATCCTGTCCGGTTCGCCGGCGCTCGTCGTCCGGGGGCGGCTCGAGCGTGTCGCCGAGGCGGTGAGCATCGTCGCAGAGCGGGTCGAGGCGCTCGAGCTCTCGCTCAGCGTCGAGCGCTCGAGGGACTTCCGTTGAGCATCGCCGCCGACGAGCATCGTGACCGACGGGACCGCGTGGCAGCATGGCCTCATGGACAGCTCCGACGCGCGCGGTGACGCCCGCAACGTCGACGCCCGCAACGTCGACGCCGTGTTGTCGTCGATCACCGAGCACTGGTCGCCACGAACGGTTGCGGTGGTCAACGACTATGACGTCCGAGTGGTCAAGGTCCAAGGCGAGTTCACTCGCCACAGACACGTCGAGACCGACGAGTTCTTCCTCGTCCTCTCGGGGTGCCTCAGAATTCGCATGGACGAAGCAGAGGTCGTCCTTCAGCCGGGAGACACCTACGTTGTTCAGCGGGGGCTCCTCCACCAGCCCTATGCGGAGACCGAGACGACGGTGCTGCTGTTCGAGCCGAGCGCCACCGTCAACACCGGCGACACGCCGAGCGAGCTCACAGCAGAGCGACGCGTCATCTGACCCGGGGACCAAGGACCGAGACGCCGCCGGCTCGGTGTGCCACTAGCCCAGTGGACGATCCGGCGGGGAATTCAGCCTCAGTGGGGAATCCAGGCGTCCGGGTCGGCGGCGAGACGGCGTACGTTCGCAGGCAGTTGGCCGTTAGCGATGTCCGCGAGAGTTGTCCGCTCGAGGACGGCACGAAGGCTCGCACGCACGGCGATCCAGACGTCCTGGAGATGCTTGGTCGCGCCGATGTACGCCGTCGCCTCGGGACGTTCCCCTCGGATCTCCGCGAGTGGCCCGTCGATGGCGCGGATCACGTCGGCGACCGAGATCTGTGCTGCTGGACGCGCCAGGCGATAGCCGCCCTCGGCTCCCCGCTGGCTGCCGACGATGCCCGATCGTCGCAGCTCGGCCAGGATCCCCTCGAGGAACTTTGCGGGCAGGTCCTGCTCCTTCGCGAGCGTGGCGCCCGCGACGGGGCCGCCACCGGCCGCAGCGAGCGCGACGAGCGCCCGCACCGCGTAGTCGACCTTCGCCGAGATGTGCACGATCGCCCTCTAGGGCGCGACGCAGCAGGTGGAGGTCACGCTCCGGATAGTAGCGGCACACCGCTCGTCGATCGCGCTTGCACCGCGCGGCGACGCCAGCGCCGGCGGCCGACCTAGACCTAGACGGTCGGCGAGCTCGCCACCGCCGAGAAGTCCCGCGCATGCTCCATCGAGACATAGACCCGAGCGCCGAGGGATAGGGCGAGCTCGTCGAGCGCACGGCCGGCGAGCTGGACCCAGGTGTCGGTTCCGTCGTCGAGCACGACCTCGACCCGGGTCTCGAAGCCGAGGCGGACGATGCGCTCGACCGTGCCACGTCGCGCGCCTGGCCGGTCCTCGAGCGACAGCGCGAGGTCGTGCGGGCGGACCCAGGCGCCGTTGATCCTGGTGGCCGGCCCGAGAAAGGTGAGCACGAACTCGCTCGCCGGGTGGTCGTAGCACTCGGCCGGCGTGCCGACCTGTTCGAGCCTTCCCTCGCGGATGACAGCGATCTGGTCTGCGACCTCCATCGCCTCTTCCTGGTCGTGGGTCACGAGGACGGTCGTCACGGCGACCTTCTCGTGCAGCTCGCGGAGCCAGGTTCTGAGCTCCTTGCGGACCTGGGCGTCGAGCGCGCCGAACGGCTCGTCGAGCAGGAGCACCCGCGGCTCTACGGCGAGCGCCCGGGCGAGCGCCATGCGCTGACGTTGGCCGCCGGAGAGCTGCGACGGGTAGCGGTCGGCGAACCCGGAGAGTCGGACCAGCTCGAGCAGTTCCGCGACACGAGCGGCGATCTCGGCTTTCGGACGGTGACGGATCTTCAGGCCGAACGCGACGTTCTCCCACGCGGTCATGTGGCGGAACGGCGCGTAGTGCTGGAAGCAGAAGCCGATGCCACGCGAGCGCGCCGGGAGCCTCGTCACGTCCTCGCCGTCGATCCGCACCGTTCCGGCGTCGGGGACCTCGAGGCCCGCGATCATCCGCAGGACGGTCGACTTGCCGCCACCGCTCGGGCCGAGCAGGGCCATGAGCGAGCCGGCCGGGACCTCGAAGCTCACGTCTTCGACGGCAACCGAGCTCCCGAAGCTCTTCGCGAGTGAGGTGACCTCGATGCTCAACTGAACCTCTCTCCTCTCGAGCGCGTCACGCTCAATGCGGCCAGGATGAACATCGAGATCAGGCCGAGCACGAGCGCTCCAGCGTACGCCCCGGCGGGGTCGTAGTTCGTGAAGTAGGCGCTCACGAACTGCGTGAAGGTCTGGGTCTGGCCCACGATGTTGCCCGACACGACGCTCATGGCGCCGAACTCCCCGAGGATCCGGGCCGTGGTGAGCAGCACGCCGTACGCGAGGCCCCACCGGATCGCCGGGAGCGTGATGCGGAAGAACACCGTGAACGGGCCGGCGCCGAGCGTCTCGGCTGCTCTCTCGGAGTCCGTCCCGAGCTCCTGCAGCACGGGCAGCACCTCGCGGACGACGTACGGGAGCGAGACGAATGCCGATGCGAGGACGATCCCGGGGAAGGCGAAGATCACCTCGATGCCTCTCGCCGTGAGCCAGCCCCCGATCCAGCCCTGGCGCGAGGAGTAGAAGAGCGTGAGCGCGAGGCCGACGACGACCGGCGAAAGCGACAGGGGGAGGTCGACGAGCATCTCGACGACCGACGCTCCCGGGAAGCGGTGGCGGGCGAGGATGAGCGCGACGCCGACGCCGAAGAGGGTGTTGAGCACGACGGCGATCGCCGCGGACTCGAGGGTGAGCTCGAGGGCGTGGATCCCGGCGGGCGTGTCGACCGAGTGCCAGGCGCTCGAGAACCCCGGCGCGAGCGCGCGCCACACGACGGCGACGACTGGGATCCCCACGAGGAAGCCGACGTAGCCGAAGCCGAACGCTCGGAGCAGCCAGCGGCTGATCACGAGTCCGCCTCCACGGGCAACAGCCGCCGTCGGAGCAGGCTGAAGAGCGTGAGCACGACGAGCGACACGATGAACAGCGCGAGAGATACCGCGGCAGCCGCGGGCAACGAGTCGCTGTCGATGAGCCCGAAGATCCGCACGGCCGCGACCTCGGTCTTGAAGGGGAGGTTGCCCGAGAAGAGCGTCACCGAGCCGAACTCGCCGACCGCTCGGGCGAAGCCGAGGCCGGCACCGGTGAGGATGGCCGGCAGGAGGCTCGGAAGCGTGACGCGCCGGAACGTCGTCCACGGCGTGGCGCCGAGCGACGCGGCGGCCTCCTCGGTGTCGGTGTCGAGCGCGGCGAGTACCGGCTGGACCGAGCGCACTGAGAAGGGGAGCGTCACGAAGGCCAGTGCTACGACGATGGCTGCGCGTGTGTAGGCGACGTCGATGCCGACGGGGCTGCCCGCGCCGTAGATGCTGAGCAGGACGACGCCGGCCACGACGGTCGGCAGTGCGAACGGCAGGTCCACGAGCGCGCCGATCACCTTGTTGAGCGCGAACCTCCGGTCACGTACCAACAGCCACGCGATGGCAGTTCCGGCCACGCTGTTGACGGCGACGACGATCAGCGAGGTGATGATGGTCAGCTTCAACGCCGCGAGCGTCTCGGTCTGGGTGACCTCCCTCCAGAACGCGCCGACCCCGCCGTCGAACGCTTTCGACAAGATCGCGGCTATCGGGAGCAGGACGAGCAGGCTCAGGTACGTCGCGGCCAGGGCGGGCCCCGGAGCACCCCGCATCAGGCGTGGGCCGAGGCCGGTGCGAGCGCGACGAAGGCCGGGCGCCGGATCGGCGCCTGGCCTCGTCGACCGTGGTGACACGGTGGCCGGTGATGCGGCCAATGCTCCGTCTTCCCCGCTTACTCGGATCTCGTGCCGCTAACTCGACGACGTACTCTGACCGAGCGAGGACTCGATCTTCGTGACGATGCCCGGCGAGGACGTCGAGGTGCTGAAGAAGGTGTTGGCCACCTGGTCCCAGCCACCGACGTACTGGATCGTGAACAGCTGCGTCGGCACGGGGAACTTCTTGCGGAACTTCGCAGCGATGGTTGGACGGGTGGGGCGGTAGCCGAGGTAGGCCCACTGCGTCTGACCTGCCGGGGACAGCAGGTACTTGGCGAAGGCCTGCGCGGCTGCGGCGTTCTTCGAGGTATTGGTCACCGCGAGCGGGTTCTGGATGAGGATCGTCTGCTTCGGGATGACGTAGTCGATCTGTTCTCCGGCGCGCTTGGCCTGGATGGCGTCGTCCTCGTAATCGAGCAGGACCGCGTGGGGGTCGTTTGCCTGGGTGAAGGCTGTGAGCTCGTCGGCCGCGCTCGCGGACTGGACCGCCGTGCGGCTGAGCAGCGCCTTGAGGTAGCTCGTCGCCTGGGCGGCGGTCTTGCCGAGCTTCAGCTGGGCGCCGTAGGCGGCGACGAGGTTCCAGCGAGCGCTTCCCGAGCTGTAGGGATTGGGCGTGTAGATCTTGATCCCCGACTTCAAGAGGTCGGCCCAAGTCTGGATGTGCTGGGGGTTGCCCTTCGGCACGACGAAGACGACGAGGGAGTTCGTCACCATGCCGTGGGTGACTGGATCGGCGTTCCACGTCGGCGCGACGATCTTGGCCTTGACGAGCCGATCGAGGTCGCTCGCGAGCGAGAAGTTGACGACGTCGGCCGGCTGGCCCGCGGCGACGTTGCGCGACTGCTGCCCAGAGGGACCGTAGGACGCGTTGACCGTCACGTTGGCACCCGCAGGGGTCGCCTTGAAGTCCTTTACGAGCTGTTGGTAGGCGGGCTCCGGCGTCGAGTAGGCGACGAGGTTGATCGATCCGCTCGGCGCGGACGAGGACGCAGACGCAGCCGCGCTGGTGCCGAGCATGCCGGCGCCGCTCGCGAGCAGGGCTGCGGCCGAGCCGGCGAGACCAATGCGGCGCCCCCGTCTGGCGCCCCGCTTGGCGGCGCCGCTGCCTTGTGCGCGCGTTCTCGCGCCTCCCGGCTGGTCGAGCGTGACCTGCGACATGTCGCGTTTCTCCTTGTCGATGCCGTGCACGAGCAGGGCAATGTAGTCGAAGTAATGGGAACCAGTGGATTGATTAATCCGACTGACTTAGTCAACATTACGGATCGACGACATGGCTGTCAACTCAGTCTCGGGCCATGTCGTGCGTGGAACGCGTGATCGCGCCGCCCCTCCCGGGTACCGGGTAGCGGCGCCGATCGCAGCTCGGGTCTGCTACCAGGACCCGAGTGGAGGAAGAGCCCGGTCGTCGGAGCGCCCGAAGAGCCAGTGCAGTAGCTCGTGAGGCGGACGTTCGACGAGAAGGGGATCCGGGCCGCTACCGATCACCGCTGCCTCGCCGTCTCTACGCAGGTCGATGGCGACGCCGCGTGGAAGCCGTCCCGCCAACCCCGGGAGCATCAGGTCCAGCTGTCGCGTGACGAAGCGCTCGGGCCAGTCCACTGCCTCGTAGTCGAGGCCGAGGTCGACCCGGTGGACCTCGACCTCCTGCCAACGCCTGAGCGGGACGCTCGCTAGTCGTACCTCGACGTCGTGGCGCAGCGCCCGGCCAGCCTCCCAGACCTCGTCGGAGGTGTCGGCGAGCGCTGCGCCGAGTCGCTGGTCGGACGCGAAGAGATCAGCGAGGAGCTCGAGCGCCGGACGATCAGCTCCCTTTTCGATGTCGGCGTCCCGGCCGGCCATCCCTTCTGGGTACTGCGCTGAGATCCGACCGTCTGCGGCGGCGTCGAGCACTCGCACGAGGCTGTCAGCGTTGCGCGCCAGGTGGGTGACAACGTGGCCGACGGTCCATCCGGGAAGCCGGGACCCTTGGCGCGCTGTCGCGTCGTCGAGGTCCGCCAGGGCGAGCTCGAGCGCTCGATGGGCAACGATGACACCCTCGACGTCGCTCTCGACTGCTGGATCGGCCATCGCCAGAGGGTAGGCACGCATCTCGCCGGGACGCGCTCGACCTGAGCTCGGCGCAAGCTGAGACGTTGATGCGATATTTACGGCTTTGGGCGATTCGTTAACCACCTGATGACGACAGATGGGCGCACAATTGGCGCCATGGGTGATCTTCTATCTGTCATCGGGATCCTGGCCTTCACGGCCGCGATGCTCGGCTTCATCTGGACCCTGGACCACGTATGAACGCGGTCCAGGCAGTCCTGCTCGCCGTGTCCGTCCTGGTCTTTATCTATCTGGGCGTGGCGATGTTCAAGCCGGAGCGGTTCTAGATGGGCTACTTCTGGACAATCCTCACGCTCGTGGTCGCGCTCGGCCTGACCTGGCGCTACCTCGGCTCCTACATGGCGGCCGTGTTCGACGGTCGGGTGCACTGGCTCGGCTGGGTCGAGCGCCCCGTGTACCGAGCTCTAGGCACGAACCCCGAGCAGGAGCAGACCTGGAAGCGCTACGCGGCATCCCTCGTCGTCTTCTCGGGCGTATCGATCGCGGTCACCTACCTGCTGCTTCGGATCCAGGGCTCGCTGCCGCTCAATCCGCAGCACCTGGGCGCCGTGGGCAACGCCCTCAGCTTCAACACCGCGTCGTCGTTCGTCACCAACACGAACTGGCAGAACTACGGCGGCGAGACGACGATGTCGTACTTCTCGCAGATCGGTGCGCTGACGGTCCAGCAGTTCGTCAGCCCGGCGGTCGGCATCGCCGCAGCGATAGCGCTCGTGCGCGGCTTCTCGCGTCGCAATTCGGCGACGATCGGCAACTTCTGGGTCGACCTCGTTCGCTGCATGTTCTACATCCTGCTGCCGATCGCCTTCGTGGCCGGGATCATCTTCGTCGGCCAGGGCGCGGTGCAGACGCTTTCGGGAACGGTCAGCGTCCACGACGCCCTGAACGGCGTCACCCAGACGATCGCCCGGGGCCCGATCGGCTTCATGGAGGCGATCAAGCAGCTCGGCACCAACGGCGGCGGCTTCCTCAACGCCAACTCCGCGACCACGTTCGAGAACCCGACGCCGCTCACGAACTGGCTGTCGATCTATCTGCTGCTGGCGATCCCCTTCGCCCTCACCTACACCTTCGGCAAGATGGTCGGCAGCATCCGACACGGCCGTGCGCTGCTCGCGGCGATGGTGATCATCTTCGGTGTCTGGGTGGGCTTCACGAGCTACTCGGAGCACCAGGGCAACCCGGCGGTCGCCGCAGCCGGCATCACCCACCAGCCCACGGGTAACACCGAGGGCAAGGAGGTGCGCTTCGGTGACACCTCGACGGCGCTGTTCGGCGTGGCGTCCACGAACACCTCGACCGGCTCCGCGGACGCCTCGTACGACTCCTTCACCCCGATAGGCGGCTTCGGTCTGCTCACCGGCATGATGCTCGGGGAGGTGACCCCGGGCGGCACGGGGAGCGGTCTCTACACGATCCTCATCTACGCCATCATCGCGGTGTTCATCGGCGGGTTGATGATCGGTCGAACGCCGGAGTATCTCGGTAAAAAGATCCAAGCCAAGGAGGTCAAGCTCGCCGGGCTGGGATCGCTCATCATGCCGCTCATCGTGCTCGTCTTCACCGGCATTGCCGTGTCGGTGCACGCGGGGCGCATCGGACCGCTCAACGCCGGCCCCCACGGCTTCACCGAGATCCTCTACGGGCTCACCTCGCAGGGAAACAACAACGGCTCGGCCTTCGGTGGCCTGACGGGCAACACGCCCTTCTACAACGTAGTCGGGGCCATCGACATGCTCATCGGCCGCTTCGGGATCATCATCCCGGCGCTAGCGCTCGGTGGCTCGCTCGCCGCGAAGAACGTGGTGCCGGAGTCGCTCGGGACGTTCCGGACCGACAACACGATGTTCGTGGGGCTCGTCATCGGCGTGATCGTGATCATCGGCGGGCTGACCTTCTTCCCCGCCATCTCGCTCGGCCCGATCGTCGAGCAGCTGAGCCACGGAAAGTTCTTCTAGATGGAGCGCTCTGACATGACCGATTCGTCAACATTGGAAGCGCAGGGCCCCGACGCGCCTGCGCCGACCACGGCGCGGGGGGTGGCTCAGTCCCGAAGTCTGTTCGATCGGGCGATTCTCCGCCAGGCACTCGTCGACTCGTTCAAGAAACTCGACCCTCGCGTGCAGGTGAGGAACCCGGTGATGTTCGTCGTGCTCGTCGGCACCGTCATCGTGCTCATCGAGGCCATCAACCATTCGAGCGTGTTCACCTGGTCGATCACGATCTGGCTGTTCCTCACGGTCATCTTCGCCAACTTCGCGGAGGCGATGGCCGAGGGACGCGGCAAGGCCCAAGCGGACACGCTGCGGCGCATGCGCTCCGAGACCGAGGCGCGAAAGCTCCTCCCCGACGACACCGAGCAGCGAGTCGCTGCCGCCGAGCTCGCCAAGGGAGACCTCGTCGTCTGCGAGGCCGGTGACCTCATTCCCTCCGACGGGGAGATCGTCGAGGGCATCGCCTCGGTCGACGAGTCGGCCATCACGGGCGAGTCCGCACCGGTGATCCGCGAGTCCGGTGGTGACCGCTCGGCGGTGACCGGCGGGACAAAGGTGCTGTCGGACCGGATCGTCGTACGGATCACCGCGGAACGCGGCCACACGTTCCTCGACAGGATGATCTCGCTCGTCGAGGGTGCCAACAGGCAGAAGACGCCGAACGAGATCGCGCTGACGATCCTGCTCGCCGCGCTCACTATCGTCTTCCTGCCCGTGGTCGTCGTGCTCCAGCCCTTCGGCCACTACGCCGGGGCGACCGTGTCCGTCGTCATCCTCGTGGCGCTGCTCGTCTGCCTGATACCGACGACGATCGGCGCGCTGCTCTCGGCGATCGGCATCGCCGGCATGGACCGCCTCGTCCAGCGCAACGTGCTCGCCATGAGCGGGCGCGCGGTGGAGGCGGCCGGTGACGTGCAGACGCTGCTCCTCGACAAGACGGGCACGATCACACTCGGCAACCGGATGGCATCGGGGTTCTTCCCGGCGGCCGGCCACACGGAGGAGGAGGTCGCCGATGCGGCGCAGCTCGCCTCGCTCGCGGACGAGACCCCGGAGGGTCGATCCATCGTCGTGCTCGCGAAGGAGCGCTTCCAGATCCGAGAGCGCACGCTCGGTGCCGCGCACGAGTTCGTTCCCTTCTCGGCCAACACGCGGATGTCGGGGCTCGACTTCGACGGTCGTTCGATCCGCAAGGGCGCCGCGGACTCGGTCCGCCGCTGGGCTGTCGAGCAGGGAGGCAGCATCCCGGACGGCCTCGACCAGCTCGTGACGCAGATCGCGCGCGTCGGGTCGACGCCGCTCGTCGTCGCCGACGGTCCGATCATCCTCGGGGTCATCGAGCTGAAGGACGTCGTGAAGCAGGGCATCAAGGAGAAGTTCGCCGAGATGCGCCAGATGGGCATCCGGACGGTGATGATCACCGGCGACAACCCGCTCACCGCCGCCGCGATCGCCGAAGAGGCCGGTGTCGACGACTACCTCGCGGAGGCGACGCCGGAGACGAAGATGGAGCTGATCAAGTCGGAGCAGGAGGGCGGCAAGCTCGTCGCGATGACCGGCGACGGCACCAACGACGCGCCGGCCCTCGCCCAGGCCGACGTCGGCGTCGCGATGAACACGGGGACGACCGCGGCGAAGGAGGCGGGCAACATGGTCGACCTCGACTCCAACCCGACCAAGCTCATCGACGTCGTCGAGATCGGCAAGCAGCTGCTCATCACCAGGGGATCGCTCACGACGTTCTCCATCGCGAACGACGTGGCGAAGTACTTCGCCATCATCCCGGCACTGTTCGTCGCGACGTATCCGCAGCTGAACACGCTCAACATCATGAAGCTGCACTCGCCACAGAGCGCCGTGCTCTCGGCAGTCATCTTCAACGCGCTCGTCATCGTTGCCCTGATCCCGCTGGCGCTACGGGGCGTGAAGTTCCGGGCCAGCGGCTCGGCGGCCATCCTGCGACGCAACGTGTTCATCTACGGCGTCGGAGGGATCATCGCCCCGTTCGCGTTCATCAAGCTGATCGACCTGATCCTGACGGCGTTGCACGCTTACTGATGGAGAGAGACTGATGCTCGTACACCTTCGCCGTTCCATCGTCATGGCTTTGATCGCCTTCGTCTTCTTCGGCTTCGTCTACGCCTTCGTCGGCACCGGTGTCGCACAGGTGCTGTTCAAGCACCAGGCCGACGGATCCATCGGCGCCAACGGGTCGATGCTCATCGGGCAGAACTGGACCAGCCCGAAGTACTTCCACGGGCGTCCCGACGACGCCGGTCCCTATGCAGCGAACCCGAAGGCGAAGATCGCCGGTGGGGACAACCCGCTCGTCGCAAACGGGTCGTCGGGCGAGTCGGGCGCGACCAACCTCGGCCCCCGCTCGAAGGTGCTCGTCGCGAACACCAAAGCGCTCATCGCCTACTGGCACACGATGGGCGTGAATCCGACGTCCGACCTCGTCACGACCTCGGGTAGCGGCTACGACCCGGACATCACCCCGGCTGACGCACTCGTGCAGATCCCGATGGTGTCGAAGGCGACGGGGATCGCGCCGTCCAGACTTCGGACGCTGATCGCCAAGGAGACCCAGGGCCAGGAGCTCGGCTTCCTCGGCAGCAGCTACATCGACGTCCTGCAGCTCAACGAGGCACTGGCCGCGCTGCATTGAGCCGCGGCGCCGGCGAGCGCAGTGTTTACGTGCGGGGCTGTGGCCGTGTGCGACGCTGGGGGCCACGATCGGTGGAGGATGCAGGTGGCGAGGGTACTCGTAGTCGACGACGACCCAGCGTTGCTCCGAGTGCTGAGCATGGGCCTCGGCGTGCGCGGCCACACCGTCCTCACGGCGACAAATGGCCGCCAGGCGCTCACGAAGGCCGCGACGTCCACCGTCGACCTCGTCGTGCTCGACCTCGGTCTTCCCGACATGGACGGGCTCGAGGTCACCCGGTTGCTACGCGCCCAGAGCGACGTGCCGATAATCGTGCTGTCGGCCGAGGCGGCCGAGGGCCGCAAGGTGGCGGCGCTCGACGGTGGGGCCGACGACTACATGACGAAGCCGTTCGGTCTGGCCGAGCTCGAGGCGCGCATACGCCTCGCGGCCCGACACTGGAATCAGAGGAACGCCGACGAACCGGTCTCGAAGTTCGCCGTCGGGCCGCTCGAGATCGATCTGGAGAGGCACCGTGCGACGATGCGAGGGACGCCCGTCGACCTCACGCCGCGCGAGTTCGAGCTGCTCGCCTATCTGGCGCGCTATCCCGGCAAGGTGCTCACGCACCGGACGATCCTCGCCGAGGTCTGGGGCCCCGGCTACGTCGACGAGGTCCACTACCTCCGCGTCTACGTCCATCGCCTGCGACGAATCCTCGGTGACGAGGAGGGCCAGTTCCTCCGCACCGAGCCAGGCGTGGGCTATGCGCTCCCTGGAGACCCAGCCACGTAGAAGCCGGACCGGTCAGCTCGTGCTCAGCACGCTAGGTGGCCGTCGCGCCACAGGCGCATGAGCGCGACCTCCCGGTCTCGACATGCGGTAGCTAAAATCGATCTCGACCGAGGAAGTCCTGTGTCGTGCTCACGAGCCGCATCAGCGACCTCGAGGGCGCGAGGGTCCAGATCGAGCCTGACCCACCTGTGAGCACTCGATGTACGAGGAGGGTAACGATGAGCGTTGAGCCGCCCGTCACCACGACCGACGCCGGCATTCCCGCCGCTAGCGACGAGTTCTCGCTCACGGTGGGCGCGGGCGGTCCGACCGTCCTGCACGATCACTATGTCGTTCAGAAGATGCAGCACTTCAATCGGGAGCGCGTGCCCGAGCGGGTAGTTCACGCCAAAGGCGGTGGCGCGCACGGGTACTTCGAGGTGACCGAGGACGTCACCCAGTGGACCAAAGCGAGATTCCTCTCCGGCGTCGGCAAGCGCACGCCGTTGTTCGTGCGTTTCTCCACCGTCGCCGGCGAGCTGGGCAGCCCGGATACGGCGCGCGATCCTCGCGGCTTCGCGATCAAGCTGTACACCGAGGAGGGCAACTGTGACCTCGTGTGCAACAACACCCCCGTCTTCTTCGTTCGCGACGCCAGCAAGTTCCAGGACTTCATCCATTCCCAGAAGCGCATGCCGGACACGGGCCTTCGCGACAACAACATGCAATGGGACTTCTGGACGCTGTCTCCGGAGAGCGCGCACCAGGTGACCGTCCTCATGTCCGACCGTGGGACGCCGCGCTCCTGGCGGCACATGAACGGCTATTCGAGTCACACCTATTCCTGGATCAACGCCGCCGGCGAGCGTTTCTGGGTCAAGTACCACTTCAAGACCGTGCAAGGAGTGGAGAATCTCACCGACGCGCAGGCCAAGGCGCTCGCGGGCGAGGACCCCGACGCCCACCGCCGGGACCTCTGGGATGCGATCGCCCGCGCCGATGCTCCCGAGTGGCGCTTGGAGATGCAGATCATGCCGTTCGAGGAGGCGGCCGACTATCGGTTCAACCCGTTCGACCTGACAAAGGTCTGGCCGCACTCGGACTACCCGGCGGTCACGGTCGGCCGGATGGTCCTGGACCGTAACCCGGAGAACCATTTCGCCGAGGTCGAGCAGTCGGCTTTCGATCCCTCGAACCTGGTGCCCGGGCTCGGCCTCAGCCCGGACAAGATGCTGATGGGCCGGATCTTCTCCTACCACGACACGCACCTGCACCGTATCGGAGCCAACTACCAGCAACTGCCGATCAACGCGCCCCAGGCGGCCGTGCACTCCTACAACAAGGACGGCCCCATGGCGTACCGCCACGCCGGGTCGCAGCCGGTGTACGCGCCCAACTCCTACGGCGGCCCGAAGGCCGACCCTGATCGGGCGGCCGACCTCGGGTGGTGGGTCGAGGCGGCGGAGATCGGTCGCTATGCGTACGAGAAGCACGCCGAGGACGACGACTTCGTCCAGCCGCGCGCGCTCTACCGCGACGTGATGAGCGACAGCGACAGGGAACACCTGGTCACCAACATCGTCAACCACGTCAAGGCCGGAGTGAAGTCCGACGTGGTGCCACGGGTGGTCGAGTACTGGCGCAATGTCGACGCTGACCTCGGTGCGCAGGTAGCGAAGCAGCTGAACGCTGGCTGACGGATAACGTCGGCACATGACCGACACCCGACCTTCCTCCGACAAGACCTGGCTGTACCGCTTTTCACGACCTGGGGGCGTCGAGATCGGGACTCACGAGCTGAATAGCGACGACGCTGCGGCGCTCTATGCCCGGCAGCTGCCGCAGGCGGGCGAGACCCCGATCGTCATCGAGCGCCATGACCTCGTCGACTGGGAGTACGTGACCGAGATCGACGAACGTCCCTGACCGCGAGCGGCTCTGCCATGGATCCAGCGTTTATCGAGATCCCGGACGGCGACACGACCTGGCGTTTCGAGACAGCGTTCCTCACCTCGAATTGGACCTGTATCTGGGGCCGCGGCTGCGTCGGGATCCTGCCCCAGCCGGCTGCCGAGCTCGGCCATGGCTGCTGCTCAATCGGTGCCGATATCGACGGCGAGGACGAGGCGCACCTGATCAGCGCGCTCGCGGCCACGTTGGAGCCTTCGCGCTTCGAGCACCACGGCGCCGCGGCCGAAGGTGGCGTGTTCGCCGACAGCTCCCGTAGCAGCACTCGCGTGGTCGACGGGGCCTGCATCTTCCTCAACCGGCCCGGCTTCGAAGGTGGCGCGGGATGCGCCTTGCATCTGGCGGCCGAGGATATGGGCGAGTCCCCCGTCGGCCTGAAGCCGTCGGTCTGCTGGCAGCTGCCTATCAAGGTCGACTGGATACCCGGCGACGGTGGGACCGAGTCGGCCACGGTCCGGCGCTGGTCGAGACGCGACTGGGGAGCCGAGGGCGAGACCATGGCTTGGTGCTGCACCGAAGGGACTGAGGCCTACGTCGGCGATCGGCCGGTGATCGATTCGATGGCCGAGGCACTCGAGGAGGTCGTCGGAACCGAGGTCTACGTCGAGCTCCGGCGACGTCTGGATCCCTGAGGCGGCTATCCCAGCCAGGCAATTGGTTGCGGCGGTCAACCCGTCCGCTTCTACCGCCCTGAAATTGCGCGTCGGCGCGTTTGCGCTCCTAGCGGTTCGCTTTCTTGTTCCGGCTCGCTGGTCGGCCAGTTGGCCGAGGCCAGGTCGCCCATTAGCTGCTGCGCCCATCCGTTCCACTCTTCGAGAAACTCTGCACCGCGCCGCCGCTGGGGGCCGGGAATTGCGAGCAGATCGAGATCTTGTTCGATATCTCGATGAAGGTCATGGACCTCGACGAGGAGCGCGGGGTTCGCCATCTCCCTCTCGAGGCTGCTGACCCTGACGATTACCTCGACGATGTGAAAGAGCGCATTCCAATCGGGGGTGACGCTCGGGGCAGCTCCAATAAATGTGGCGAGAAGCCGGCGGTTCTCCAGTCTGTAGGAGTAGCGATTGGCCGCGAACCGCGCGGAGAGGATGCCTGCCTGCACTAGTGCTTCGCACGCGTCTGCGACGTTGCGTTTCGCGTAGTTTGTGAATGAACTAATAACCGAAGCGGGGGCGCGGTCGTTCGGATTGAATAGCAGATAACGTAGAATTTCCGAACGAGCGCCGAGTCCAAATATTGCCCTCATTCTTAAAAGGATGAGGGACGGTTCGGCGAGCGGCCGTAGTACCGATCGACCAGTCGCCTTGTACGGCAAGGCTTCTGTCGCCATTGGCCAGCGCGTGCCCGACCGGTCGTTGACGGTCGCAGCAAACGGTCCCCAGCCTTCGAGAACGTCGTCTGACTGGACGCGGAGGATGTTACGAAGTCGAATGTGCGAGACGTGGCGCCAGTAGTGAATACACCAGTCCAAGGCTTCGTCTCGGAGGCGTGCATCCCAATCTGAGATCGTGGCGGTAAAGACAATCAACGGCTCGGGGTCGACGGCCCAGTCCTGGTGCGTCCGGCCCCAGCCGGAGACGCCCAATTCTGCCCAGGCGCCCCAACAGAGGGCGAGTGTCAGCTCCCGAATGTTCCGCTTGGATTCGCTGGTCCTAGAGGTCGGCATTATTGACCTCGACTCCCATGCTCGCGAGACACTCGACGAGTTCACTTCTGACGTCGAGGTCGCCTGTTGGGCGATCGAGCAGCCCGAGGAGCAGGAGGCTGCTACCCCCCACGACCAGGAGGCCGAAGGGATGTACTCGCTGTTCGAGGACGGACCCGAGGGTCCGCAATGCCTCCTCGAGTGCTTCGAGTTGAAAGTCCATACGCGCATCTTACCCGCTCGTATCAAGCGGATAACACGCTTGATACGAGCATGTTGGACGCACGAGTAACGTGCGGTTCGCTGGGTACTCGGCGCTGGTGCGCTCGTCCGCCTCGGCGAGCACCCGCAGGTCCAGGTAGGCGCGACCGTCAGTTGTCGACCGATCGACCTGTCCGGGCCGGCGGTCGCTCATCCGAGAACCTCAAGAGCTCGGCCGATGGCGTTCTCGGTGCGGGCGAACTGCCTCGCCATTGACAGCGGCGAGCGTTATCCGGCGATGAGGTCGAACTCGTTGCCTTCGATGTCGACAAAGGTCGTCCACCGTGTGTTGTCACTCTGGACGTCGCGGAGCTTTCGGGCCCCGAGGCTCACGAGGCGTTCCGTCTCGGGCTCGAAGCTGTCGCTGATGAGATCGAGATGAAGACGGTTCTTGACGACCTTGGCCTCGGGCACGCTATGAAACGCCAGGCGTGGTCCACTTGTGGCGTTGTCCCCGACGAGCAGAACGGCGTTTTCGGAGGTGGCGCCATCTGCGACCTGCCGGCCGAGGACGGCGCCCCAGAATCGCGCCACCGCCGCTGCGTCAGTGCAGTCGACGGATATACCCAAGACGGTATTAGTCACGGTGTGTTCCCTTCACGAGTAGGTGGTCGGACAGTAGAGGCGGTTTCTGCCGCCGGTCTGAGGTCGGACCGCGGTGCCATCACCGTGGCGAACGAATGTGTGGATTGGACCGCGCCGGCGCCAAGGGCGACGAGTGCGATCCTGGTGTCGGATCGGAACGGTTGAGGGGCATCGAGAGGCCCCCTAAGTCGGCGGGTGAATGCGGATCGGAGAGTGGAGCAAGTTGAAGGTGGCGATGGCGGCCAGGACCATGACGGCCAGGCCGTACTCGTAGCTGGTGGCCACAAGGCCCCCGCCTCGCACCACGGCGACCCCGGCGACGATGGCCCCTACGCCAAGACCGAGATACACAACGGTGTAGAGAACAGAGAGGACGCCGGCTCGCTGGTCCGGGTCAGCGAGGGGAGCTACGAGCAGGACGCCACCCTGGAACCCGGCTCCGAAGCCAACTCCCGCCACGAGGGTCCCAAGAAAGAAGCCAGGGGGTGAGTCGAGCCAGATGGACAGCAATACGATCGCCACGCCAGCGATCAACGTGCTCGTGCCGATCAGCATCGCCTTGGGGGCCGGTGTAGTCCGAAGCACGTACGTGGTAAGGGCGGCTACTCCCGCCAGGATGCCGAGACCAAGCCCGGCATCGACCACCGAGGCGGAACCCACGAGATGATCGATCAGCGCTGGCCCGAGCGAGCCATAGAACCCAGCGAGGGCCCACACGGCGAAGAGCACGGGAGCGGCAGCCAAAAGAGGGCGCCGGGTCTGGCTGGGGAGAGCCAGCTGCGGCACCAACGAGTGCCAGGCACCCGGAGTCTTGGGACTGGTCTCGGGCACCAGAACCACGACGACGGCCTGCACCAGCAGTATCCCGGCAAGAACCAGGTACACCAGTACCGTGGGTGCCGGAAGCCATTGGACGGCGAACGCAGACATCAGTGCGCCGCTCGATGTCCCTAGACCCGGCGCTGTGGAATTGGCCAGTGCACCGCGCATCCGGTCAACATCGATCATGGCGGCGCCGACGGTTGCGAGCGTCACGCCAGTCGCCAAGCCTTGCACGATCCGCGCCACGAGCAGGGTGCGGACACTATGGGCATCGGCGAAGACCACCATGGCCGCGATCTGCCCCGCGATACCCACGAGCAACACCGGACGTCGGCCAACGTGGTCGGAGAGCCGTCCGGCCGTGAGCAATGTGGCGAGTAGGGCGAGGGCGTATACGCCGAAGACAACCGTGGTGGTCAGCGAGGAGAACCTCCAGGCCGCTTGGTAGGTGGGGTACAGCGGGGTAGGAGCGGACGAGGCCGCGAGGAACGACCCGGTGATGGACGCCAACGCGACCAGCCGGAGCAACGGCCGCCCGGTCTTCACTTCAACGGCTGGGACCGCGCACAAGGTGGTGCACCGCGACAGGACGGCCAGCTTGGCGTCTCCAGAACCACCGTTAGCGGCCATTGGCGAGTGGCGCCCGCGTCTGGGGCTGAAAATAGTCACGCCAGTTCGAGAGAACCGAGGTAGTCGGCAGCGCATCAGATGTGCCGCTGTGGTCCGTGTCGTCTCCGTGGACGAACGGGAGCAATCCAGCCGGTGGGGAGCGGAGGACGCGGGTTGCGTCTGAAGGAGTTGGTTGTGGTGGTGGTCATCAAACGGTGCTCCTGTGTGACGGTGTCATGATCGGCGATCGTCCGGTCTAGGTGAGGTGCTCAAGGTAAGGCGAGAGGCGAGATCAGTCGTTCTCAAACAGCGGTGCGGCCGCCGTCGGCCGCGATGACCGCGCCGGTCATGTAGCCAGCCCTCGGGGAGGCCAGGAATGCGACGAGCTCGGCGATCTCGGAGGGTTGGGCGGCCCTGCCAAGAAGGGTGGTGGCGCCGAGGGCTTCGATCCGATCCCGGGCCGCGGCGCCCGTGAGCACGGGTCCGGCAGCGACGGCGTTGACTCTGACTCCAGCGGGGCTGAACTCGGCCGCCCATGACCGAGTCATAGAGGCCAGAGCGGCCTTGGTCGCGCCGTAGGCGGCACCGCCGGCGAGACCGATCAGTCCCGCCATGCTCGCAACGTTGATGATGCTGCCGCTTCCTCTCGCTGCCATCTTCGGGGCCAGCGCGGCTACGAGCAAGTATGGAGCGCGGACATTGGCGGCGAAAAGGCCGTCGAAGGTCTCCACATCGAGTTCGTGGGTCGGTCCGAACCAGGAGAATCCGGCGTTATTGACCAGGATGTCCACCGCTCCGACCTGCCCAACGAGTTCGTCGAGCTCAGCGGTGTTGTTGAGGTCGGCGGCGACGAACCGGGCCTTGCCGCCTTCAGCGGTGATGGCGTCGACCACGGTCCCGCCCCGGATGACATCGCGTCCATGCACGATGACCTGGGCACTTCGCCGCCCGAGCGCCTCGGCAACCGCTTTGCCGATGCCGGAGGTTGCGCCGGTTACCAGGGCGCTCATCCCCTCAAGGTCTGGCTGTTCGTTCATAACTGAACTCCTTATGCGTAATGAGACCTGACAATGGCTGCGTCCTCGAGGTGGGTGAAACGGGACTTCGCAGTGCGGAGGCCCACGCTCACCTAAACGTGTGGCGACATCGGGTCAGGAAATCCAGGGAGGCGTGTAAGCCCCGACCTGGTAGAGAATGTTTGTCATATCGGGGGAGGACCACTCCTCGGCGATCTTCCCGTTCGCTACGCGATAGGTGTCGATCGCGTCCCACCTGACCACTTTTCCGGTGCGTGGGAAGCCGAAGAGGCTGCCCTCGCTAGTACCTTCGACAACGAAGCGACACCAGACGGTGTCCTCGTCGGCGACGACACCGAGCGTGGTGGCGTGCAGGTCCGGTAGCGCTGCGAACAAGTCCCCGTAAAAGCGGGTCATGGCATCGGATCCCCCGATCGTTCCCAGTGTCCCTTCGTGCCACTGCACGTCAGAGCTGAAATTATCCTGGGTTGCCTCCGCGTCGTGTCCGTTGAATACCCGGCGGATGAACTCTCCTACGAGCTCCTTATTCGCTGCGATCGTGGTTTGGTTTGCCATTGGGGATTCTCCTTTCTTTCCTTGCATGCGCGCGTGGCGTGCTCTGTCTGGTACGTGAGCGGTGCTCGGATACCCGGGTTGCGTCCTTTCGGACGGTGCAGCCGTGACCGCGGTGGGGACGCACGCCGACGTCGGCGGAGATCCGAAGCGTGATGTAGTCGACCATGGATGTCTAGCGATCGGCGAAGTCGGTCAGGTACCGGTTGAACAGCTCTGTGAACTGGAAAAGGGATCCGTGGTTGGAGTCCGGGAAGAGGATCAACTCGGCATTTGGCAGGTTCTGCTGCAGGATGTAGGAGTTGATGGAGGGGACCACGATGTCGTTGCTGCCGTTGACCACGAGCGCCGGGTGAGCGATTCCCTTGAGGTAGCCGAAGCTGTCGGGGGCCGCCTCGCCCCACTCGCGGGCCGCCGCCAGATGCGCGGCGACGGTGGCCTGCGAGACCGGGACGTCGCGGTCCTCGGTGCGGGCCCGGATGCGCTCGAGGAAGTATCGGCCCGCGGCCTGGCTCGCTTCAGACGGCGAGAAGAAGATCGGAAGCCACATCAGATCCTGCGGCTGATAAACCGTCGCGAACAATGGCTCGGCCTCGGGCGCGAGGCGGTCCATGCCGTCGCCGCCCCGTGGGCCCGTGCCCGCGAGCACAAGTCGACGCACGAGCTCGGGTCGGTCGACGGCGATCTGCTGGGCGACGAATCCCCCCATCGAGAATCCAAAGAGATCGACGTGCTCGAGGCCGAGAGCGTCAATGAGCGAGGCGGCGTCCCGCGCCATCCCGGCGACGGTCTCCGGCGCATCGCCCGTGCTGAGTCCGACGCCGGCATTGTCGGTGAGGATCACCTCTCGGCCCCTAGCGAGGGCGTCGGTGATGGCCGGGTCGTAGTTGTCGAGGTTGCCCATGAAGTGCTGGAGCAGCACAATCGGCGTGCCGGTCGGGTTGCCGAAGCGCCGATAGGCGAAGCGGGTCCCGTCCGCTTCGATGAATTTGGTCGGGACTGTGTCATGGACGTGAGTGGTCGTCACGTTGGCCTTTCGTGGTGTGGCGCTTGGTCTTGGTGTTGCTTTTGTCGGTGTCGACAAGGCGGGATGCGAAGCAGGCAGTAGCGGGCAACCTTCCAAACCCGCGCGGGTTCAGTGAATGGTCAGTCCGCCGTCGATGTTGAGGATGTGGCCCGTAATGAATGACGCTTCATCCGATGCGATGAAGACAATCCCGTGGGCAATTTCCTCCGAGAGGCCGAGACGGTCCATCGGAACGCCACCCACAAGAGCCGCCTTGTTCTCCGGCGTGCCCGTAAAGCGAGTCAGCATGTCAGTGTCCGTCGCACCAGGCGCCACTGCGTTTACCCGGATTCCCGACTGAACGACCTCTAGCGCCACCGATTTCGTGATGCCTTCGACAGCGTGCTTGCTGCCCACATACACCGCGGCGCCTGCCGCGCCGGCGTGGCCGTAGGTCGACGAGACGTTGATAATGCTTCCGCTGCCCTGTTCTTGCATGACACGCACCTCGTGCTTCATGCTCAGAAGCACGCCGAGCACATTCGTGTCGAACGTGGCGGCGTAGCTCTCTGCGGTCTGATCTGTTATCGGCCCCACCGGGCCTTCGGTGGCGGCATTGTTCACCGCGACATCGAGACGACCAAACCGCGCGATGGTCTGGTCGACCAGGGCGCGGACCTCATCCTCCGTGCGTACGTCGGCGTTGATGAACTCGGCTTCGGAACCGAAGGAGCGCAGCTCCTCGACCAGCGCCTTACCGGCTTCGTCGCGCCGGCCGGAAACGATGACTGTCGCTCCTTTCTCGGCAAAGGCGATGGCGGTCGCGCGACCGATGCCGGACAGCGCTCCGGTGATCAGAACGACGGGCTTGTCCATGTTCGACTCCTGTAGGTATGATCTGCCAGGTATGGCTAGATGCATGGTACGGCCCCATCTAGGGCTTGAAAAAGACCTTGTAGGCTGCGCCTCATGCCTTACAGGTATGGGAGTGTTATGGAACTGCGGCATCTTCGGTATTTCATCGCCGTCGCCGAGACGGGCAGCCTCACGGAGGCGGCCGAGCGGCGGCTGTATATCTCACAGCCGTCACTGAGCCGGCAGATCCGCGACCTCGAGTCTCACGTCGGGGTCCAGCTGTTGTCGCGAAGTGTTCAAGGCGTCGAGCTGACCCCCGCGGGCAAGGCCTTTCTCGACCACGCCCGTATCGTGCTGATGCACCTCGACACCGCGGTCGAAACGGCTCGCCGAGCGGCTCGCCCCGAACGCAAGACATTCGCCATCGGCTTCCTCACCGGGCACGAGATGAACTGGCTGCCGCGAGCGATGCATTTGCTGCACGACGAGCTGCAGGAGATCCAGGTGACGGTCTCGAGCGACTATTCGCCGGACCTCGCCGAAGCACTCGCCCGCGGCCGGCTCGACCTTGCCTTCCTGCGCGTCGAGCCCGGCTATGACCTCGAGTACCGCGTCGTCGATCGGGAGCCGCTCATCGTCCTCATGCCGAGCGACCATCGCCTCACCGCGCGATCATGCGTGAGCCCGCAGGCTCTCGTCGGCGAGATCTTCATTGGCGGCTCGAACAAAGCCACGGTGCTGCGCGCCGTCACCGAGGACTACCTTCGCCGCTCAGGCCTCGACATCAAACTCGATCACGGCGTCGACAACATGGCGATGGCCATATCCCTCGTCGCATCCACCCGCGGCGTGGCGCTGATGCCGGACTACGCCAAGAACCTCTTACCGCCGTCGGTCGTCAGCCGACCGCTGGAAGGCGAGGCACCGAAAATCGACATCGCCGTCGGCTACAACAAATCGAACACCTCGCCAACTCTTCGATTGTTTCTGTCGCAGCTTGACGAACTCGTTAGTGCTTCGGCCGACAACGTTGCGCTGTTTGATCAGTAGTGACGGGGCCCTTGGTGAGCCGCCCTCCGAGGCCAGACATATCCGCGGCACCGGAGACCCCTCCCGGGCTCGTGATCGTCGCGACGGGAAGCGACGCTAAGAACGCAATCGGGGAAGACGCACACACCGTGCAGCACGCCGAGACGCTATCGAGCGAAACGTCCCGCCGTTCAAGACAGAGGTTAAATAGTTCGGATCACAGCGTCCGCAAGAGCGCCTGTCGACTCAATTGACGCCGTTGGGGACGGTCACTTTCGAGTACCGGATAAATGGTCGGTCACCTTCGCTCGCCATTCGCTCTGCGACCGCGCTCTCGATGCCGTAGGTATCGCTGGTGATCAGGGCTGTCTTGCCTGCAAGTGTCACGCGGCTTCTGCTCCCCTGGGTGAAGTTGCAAAGGGACCCGTTGCCGACAAACTGGCTCGTACGAAGTCCCGCGCTTGCCAAGCACCCGGGCGCGTGTCAGCCGGCGGCGGCTACGAGAGCCGGGTCGCCGCTGCGGGCGGCCATCGAGTGCTCGCGGCTGGCCCGCGAGGAGATCAGGACGAAGGCCAGGATCGCGCCGACGACGGCGAACCCGGCGCCGACCAGGAATGCCCGGTCGAACCCCTTGGTCAGAGCAACGGACGCGTTGCGGACTCCAGAGTGGAGCAGGCTCTGGGTGCGGCTGTTCGCGATCGTCGCGAGGATCGCTAGTCCGAGCGCCCCGCCAAGCTGCTGCGCGGTGTTGATCAGACCCGATGCCAGCCCTGCCTCATGCGGCTTGGTCCCGGTGAACGCGGCGATCGTCACCGACACAAACGCGAACCCGAACCCGACGCCCGCCAACAGCGACGGGCCGAGCACATCAGTGGCGTATGAGCCTCCCGGCGCGGGCACTCGCGAGAACCAGACCAGGCCGCCGGCGATCAGCAGCAGCCCGGCGATCAGCGTCGGCTTGAACCCGATCCGCGTGACCAGCTGGGACGCGAGCCCGGCCGCGAGGACGATTCCGACCGCCAGCGGCAGGTACGAGACTCCCGTCTTGATCGCC
>JAODBO010000127.1 GCA_025464005.1 Acidimicrobiaceae bacterium | reverse complement strand
GCAGTAGGACCTTGTTGCCTTGGACGCGCCACCCGAAGGGGATAGCCGAACCTGAGCCGTTGACCCACGAGTTGCTGTAGGACCCGTTCGCTGGGTTGATCCAGCCAGAATCGCTATTACCGGCGGTTATCCTCCAGTTCGTTCCATCGGCCTCAGCGAGGCAGAACGCTCCCTGGACGCCTAACGGGACCAATGTTCCCGCTGCGGTACCAGCCCCGAGCCCAAGGCCCTTCACAATGGCGGCGCCGGCCGCGGTGAACCCGTTGGCCGTGTTCGCGTCATCTGCGTAGATGAGCACGGCCGATTGGTTGGTCGGTGCTGGCAGGGTGACTACGTGGCCGCCGGTCATGATGACGAAGTCGCCATCGGAGGCCGTGTAGTTGGCGGCCTCCGCTTTCGGCGTCATTGCGAGAACGTTCGCGAGCGCGGATGTCAGCACTTCGCCGACGGTGAAGAGGGGCATCATGCCTCCGACTAGTAGTTCAGGAGCGACGTGTCGAGCACGCCGAACACCGGGTCGTCGAGCTTGAAGAAGTTGCGGGTGTCGACTGAGCCGAGCTGCAGCGTCATCACGTAGGTCGAGCTCGACACGTTGAGAGCGAAGGCGATGCCGTCGATGATCGAGAGCTTCGTGATCGTCGCCGGGGTACCGACGCCGGGAGGCGTGCGCATCACGGTCACAAGCTGCACGAGGTCGAGCGAGGCAAGAAGCGCCTGAACCGCTGGGCTCACCGACTGGAACTCCACGGAGAGCATGTCGAACCGCACGTCCGGCTTCGAGTACCGCCCGACGAGGTAGGCGCAGATGTTGGCGACGTCGGGATCGCCAGCGTTCTCGAGCGCCGAAAGCGCCAGCGTTCTCGTCAGGTACTTCGCCTGGCTCGCGGTGTCATTCGCCTGCTGAGCCACGGGTGTCGTGCCACCATTGCTGTTGCGCGTCCCGTTGACCTGGTTGTAGAGCAGCAGGGCCTGCGACTTCTGCCCGATCTTCTGGTAGCCGATCCCCGCGCCGGTGTCGGAGAAGGTGGCGATGCTCGCCTCGGTGCCGACCTTGTAACGGTCGAAGAAGGTCAGCGTCCCGGTCCGGTCGACGAACAGGTAGCCGTTCTCGCTCCGGGCAACCGTCTGCAGGTGGTCGAGCACCGGGATAGGGCTCTGCGGCGTGGAAGTGAAGACGTTCGCCTGGAGCAGGGCCTGGCCGGCTGCGATGCTCCGCGTCGCCGGGAAGTTGACGCTATTCAAGACGTTGACGATGCGGGAGCCGGATAGCTCCGATGAGGCGCTATAGCTCGTCAGGAAGTTGTTGGCGACTACGGTGAAGCCGTCGAGGCACGACACCGTGACGGTGCAGATGTTCGGGAGTTCATAGCTGACGTTGTAGTCGTCGACATAGCCACCAAAGACCTGCACGCCGGCGATGTAGGCATTCACCCGCGCCCGCGGCTGGATGCCCGGATAGTAGGGGCTGGCCGTGTTCGAGGGGTCGAAGCGCCGGTCCTCGTTGCGGAGCGTGAACGAGAGCGTGCCGGCCGTGTACTGGTCGGTCTCGCGCGAGCGCCCTCGCTGGGTCGCTATCGGTCCGGAGCACCACTTCGAGACGTCGACGTAGACCGTGCCAGCGAGCGTGTAGGTCGTATTATCGAGCTTCCCCTTCACCAGGTCGTCAAGGATGAAGTTCGACCCGAGCGATGCCGAGGCGTCGAAGCCGATCTCGACCTTCACGGCCGGCGCCCCCATCAGCGGATCCCGGCCGAGGCCAACGAGCCGTTGCGCTGGATGTAGACCTTTAGCTGGTTCACGAGCGACTGTGGGTCGTTCGCGATGACCGTCATGCCGCTGAAGTCGTAGGTGTCGCCGCCACCAGCGCCGCCCCCCCCACCGCTCCCGCGTCCTAGCGGGACCACGGCCTCAGGGCCGGCCTCGCCGATCATCGCCAGCGTGGGCGAAGTGACGATTCCACCGTCGGCGAGCATCGGGATCTTCAGCGCGTCCGCCCAGTGGATATGGATCGGGCCGACATTGACGTCGAAGTGCCCGACGAAGGTATCCCAGGCCTGGATGACGAAGTTGATCGCGTCCTTGAACGCGTCGTAGAGGCCGTCCCACATCCCGGCGGCCGCCGACTTGATCTTTCCGGGGATCGAGGTGAAGAAGTTCGAGATCGGCGTCCAGACATGGGTACCGAGCCACGAACCGACGTCTGAGATCCCGGCGAAGATCGTGCCGGCTAAGTCGCCGAGCGTCGAGACGATGCGCCCGGGCAGGTCGGTGAAGAACTGGACGATTGTGTCGATGTGATCCTTGATGAACAGAACGGCCAGGCCGATCGGTCCGGTCAGGATCGCGAGCAGGAGCTCCCAGTGCGTCTTCACGAACTCAGGAACCGCCATGAGCGGCTGTACGACGTGCAAGTCGAGGAATTGCCACGCGTCGTCGGCAGCGGTCTTGATGGCGTCCCAGACCTCCCCCCAGTGGAGACCCATCCAGACGATTCCCGCGACCAGAGCGGCAATCGCAACGCCGATCCCGAGCATCGCGACGTTCTCGGCCACGAACGCCGCGGCCGCTGCCGCAGCCGTCGCTACCCAGACGCCGACCTGTAGAGCACCCGACGCCACCGCCTCGGCGCCAGAAGCGACCCAGCCGGCGGCACTCGAGGCGAAGATCGAAATGTAGGTTGCGGCGAGCGAGCCGAGAGCGGCGAACATCGAGCCCACCGCAGCGACCGTCGAGACGGCGGCTGCCACCATCGAGCCGACATAAAAGCCGATCGCCACAACGAGGACGCCTCCGATGACCCCGGCGAGCACCTCGGTGATGGCCCGGTGCTGCTCGAACCATCCGATGACCCCGGCAACGGTCGAGGCGAGCTTCTCGAGGATCGGGATCAGCGCGACACCGATCTTGGCCGTGATGTCCTCGGTCTTGGTCTTCAGAACCTCGATTCGGCCGGAGAAGGTGTCCGCCGCAGAAGATGCTTGGCCGGCCAGTCGAGACGACAGGGCAGCCATGATGTCGCCCGAGGCCTGTTGTTGGCCCGCGAGACGCTGCTGTGCCCTGGTCACGGCGTCCGTCGCCTTCTCGTACTGGATGTGCCCCTTCGACGCCGCGTTGGCCGCGTCCGGGTACTTCTGCAGGACGTAGGTGACGTTCGTCTGCGCCTTCTGGAGCGCCTGGTTCGCCTGCTGAAGCTTGTATGCGCTCGAGGAGGCAATCGGCAGATCGATGGACAGCTGCTTGAGCGGACGAAGGTTGCCCGTCATCGCCTTGTCGACGGAATCGATGGCCGTCGAGAGATCGATGTGCTTCGCTCGCGCCAGGTCGGCGGCGAGCGTCATGACGGAAAGCGACTGCCCAACATTCTGTGTCGAGATGTCGGACTTCGACAGTGCCGTGTTGACGTCGGCATTCGAGAAGCCGAGCGCTTCCATCTTCTGCTGCGTCGCGGCAATTTTCGGCTGCCACTGATCGAACGATGACCCACTCGCCTTGATCGACGCAGTGAGCTGCACCTGCGAGTCCTCGAGAGCGTTGCCGGCCTTGACGGCCTCTACGCCAAATGCAGCGGCTCCAGCGGCGCCGGCAAGCAGCGAGACCTTTCCTATGCCCGCCATGGCCGAAGAGAACTTTTGGCCCTTCGTCTCGAGCTCCGAGAAGCCCTCGCCGATCTTCCCGAATGCCTCGCCGAACGGAAGCCCGAGGTTCGAAGCGATGCCTCCGAGCTTTCCGAACACGCCAGAGACTCGCCCGCCAGCGGCTTCGATCTTGTCGCCGGCAGCGGCGCCAGCCTTGTCGGCGGCGAGGGCGGTCTCCTCGAACGCCTTGACCGCTCCAGCGGATGATCCGGTGATTACCGCCTTGATCGTTCTGTCGGCCATCGAGGTCCTCGAATCAGTCGCCTAGAGCGATCGCGATCGCTTCGTCGAGGGCCTCAACGGCCGCTGCCTCGGCGGCGGGAGCAGCGGACTGCAACGCCGGCGTTAGGAACGGGTGGGTGGACTGGGCAACCCAGACGTTCATGTCGCCGAACACGGGGTGCCGAAAGTCCGCTGCTCCGGCCTGCGATGCGCCCTTGTTGCCGATCTCCATTAGGCCAGCAAGAGGGATGCCATTGCCCCCAGCGACGACTGAGATCGTGGCGCCGGAGACCCGGACCTTGATCGACGGCGGGATAGTTACCGAGGCGCTGCCCGCGAGGACGGCCGCTTCGGCGGCAACGATCATGCCGGCAGCACGCAGCTTCACCTGCAGCCCTTTGGCGAGCTCGGGCTGCGATTTGCGCAGGGCCTTGGCGAACCGGGCGAAGTCCGTCGTGTCGAGACCGATCCCGCCGGTCTTGATCGACACCTGCTGTGTCTTCGCCATGTCAGCTCCGTTTGTTCATCTCCGCGAGGTGCTCGACCATGAGATCGAGGAAGTCCGGCGGTAGCTCGGGGTCGAGCAGGAACTGCGGAGCAATGCCCGTCGCGACCGCAAGGCGCGCTATTGCGGAGGTGAAGCTGCCGCGTCTAAAGGGGCGGACTCTTCATCGACATCGACGTCGGCGATGTCGTTCGCCCAGTCGTCGAAGAGCTTCACGACCTTGCCTGCTGTGTGCTCGGCGTCCCATGCGAGCCAGTAGACGTGCTCGGTGCGCTTCGATTCGCCGAGCGTGCCGATGCCGACGCCGAAGTGACGCTCGAAGGCGATCTTCGTCTTGGCGAGGACCGGGTACGTGTCCTTGGATCCGTCGATCCTCTCGACGGTGAGCTTGAGCAACTTGGCCATGGGCGTTCTCCTTCTCGATGCTGCGGACGGTTACGTGGTGAAACTCAGCTGAAGGCCTTCGCGACAGCGCCCGTGACCGGCCAGGAGATGCTCGACGTGAGTAGCGCTCCGACCTTGCCGTCGACGGGCTTCCAGTCCGTCACGAGAACGGTGAAGGTGTAGGCGGGGTTCACGGTCGAGGTCGCCGCGTTCAAGGGCTTCACCGTTATGGACGTGGTCGTGCCGATCAGCGGGTAGACCGTCGCCTCGACCGAGGCCGCGGCGAAGTCCTGCTGGAAGTTCAGGGTGACCTTGTGGTCACCGAGACCGGCAACGCGTGTCTTCGAGCTCGAGCCGAATGCCGTCGTGTCGACGTCGGCGAATGTCTCCTCGAGGGTGACCGTGTCGATGCGGTTCGTCAGGTCAACGGAGTTGATGACGATCTGAGGGTTGATGAGGACTGTGACGCCCATGGCTGGGTCTCCTTGTAGCTACTGGGCCGGGGTGGCCGGTTCGGTCGGTGCACCTGAGGCGGGCGACGAGGAGGTCGACGAGCTCGTGGCGGGCGGAGGCGGCGCAGCTGGCGCAGCTGGCGCCGTTGGCATCCCGGCTGCGGGAGGCGCTTCCTGGAGCGCGAGATGTCCGCCCTCGACGAGGGCCGGGACGTCACAGCCTCCGAGCTGATCGTCGGCGAGGACCGTTCCTTTCGGTCCCCCGACGAAGTTGTCGCTGAGCACGATGTAGGTCATGGAAGCTCCTATGCGTGGACGAGGACGGTGAAAGGAACGGCGATGTAGACGGCGCCGCCCTGGCCGACGGCGAGCGAGCTCGGCGGTCCGGACTTCACGACGATGAGTGACGAGACGACGCCGCCGAGGGTCGGATCGAGCTCGAGCGCCGCGCGGACCGACTGCGTGCCCGTGCTTGACATGTAGGCCTCCATGGCCTCGATGCCCGCTCGCTCACTGGCGCGCCCGACGATCGCGAACACGGTGAAGGTGTGCTCGACGTCGGAGTAGCCAAACGCTCCGTGGTAGACGACCTCCTCGATGGCCGTGAGCACTACGGGAGGCGTGATCGAGTCGGTGAGGTACGGAGCGTTCCGTAGGCCGACGATCGCCTCGAGGGCAGTGTTGAGCGCCTCCGCGATCTGCTGCACGGTTGCCGTCATGCGATGAGCACGGGATCTTCCATGTAGTCGGAGAGAAGCAGCAGCGCGGAGGGATGCAGCGCCTGGCGGAGGCGAAGCACGCCCGTCTCGCCGAAGGGCGTCGCACCGAAGGGCACGTCGACGGCCTTGAACGTCGAGATCGACTGGATGATCGCCGCTTGGTTGACGTCCGTTGGCACGGCGGCCCAACCCCAGCGAGCAGTGACCTCGACGAGCGCCTGGGTGTAGGGCTTCGGATAGGAGATGCCGCCCCACACCGGGAAATAGAGGCTGCGGATCGAGCGGATCTTCGTGAACGGCCAGCCGGCCTGGCCCATCATGATCCCGTTGATCGGCTCGAGCTGGAAGTCCTCGACCTCCCAGAAGGTCCCGAAGGTCCCGTCGCCGGCGTAGTCTGACTGGACGACGAGGCCCACCTGGCTCGATATGTCGTCCACCTCGACGAGCCACGGGTCGTTCGAGACATACCGCCGGGGCGTCAAACCAATCGTGAGCTGCTGAGTCCCGCTACCCGTCGCCGGCAGCGGTGCCTGCTCGAAGTTGACGATCTCGAAGCTCACGCCGGCGACCACGGGCCCGACGATCGATCCTGTCCGGATGAACCCGTTGCCGGTCGGGTCGATGACCGCTCGGCCCATGTCGGCAGACGTGATCGACGTATCGAGGACGGTGGCCGTGCCGTTCAGCACGCACCCGGCGTCGACGCGCGGCAAGGGGTCCTGCCAGAAGCGCCGGTTGCACGACTTCTCGATGAGCCTCGTTGAGGCGTCGATCGCCAGCGAGAGCCGATCATCGTCCACCGTGTCAGTGATTTTCAGGGCGGCCTTCACGTCCGCGAGAGCGCATAGGCCATTCGTGATCGTGAAGGGCATCGGCACTCCATTCGATAGGGAGATCAGGCGGAAACGGGCTCCATGTGGGCACGGGCCCGGCGCTCGAAGAGCTTCCGGTCGTCGTCCGCATGACGAGCGCCGAGGCGGTAGATCTCGTCGTCCGCTGCCTTGCCGGCGATCGGGTGGAGGTGCTCGACCTGCGAGCCGAGCGCGACCGTGAACGTCGATCGCTGCTTGGCTACGGAGACGATCTCGTCGTCGACGTACCAGTGGCGGTAGCCCTCATGGCAGACGACCCCGGGGCCGTCCCATGACGCGCCGAGGCGGTCGATGTACTCCCGGGCGATGAGCGGATGCGTCGCGTGCTCGCCGCGCATGACGCGTGGGTTCGCGAGGTCGTTGGTGCCGACCACCTCCGTCCCGTACCGGCGGGCAACGTCGAGCGCATGGTCCAGCCAACCTGGGCGAAACCTCACGTCGTCGCCGGCGAGCAGGAGCCACGGCGAGCTCGTGAGTGCGTAGGCGACGTTCACCTTCTCGGCGAAGCTGTGGGCGTCGGAGCTCACGAGGACCTCGGCGCCGCACGCCTTCGCCTCGGCGATCTCTTCCTCGTCGTCCTCCTCGCAGATGAACCACGCTGTAGCGAGCCCGGTAGAGGCGACGAGGGACTCCATGAACGGGCGGACGTTCTGTGGCCGGTGCAGCGCCGGCACGATGACGTCGACGCGCTCCGTCGCCGGCGGGGCGATGAATGACGTCCAGAAGTCGTCTTCGGCGACCCACAGGTGCTTGTAGTGGTTCGTCCGGATGCCGGTGTGGATGTAGAGCGGGATGTCGAGCGCACCTGTCCGGGCGAAGAACGACACGTCCTCGCCCATGAGGGCGCCGCCGCCGTCCTTCGCCCGATCGAACCACGTCTCGCCGACGAGGTCTCGTATCCGCTCGATCACCGATCGGTGGATGATGAGCATGGCCCCACCAGTAGCCCCGGCGAGCACAAGCGTGTTCACCGGGTAGTGGGCGCGTCCGGTGAAGCGCCGGATCCCGTCCTCGTGCTCGATGTAGTCCATGATCGTCGGGTTCGGGAAGCACCTAAACCCGTTCAGGCCGTCAGATACTGCCTCGCGCTGGGCGAACGCCAGGCCGCCAACTATCGGTCGGTTCCCTGGATCCGCCACCGACAGCAGGAGGTCGAGGGTCTGCGGCTCGAAGCCCATGTCGGAATCGACCATGAACAGCCAGTCGCACGGGCTCTCGAGGAACTTGCGACAAGCGTCGTTTCGTCCTTCGGGGATGCCCATGACCCCGCACTTGACCGTCACCCACGAGTGCAGCCGGCGCGGGCCGGACAGGTCGTGGCCGATGAGATCGAGCAGGGACTTCTGGAAGCTGAACGGACCTTCGTTCGGATGCAGGTAGGTGAGCAGTACGTCGTTCATTGGGGGGCGGTTGCTCCTTCGGGCGTTAGGAGGTGATCGGGTGCCCGCACGGCAGGGCGATGAGGGTGCCCTCCGCGTCCGGGCCGACCTCTTCGATGCGCTGTGAACACGTGGCGCACCAGAGACCGGCCCGGGCCTGGACGGCGACTTCCGGCCTCACCGCGGGCACGTCTACGGGCTCAGCCGACACGGATCCATCCGCCGGCGCCGCGGGACCATCGCCCACTGGGCTCGTCGTAGGGGTCGGCGTGGCAGCGGCGGGCTCTGAAGGCGCCGCGACCGCTGCAGCAGGTTCAGCGGGGGCCTCTGCGGCTACTGGCGGGTTGGTCAGGTCGCTCAAGTAATGCTCCTATCTCGTTCGAGGACCGCCACGGGTCTCGCCCGGGGCGCGGGTCGCCGACTCGACGCGGGGCTGCGCGGTGCGCATGACGCGCACCGGTGTCTCTGAGAACAGCTCGGGCCGCGACCTGACGAGCGGGTCGTCGGAGTCCCACGGCTCGTTCTCGTGGAGCTGCCACAAGTTGCCGTCATGCCCTCTGGCCGTGCAGCTTGTCGTTGCGTAGACGATTGGCAATGGATCGGGCTCCTTCGGACATGGGCGGTGGAAGGGCGGACGGACGCGGGACGGCAATCAGCCGGCCCGCGCCCGTCCTCGTGATGGTTCGTCAGGGTCCGTCGCACTGCCCGAGAACGACGGACCCTGACGCCTGATGCGCGGCTGCTAGGTGTTCGAGACGAGCACGAACGCCCGCGGATTCACGGCGTCGAAGCCGTGCCGGGCGTACGCGAACCAGCCGCGCTGACCAGTGGGGCGTCCGGTCGACGTGTCGAACAGGTGGTTCACCAGCTCGACGGTCATGCCCGCACGCTGCACGATGAGGAAATTGCTGAAGTCGCCGACGACCGTGTAGCTCGCGGCCGTGGTGACGCCGGTGAAGGCCGGGGCGTAGTCGGAGACGACGACCGGCTTGCCGGTCAGGACCGAGGTCCCATCCGCGAGCAGGTTCACCGTGAAGTCCGACAACGCCAAGCCGTTGCCGAAGGCGCGGACCTGCGCTTCGACCGTCGGTGCCATGACCCACGTCGCGCGTGGCCGGAAGCGCTCAGGCAGCGCGCCCCAGGCCTTGCGAACATCGACGGCGCCGAGCACGCCGAGCGTCGTCACCGTGATGTGCGCGGGGTTGGTCGTCGTCGACGCCATCCGGGTGAAGATTCCAGTCGGCGACGCCGAGCCGGAGCCGGTCATCGTCTGGCTGGCGACGAGGTCGATGAACCCCTGGTTGAGGAGCATCGCCATCTCGTCGGCGAAGCCCGGATAGTCCTGCCCGACCTCGATCGAGTAGGGAATGAAGCCCCGGGCCGCGTAGACAGGGATGTTCGGCTGGACGAGGGTGGGCGTGTCGTCCGAGACGGCCGACGCCTCCGCGTCGTAGCTCCACTGCACGCCGGCCGAAGAGACGCCCTTCCAGGCGTCGGTCGTGATGGTGACCGTTCGGCTGATCTGCAGGATCGGCGCGTCCACCGCGCCCGACGTCAGGATGATCGTCGGGTCGATGAGCACCGGGATGCCGAAGCCGCCGGCGCTGCCGGTGCCCTCGTTGGCCGCTCGGAACTCCTCGATCGCCCGGGCCTCTTCCGGGCTGAACGCCGGCTTGTCCTGGGTGACGCCCTTCACGAAGGCAGAGCGGTAGTGCTCGTTCTCCGTGGTGAGAATCCGCCGGGCGATTGCGGCGCCATCCGTGTTCTCGTTGCGGGTGCGGAGCAGCTTGTCGAGGTGGTCCTGCTGGAAGGGCGCAAGGCTCTTCCCCTCGGTCTCGAGCACCTTCAGCGCCCTATCGCGGAGCTGACTCGGGGTCGCGCTTCGGATGTCGCCGGCGAACGGGTCAACCTTGCGGCCGGCCTGGAAGTCGTCGATGCCCGGGGCCGTCTCGGTCACGCTGGCGCGCACGCCCTCGAGCTTGCGTGCCCTCTCGACGCGGTCTCGAGCGATCTCGCCGACGATCTCGAACTCCTCGAGCGCCGGATCGAAGCGCGCCTCTTCGTCGACAGACAAGGTCTCCTTGTCGCCGAGCGTCGTGATCTCATCGCGCAACGCGGTGTGCGCGGTGCGGAACTCCTCTGGCGGCATGGCCGCGAACTTTGAACGCAGCGCCTCGCGCTGCTCATCGGTCAACTTCTTCTTCATGGCGTCTCCTTGTCGAGTACCCGAGCGACTTGCGCTCGGCGGCTTCGCTGCGAACGTGCAGGTGTCGGCTTCCGATCCGGAGAGCGCGGCGGCGATGCAGGTGCTGCTGGGCGCCCACGACGAGCTGCGCGATCCGCGGCCGGCATCGTCTTGAGCATTCGCTCCACGTTCCGATGTCCGACGCGCTCGGTGAGCCGAGCAACGAAGGCCGGGTCGTGGTGGAGGTGGTGGATGAACTTGTCGGATCCCGAGCGGACGCCAGAGCTGGCGCCCTGGTTGGCCGGGAAGGTGACTGGTCCGAACTCGAGGACCTGAGCCTGGGTGATCACCCGCTGCGGCAGACCGAGCTGGTTGAAGTCCGACGGGTCGGGCTTTTGGGTCCAGGTCTCGGCCATGACGATGAAGCGGAACGAGGCGCCGAGCTGCGAGCCGACCTGCTGGCCGGACATGAGCCGGCCCTGCAGCACGGGCAGCACGAAGTCCCGGTTGTAGGCCGTGTCGAGCAGCGGGACTTCGTAGTAGGCGCCGACGTCGTCCTCACGCAGCGCAGTGATCGGACCGAGCGGTTTGTTGCCGAGCTCCGGGTCGTAGCCGTGGTCGTATAGGACGCGCATATTGGCCAGGTCGTCGACCATGGTCTGCTTGAACGCCCCGGGAGCGATGCTCTCGAGGAACTGGCCTTCCCACCACGAGTCGATCTCGTACCACTCGTTAAAGACCGAGAAGTGACCGAACATCAGCGAGCCGGTATCGGTGGGGTCACCGGCGAGCGGATCGGCGTCTCGAAGAGCGATCGCTCCTGGGCGGGCCCGGACGAGGTTCGCTCGAGGCGGCGCCTCGGTGGTCGCCCGTCGGCTCCGGCCACCAGCGCCGGCGTTCTCGTAGTCGGCGCCGAGCGACGAGGCGCTGCCCTCTTCGCCGGCGTCCTCGGTCTGGTCGGTCGGGTCGGGGATCGGCTGCCCGCACTGGTCGCAGAACATGGCATCCGGATCGTTGTCGGCCATGCAGACGCCGCACTGTGCGAGCTCGGCCGCCGGGATCGCTCGCCTCGAGCTCCGCCTCGACCGGTTGACGTTGTCGACGTCCTCGGCGGGCCCGTCGACCTTCACGTCCGGGCGGCCGACGAGCGCGATCCCGCACTGGTCACAGAATCGCGCGTCCGGGTCGTTCATTTTCTGGCAGCTCGGGCATTGAACCGTCTCGTCCGCCTGAGGGTTGTACGGCTCGGGCGCGTAGGACTCCGCGACCATCGGCACCGTCGCTGATCCGTCGGCGTCGGTGCCTTCGCCCTCGTCGGGGACGATGGTCGGGTCCGGGACCATGACCGTGACGTCAGATCGGCCGACGAGCTCCGTGCCGCACTGGTCGCAGAAGGACGCGTCGTCGTCGTTCTTCAGCTGGCAGTGCGGGCACGTGACGGCCTCATCCGGATCGACCCGGTACGGGATCGGCTCGTAGCTCGGCAACGCTGCCGGCGCGTCGTCCCGCCTCGGCGCGTGCGGATGACGGTGCGAGCGCGAGAGGGCCGGGATGTCCGCCTCGTCGACGCCTGCGTCCTTGTAGTGGGCGGCGATGTGGTCCCAGACCGCCTGACGGTCGCCGTCTGGGATCACCGAAGTCGTGCCGTGGGCTCCGTTCAACGCCGCCATGGCGGCCTCGAAGCCCTTCTCGTTGGCGTCGCCCGGGATCCCGTCGTCGCCGATGTCGTGGTGTGGACCCCAGCCGTCTTCCTTGTCCGTGCCGTCGGCGTCAGGGTCGCCTTCGCCCTCGTCGACCCACGCATAGAACTTGACGAAGTCGGCCGCCTTCTTGTCGAAGGCCTTCTCGGCCGCCGGGCCGTCCCAGGCGTTCGTCGAGTCGATCGACGTGTGGTGAATCGGGGAGGCTGGCATATCTCACCTCGAGATCAGGGGGCGCGGGGTCAGCTGTCGGTCTGGTCGTCATCCACCGGCACGTCCGGCAGATGCGGCTCGTCGAAGTCCTCGGTCGCACCGGCCGGCACGGGCGCCGGCGTGTGCTGGAGCTGGACGGACACGAGGCCGGTGTGCTTGAGAACCGAGTAGTCGCCGGTCGACACCGCAGTGATCACCGTTTCAGGGAAGAAGCCGGCGGCGATGAGGGTGTGGATCGTCATCGCGTCGCTCGAGCGGATCGAGGCGGCGTCCTTGACGTCCTCCTGCAGGAACATGACGTCGGTCGCGTCGTACCAGAGACGGGATCCGCCTGGCGGCGCCACAAGCGTCTGCAGCGCCCCCATCGCTGAGCGCCACAGCGGTCGCATCGTCCCGTCGGAGAACCGGCGGCGGATCGCCGCATAGTTCCCCGCGTTGAGAGTCGAGCCTCGGAGCGCTTCGGCGAGGCCGACGATGCCGGCAGGTACGCCCGCCGCCGCGGCGATGCGCGTCTCGCCGGCGGACTGGACAGCCTGCATCGCCAGGTCGTTGAAGTTGGACCCGACGGTCTGCACGTCGGCGCCGCCGCCGAGGTACAGGGTCTTGAACCCGGCCTGCGGCCCGGTGTGGGCCGACTCCATCTTGTCGCGGAAGGCGTTGAACGCTTCCTGGCTGATACCCGGCGCGAACTTGACGACCAGGTTGGGCGTTGCGGCGTTCTGGAGGAACGAGTGCTTGTAGTCGGTCAGGTCCATGTCGGCGATGACGTCAGGCAGAAGCGATCCGAGCCACGAGGCGCCACGGAACTGATTAGAGGGATCGGCTAGGGGCTTGTAGTGAGCGACCTCGTTCGGAAGGAACGTCGCGGCGATGTGACCGCGATCATCCCGAAGCAGGTAGCCGACGAGGACCTTCCCGTACGGATTGCCAGAGATCGGGTCGATCGCATCGGTCGTCGCTATGTCCACCATCGACGGCGTCAAGCGGATGAGCTGGTCCCCGCCCGGGCTCTTCACCCAGTAAGAGTTGCCGTACAGCGAGGCGTCGACCTCCATGCGGGCGAGCAGGTCGCCGGTCGTGGCCTGGGCCCATGGCGTCTCGAGGAGCTGGAGCGCTTGGGTGCCATAAAGACTGCCGGCCTTGCCAGCCAGGTAGGGCTGGAAGGCGAAGCGGATCTCGGAGAAGATGAGCAGCCGCACCGTGATGCACGCCCACACGATCGGGTTGCGTTGCGCCTGGAGCGCCGTGAGCTCGGTGAGGTTGCCGCCCGGAACGACGTACTGGACACCGTCTCAGTTGAAGCCGAATTGTTCTCAGAGCGCCGTATTCCACAAGCGAAGGTAATCGGGCCAAGACATTCCTTGGGACCGAGCTTCGCTTGAGGCGTGCTTGGGAATCAGATTCGACAACATGTGGGCATCACCTCCGTCCCGTTGTCCCGACCGGGGTCGCCGGTGCCGAGGAATCTCCCCGAATTGGAATCTCTCGCTCAATCGCGATCCCAAAAACGATCAGCCCGGCGCCGAGCGTCACCAGCGCTCCCCATCTGGATACGAGGTAGACGCCATAGGCGATAGCGAGCACGCCTGCCGCTTCTAGGATCGTCGCGACGATCTGCTTTCCGCTCATCGCCGGCCTCCTCTAGCTACCACGCCACCCATAGGTCGTCCGAGCTGCGACCGAGCGATGCCGCCTTGTCGAATGCGATCGTCACGGCCACGAGGGGACAGACGTCCTTGTCCGCGTCCTTGCGTCCCCAGACCCACGCGTCGCCTAGCTGGCGCTTGCGCGCAGCGGCGGCGGCCAGGTCCAGATCCGGGTGCGAGCGAATCGCCACCTTGCCGTCCGCGATCGCGTCGTAGATCGACGCGCACGCGTACGTCATCTCCTGCGTCGTGTACCCATGCACCGTGACGCCCTTGGCCTCGATGTCTGCCGCCAGCGAGCCGGCTGGACCCTTCGAGTCGAGCGCCACCGGGCAGTCCAGCTTCTTGGCGAGCGATACGACCCGGTCAACGACCCTTCCGACACCCGGTTCGAAAGCGACGAGCTCGACGCGTCCTTCGCTGTCCGCCGTGGCGATCGCCGAGGCAGTGCGCTCGGGGTTGACGTCGACGGCGATGGCGAGCTTCCCGCTCGGTGCTACATCGCCGGCGCAAACTGCGTTCCACACCGCGAGTGGGATCACGCGTTCCTCCGACACCGTCCAGAGGTTGAGGCCGGCTCGCTCGAACTCGCCCAGGCCGGTCATGGTCGAACGCATGTGGCGGACGGCCGCCTCGGTGATCGTCAAGCCGAGCGCGGGCATGCAGGAGTACCAAGTCGCCGGGTCGTCCGGATCGGCGCCCTCTTCGGCCGACCACTCGAAGTAAGCGATGCCCTCGCGCTCGTCGTTCGCCACCGCCGTGCGTCCGGCGTCGACCTTCCGCTTCAGGAACACCGACTTCTCAGTGCCCGCCGTCGAGATGTTGAGGATCTGCGCTTCGGCTCGAGTGAGCATCGCCGGGAGCATCGACTGCTCGCGTCGGTCGTCCGTGTCGGCGAAGGACTCGTCGATCACGCCGAGGTCGAGGACCTTGCCGTGTCCGGCTTCCTCACCCGAGTTGAGGATGAAGATCCGGCTGCCGTTCTTGAAGACGACCGCTTCGTTGCCGACGCCCCGCAGGACCCGCTTTACCGCCGCCTTGATCGGCAGCTTCGGAAGGAGCAGCGGATCGAGCAACGGGCCCTGGTCGTCAAGGAGCTTCTCCCGGGCGTCCTTACCGGTCTGCGCGGTGTAGGCGATCCGCTGCGGCTCTCCCCACCCGACTCCTCGCTGGACTTCCCACGAGAGGATGAGGGTCGTCTTGCCGTTCTGACGCGGGACGGTGACGACCACCTCGCGGTAAGCGGGGATCCTCGTCCCGGGAAGGAGCTCACCGCCGACATCGGCGACCAGCTGCTGCCATGGCATGAGCGGCTGGCCGATAGCGCGGGACGCCGCGCCGATCTCAGGTCCGAGGGTCTTCCTGGTGGACGTCCTCGGCGTCGCCCACCGGGGTAGACATGGAGCGTAGGAGCTCCGCAAGGCCGTCATCGCCATTTTGGACCTCTCGCAAGCGGCCCTCTGCCATCCGGTACTCCCGCCACAGGCTGTCGGCCGTCGGGTACTTGTCGACCTGGTCAGCGAGGACTTGGAATGCGGCGATCCGGGCGGAATCGACTGGCTCGAGCCGACCGGCGGACCGGAGGGCGGCGATCGTTGCTTCAGCGGCCTGGCGGTTGCGTCCGAAGCCGAGCGCTTCGACCTCTTCGGGCGTTGGCGATGGCACCGCGGCCGGCTTTGGCTGTCTCCTGACGCTCGCTTTCTTCGCCGGCGCCGCTCTCTTGCGCGGTACGGCATTCGTCGGAGCGCTCGTCTTTCGTGCTGGCGCTACAACTTTTGGCGCAGGTTGCTTTGTTTTGGCGGCCTTCGCCGGTTGTTGGGCCGCTTTGCGTGGCGCCATGCTCACCGCCATCGACCTTTTTCGGCCTGGTATATAAAACGATGGATTGGCTGGTCGCAGACGGTTTGCCTATCACGTCGCGACCCCGCCCCCTAGTCGGCCCACCACTCACGCGAGGGGCTTGCCTGGCTCGTGGTCGGCTGCCTGGTCGAGTACCACTCGTCGACCAGCGTCGCCCAGCGAGCAGGGCGACACGCCTCGAGGTTCGCCTGCAGCACGACCTCTCGCCCAGGATCCACCAGCTCTACGCTGTGCCACGGGAACATCGACTCGGCCTTCGGGTTGGTCGAGGTGATCCATGCCCTGGATGCGGTGGTCTCGCCCCGCTTGAGCGAACCGATCAGGGCGTTGCGGGCGGCCATGACGGCCCGGTGCAGCGGGTCGCCGACATCTAGCGGTCCGTCTGCTCCGAGGGAGCGAGCGATGAGGTCGTAGTCGATGACGAGGTCATGCTCGCCTCGCCGTGCTGCGACGTGCTCGGCGAGGTCCGACCCAGGCGGTCCGAGGACAAGGGTGATCCGGGTCTTGGTGCGTCGCCATCGTTCAGCGCCCTTGGCGCGCCCGTTGTTGCATGGACCGCACGAGGCGCGCAAGTTCGACTCGTCCCACCACGATCCGCCGTTCTCGATGGCGATGATGTGGTCGACCTGGTCGGCATTGTGCCGGCACTTCGGCCCGACGATCTGACAGCGATAGCCATCGCGCTCTAGGACTCGGAGACGGATGCGGCGCCAAGGGCCGTCGTATTGCGGCTTGGCCACGACGTCACCTCGTTCGGTGGCGGACCTCGAAGTCATCGAACGAGACGACGGCAACGCCGTCGGTTTCGTCGTCCCAGATCGGCCAGCGTCGAGCATGGCGGGCGATAGCGAAGAGCAGCTCGACGAGCTCGGCCGATCCTCGATTCTGATCGCCGCTCGGCGCAGAACCCTCGGTCATCTCGCGCCAGAGCGCGTGCTCGATGCCTTCGTTCCACGCGGCGTAGAAGCGGGACTCGCTGATCTCGGAAGCGAGGCTGATCATCGCCTGATCGAGCGCATCTTCTAGCGGCACGTCTATCCGGTCGATCACTCGTCGTTCCTCGGATGTCCGCGGATCCTGAGCCATGGATTGTAGAGCACCTGGTGGTGTCCGAACTCGCTGGGTGCGATGCCGAAGCGCCGCAGCAGGACTGGCAACGAGAGCTGATCCTGGTAGGTCCAGCGCTCGATCTCGTCCATCCACGCTGCCATTAGCTGGTCGAGCTTCGGACTCTTCGTCCTGGCGAGCGTTCCGCACGCCCACAGTCCATCGTGCTCTGGATGGCCAAGCTCTCGGTAGGCCGCGACCTGCGCCTCGATCGGCAGACCGCCGTACTTCGGCAGGGCGATCGAAGCCAGAGCTTCGTCATAGATGCAGTCGCGCCACGGGTGTCGATATAGAGCGAAGCCGGATGACCCGATGCTGGCGATCACCTCGTCGGCGAACGACGACGAGACGATCTCATGCGAGCCATCGATCCAGATCGTGTAGTCGTAGTCGGCCAGGTGCTCGCCTACGAGGACCTTGTAGCGCTTGGCGACGATCCTCGGATGCTCGGTACCGACGTGGTCGATGCTCCGTACTTGCCAGTCGTCTCGTTCGAGAGGTCGATCGAGATAGGCGATGAAGTCGACGTCGGCGATCTCGGGATGGCCGGGCAGCTCGTCGTAGCAGTTCATGATCGCTGTGTAGACGGCTACTCGATCGGTCACGATGTGCGCCCGGCGACGATGCGCGCCGGGCCGCAGAGCAGCCTTAGCGATTCGTAGGTGACGAGCTCGTCGCCAAACAGGTCGAGTTCGTGTCGTTCGGTCACGTCGTTCCGGATGTGCACGCGGACGCCGGCGAGAATGACCCAGGCGTTGTGATCGACCGACGACCCGAGCGCGTGGCACGAGACGCACTGGAAGGTCTGCGCGGAGTCGGGGCGCTGGCTGATCGCTGTTTCGCCGGTCGGGTCCGCGTAGGACAGGCGCATCGGCTCACCTAGGGACGCGAATCGAGCCGCCCGCTTGACGCGAGACGGCTCAACTAGCCGGTAGGGTACTACATCGGTGTGGTTTAGGTCAATCACCTGCGCCGCGTGGGTTAGCGCGCTCATGATGCCTTCCCGTTCGCTCGTCTCGGTCGGCGCACGCACTCTCGACATTTCGCGTCGCCGGAGATCCAGTACTGCGGGTGCTGGCCGAAGTAGGTGATCACGTCCTTCGCGGTCCCGCATCCGCAGCATTTCTCTCTAGTGGGTTCCGCCATGATCGTCGGCAGTGCGTCGTTCATCGCCTTGACAGCGGTCCTCAGCCGGTTGCGGGCGTCGAATGTCTCGGCTTCCAGACGGTTGCGACCAGTGTTCTCCGAAGGCGACAGGTTGGATCGTCGTAGGTCTGGGCTGATCTGCCGCAGTATCGAGAGGGATCGAGCGAGCTTGGCCAGCAGCATCGCGAAGCTGTCACCATTGATCGCGCTCCCGAAGACCTCGCCGGCAGGCATTCCTCTCGCTACGAACGCCGCTGCTTGAGCCGTCGCCAGACGGTTGCAGGCGTCGAATGTCTCGGCTTCCATCCTGCGAACCGCAGTGCCGATTGGGTCGTGCCGTTCCTCCCAGGTGTCCGGCGTGGTCTCGTCGTCTCTGTCGCGTCCTTCTCCGTCCGCATCCTTGCCACCGGCGTAACGGACCACGGTCTGCTCGACTGGTCGGTGGACGCGTCCGCTGGCGATCGAGCTCTCCGGCAGGCTCGAGGCGGGGTAGGCGTCCCACGCGGGCGCGTTCTCGTCGTCCAACCGAGAACGCGCCCGCTGGCCGTCCGCTTTGAGCAGCCGCGCGAGATGGCTGCACTCACTCAACATCTCCATCCACTGCTCGTGAGTCGCTCTCTTCTCATGGTCCGCCACTCGCACACTCCTGATCGATACGCTGGGACTGCCCGGCCAAGGCGATCCCGCTCCGCTCGTCCGTTCACGCGGGCGAGCGGTTGCGCGTCAGGGGCCTATCCCGGGCAGTGCACGATGGTGACTCCTTCTTTGAAATGAGTCGCCGCGTGACGCTGACCACAAAAGCCACACTCAGCACTCGGCATCACTCGCCACCCTTCAAGCAGCGAACCTCGGATTCAAGCGCTCTGATCTGATTGCGCATGTGGTGGGTGACATTGCTGCTCTCAATGCCTCGGCCAGTCGCCTCTTGTAGCTCCTCGACATATGTGGCAGCGCTGTTGTGCCAGTAGTCGGCCTTTGCTTCCCACTCAATTCGCGCGGCATGTTCGGCGTTGAGTTCCGTTTGCATCTGGGCCACGAGCTCCAATAACGCTCCGTGAGCGTGTTCTAGCCACCGATAGGACGCCTGGTCGTCATTGCCAAACTGTTCGCCACACGAGCACGAGGTAAGGAGGTCGTAGCCGACCGTCTCCGTGTGCTGTCGGTGATCGGTCATCGTGCCGACTTTCCTGTGCCGCGCTGGACGGTCGGCGGTCGGCCGTGCTGGGAATGGGCCGATATCAAAGCTTGGGGCTAAGAGCACTGGTCGCCTTCCGTAATTGAAGTGTTTTCCGGGCAGTTGTCGATTCCGCACCGACACCGGGAGGCGAAGCCCTCCACCGGCCCGTGATCGATTTGCTCGGTCTCTCCAAGGACTGTGGACGCCAGCGCAGCAAGGGCCTCGGTGAGCGCGTAGCCTCGCCGGACGTGTTCGGAGATAGCGATCTCGTGGCTGCCTCGCGATTCAGACCACGCCGCTGCGGCTCGTACTACTGCCAGGAGCGCCGGAG
>JAODBO010000119.1 GCA_025464005.1 Acidimicrobiaceae bacterium | reverse complement strand
GCGCCAACATCTCGGGCGGTGGTCCTTACACAAACGAGATGGGAAAGCGCGGGAAGAAGGAGCTCGGCCTGAAGGGCCCCTCCACGGTCGGGCAGGCCGAGATCCTCTTCCGACGCGGCTCGCTCTTTCGAATCGAGAGCGTCACCCCGGTTGGCGAAGACATCCACGTCATGGCGACTCGCGTCGACGCCTCCGATCTCGGCGGCCAGTCGGCGAAGAACGCCTTCAACGGCGACACGCTCTCGCTTACCTGACGGCACCCGACCCCCGCGCCCCGGGGATGTCGACAGGGATGTAGGTCGGATCGGATCCGACGGACCCACCATTGAAGATTGCGAGGGAACGAAGGCGCATCGCCGCGAATCGCGAGCTCGCTCCCCGAACGTCGAGCTGCCTCGACGCGATCCCAGCGCAGATCGATGCCTCGAGAACGTCGAGTCGACAGGCGGCCGTAGCACCATTCCCCGCGCCAAGATCATTGACTGTTTTCCAGTTAGGCACTAAGGGTCCGGTTCGGGAGTGAGTCCGCGAGCGGCGCTATTGAAAGACCGCGAGACCGTCGGTTAACGCGGCCCGCGGCTCGTCATCCGGCGCCCTAGTTCGGCAGTTGGCAGTCGCCCGATACCGCGGAGTTGTCGTATCCAGCAGCACCAGGACCTGCTGGTACTCCTCCACCTATGCTGCTCGCAGCACCACTCGTCCCCAGGTAACCGAAGTTGCCGTTCGTATTCGCGAAGGCACCGTGGCACAGTCCGCTGGAACTTGCTGTTCCATTGTTGTATTGGTTCGTTCCTGTCGCCGAGGCAGGGCCTGACGCAAGCACCAAAGCGGGTAGGGCGGCAGCTGAGCCGATTGCGAGGGAGAAGATCGCTTTCTTCGCTCTGTTCATGAGCATCTCCTATTGTCGTCTGAATGGCGGCGGCGAGATATCACAGTAAACACCGCCCTTTTTGACGCTAAGCGAATGTACTCTGATCTCGCGCTTGTGTCAATGGCCCAACCCGACAGATGGCCTGCTCAACCGTCTGCCTAATCTCAGCAATTCGCGCTGCAGGTCCAATCGGTGTGCAATCGGGCGAGCTGGCCAAAGAGCAATTAACCGCTACATCGGTTGTGATCGCCGGGTTGGTGGCCATCATCGGATAGCTCCGTCGATGGGACTTGGCGGGCCGCGGTGAGCGAGCGCCTTACGTGAGACGCGCACCGTAGGTGCGTACCGGCTTTTGAGCTGGCCGCTGACGAGCGATCTTTCCCGCGTGACTGGCTCGCCGTGGCGCGGAGCGCGCCTGCGAGACTGGCTCCTCTCTGGCGCGACGAGCCAGTAGCAGAAGATTCGGTCGTCGGAACATTCGGTGCACCCGCGCCAGGTTTGGGACATGATCGTGTTGTGGCCGATCCCCATGTGTTCTTGGCGCAAGTGGGTGAGGGTCTATTTGCGGTCGCGACAGTTCAACTTGATCCTGCCTTTTGCAAGATCGCTTCGGCGATCGCGCTGGCAGGCTCGATCTTCTATGCCGTCCTCCTCTTTCGCGAGAGGTCTCACCAAACGCGTTCACGAGCCCTTCGAGGGCTGAAGACGGCGGCGGTCGGACTGCCGTGCTGGTCCCGAGCGCTTCGGGAGTTCGTGCTCCACGAGCGAGATGGCAGCGCAGGCGTTGAGGACTCCGAGCGCGAGGAGTCCCGTTGCCGCACGGAGACCGACGCCCACAGAACGTTACCCCGAACACCGATCCGTCCTGGATGGTTGGTCGCGACGGAACGGCGGCTCGCGCGCATGCACCGCACCGCACCGCACCGAATCACTTCGATGCGGTGGAGCCGTCATAAGGGGACGCATTCGCAGCGAGCAACGACTTTGTGATGAGCCGTCCTGCGAGGTCGAAGCCCTCGACAGTGCCGCGTTGCAAGGTGTCGAGCCGGCCGTTCCGATCGACGGTCCCGAGCGTCACGAGCACTGCCTGGCCGGCGACGGTGGGATCTTGTCAGAGGCGCCACCCGAGAAGAGAACCTGAACACGCGTGATCGCGCTCCCGGCGTGCACGACGACGGTTATCGGCTGGCCCTCTGCGACGCCGACGATCACCACGCCGGGCATGACTGCCGTTGGCTCTTTCGGCCGGCAGGACGCGATGCCCTCGAGGCCGAGCTGAACAGTCGCACCGTCGGCGAGGTACGGGTAGAGCCAGCGGATGGCTCCAGGTGGGCTCTGGACGGTATGGCCGATCACGAGCACACCTTGATTGGTGACGCGCACGAAGGTCGCCTTCGACTCGCCGGCGAACCCCTCACCGCTGATTTTCGGCATCGGCAGCGCCGCGGTCGCGACTCGCTTGCCGGCAGCGTCGTAGCCGATCAGCCGGCCACCCCGGCGCGTGCCGAGCTCGCCGAGGACGGCCCACCCGTCGACCGGGTGCATGACGTCGGTCGCACCCCAGGCGAACTTGGCGCGGACCGTGGCGACGTCACTTCCTGCATGCACCGCGACGGCGATGGCGCCGCCCGCGCCCGTTCCGAACTCGGTCGCCGCCGGTGCCGCGATGCGATCGGGTGCAACGGTTGCTGTCGCGTTCGCGTCGAGCAGACCAATCGCCCGCGGTGTCGATAGCTCGGCCTCGACGTACGGCACAACGGCGCCGGTTGTGATCTTGTACATGCGGGTCTGGACACCCGTGCTCGTCGAACGGACGAAAAGTCGCGTCACGCCTGGGCTCGTCTGGACGAGAGCGGGGATCGATGCCGCGGCGGCGCTGCCGAGCACGGCGACGACGAGGGTAGCCGCCGCGAGGCGCAGGCGACGCCGTCGACGCCGGTGTCGAATCGCGCGGTCATCGGGTGACGGAGGCGCCGGCGGGGCGGCTTCGACCAGCTCGACGACGAGGGCTCGGATCTGCTCGTCGAGGCGCTCAGGGCTGTTCATGGAGGGCCTCCTTCAACCGGGCACGGGCGCGTGCCAAGTGGCGACGCACCGTCCCTTCGCCTATCCCTAGGAGGTCGGCGACAGCGACCGGATCGAGGTCGTCCCAGTAGGTGAGGACGACGACTGCTCGTTGGCGAACACTCAGCTTCAGCACGGCCTCAAGGACTTCGGGGCGGGGTGCTTCACTGTCCCGCGACCTCGATTCGCGCGCTCGTCTGCTCCCCGCGTACGCGCCTCGCGGCGGTCCGGCGCATCGCGAGCGCTTCGTTGAGCACGGCACGGAAGAGATATGCACGATGATTGGTGACAGCCGGCCAGCCCCGGGAGACGAGGCTCCGGAGGAACGCACCCGACACCACGTCTGGGGCATCGCTCGGACCGACGATGCCTGTCGCAAAGCGCGTCAGCTCACCGGCGTGCTTGTCGAACAGCTCGGCGTCCGCATCGTCCACTGCACATACGATGCCGCGGACAGCCTCCACGGGTGACAGCACGGCAAATAACTTGCGCCAACTTGGGCGCGCGACGCCGTCGGCGCTCCACGAAACCGTGCCGATCCGATCGCCATCTGCGACGCAGATGGTTACTTGGCCTCGTTTCAAAAGGGGACGTCGCCGAGAGTTCCTGGCAAGAGTCGGCGAGCGCCCTGCCACGCCGGCATCGCCTGCATGGCCCCGGCGGCGTCAGCGCGCTCGAGGCGTTGACCAAGGTCGTCGGTACCGAACGTCGCCCAGAACGACTACGGGTCCAGGCTGGACCCTCGCGCCATATCGACGGTTATCGCGCTCCCCGTCTGCGCCGTGACGCGAGTGAAATCGCACAATCGTTCCCGCCTGTGGCCTACGAGAGTGCGTTTAGCGCTCTTGACAGCGCTCGCGCTCGTTGGCCAGTTGATTCGCTACGGCTGACGGCGATCGGCCGGCCGCGAGCTCGCTCGCCGCTCGCTCGAGGACGTCGGACGGAAGGTCGGGCAGAAGGTCGCGAAGTACGTCCTGAACGACGCGCGTCTCTGCCTCGCTCAACCCCCTCGTCACGGGCCCAGGTTAATGCCACGCCGTCCTCGGCACCCGAAGACGTCGCCGCGGCGGCTTGGGAGCGGGCGAGTCTCTCTTTGCCTGTCGCTGAAGATTTCGAACAGCGACGACGGGGGGCGGGGGGTCCGGGAGCTCGGCCTACGGCGGCGGGAATCGAGTCTGGATTTAGCTGCGGGAGCGACCTGGGTTTTCTGAGTTTATTTTTCGTGTCTGAGTTTGTGATGCACGACCTGAGTTTGTCGAGCGGTCCTCAAAAATCCTCACACTCGTGCCATATTGGCAAAGCGTGCGTAGTTCCCCACGAACGCCAGGTTCACGGAGCCGGTGGGCCCGTTGCGGTGTTTAGCCACGAGGACCTCGGCAGAGCCTTGCTCTGCGGACTCGTGGTTGTAGACCTCGTCGCGGTATATGAACATCACGACGTCGGCGTCCTGCTCGATGGCGCCCGAGTTGTGCGAGATAATCCCGTTGGCAAGGAAGCTGTGAGTCCCCGGTACGTGCGCGTCGAAGACTTCCTCGTCGCCGGCGGGGACTATCTCGACGATCCGATCCCAGATGACGTCCGACGTCGCCAGGTCTGCAAGCCACGTGTCGCCGAGAGCAGGAACCATACGGGCGAGCCGTTCACGTGACAGTCCTGACCTGTACAGCGCGGAGCCGCAGTACTGCATCTCGAGAATGCCGGCGAGATGCCGGGCGGTGATCTCGGAAGCGGGCATCGCCTTGTGGCGAATGTGCTCCCACACTTCCGAAGGGATGCTGTCCACGTTGGTGTTGGCGCGGCGCCGTGCGAGGTCCTCTCGTGCCGCACAAAGTCGCTCGCCACGAAGACCATGCACGCCGACACGATCTATGAATGCGAGCTGGTTGTCCCGCCCGTCCACCCATAGGGCATAGCCCTGGCGGTGTCGCGAAGCGGTCGTATTCCTGAGCCGAGTCGTGATTCCGAGACGGAGAAGTAGCGACTGGACGTCCTCCGCGAGCTGCCGGCTCGTCGTCGCGTAGTACAGGCTCAACCGCTCGGCTTGGCCTTCCTTGCCCCGGACCGACACACAACCGTCCGTAGCCCAGAGGTGGCGAAGGAAAAGTGCGATCTGCTCGTCTGAAAGTCCGAACACAGGTCCAGGGACGAACTTCTCCCAGGAGTGCTTGTCCCACAGACCGAGACCGTCGAGCCACGAGGCGATCGGATTGCGCCGACCGCGACCGAGGGGCTGCGCGGCCGAGAGGAATATCTGCCAGTGGCCGGCGGACTCCTCACCGACGCGTTCTCGGCGGGTTCGGATGCTGAAGTGCGACGCCGCCTCCTCGACCACAGCAGCATTCGCCGGGTCGGCCGTCGTGTAATGGACGGGCTGACCCTTGACGACGCAGCCGTCTCCGATGAGATGCGCTAGTAAGACGAGCTCGTGGCTCGGCCAGCACGCGGGGCTCGGTGCCGGCGGCAGCGAACGAGCCACAGCGATGCGATCACCGATGCCGAGATCCTGGACCCGTACCCATCCGGAGAGGGCAAGCAGCGGATGATTGCCCGTCGCACGGAGCACACGCCCCGATGCGAGTCGGACGTCGAACACAGGCTTCGTACCGTTCGACCATGCTTCGCTCATCGTCGAGCGAACGAGCCGATAGTGCTCGTCGAGCGACCAGACCGGCACGTCCTTCTCCGCGGAGCGAGCAAGCTCGGCGAGCGTCACCTCTTCGTTGGTGTCGGCTCGCACCACCCGCGTGTCTCCGCTCAAGCATTCGCGAAGGTCTGCGAGCATGGGCCTCTTGTCCGAACGGCTCTCCAAGCTCCGCGAGAGCTGGCTGAGCGCGACCACGGGGATCTCGAGCTCTCGGGCGAGAATCTTCAGTCCTCGGCTGATCTCGGAGATCTCCACCTGACGGTTCTCCGCGCTATTGCGGCCGGTCATCAGCTGGAGGTAGTCAACCACGACGAGCCCGAGGCCCTCACGTGCCTTCATCCGCCGCGCCTTAGCGCGGATGTCCATGACGGTGACGTTCGGGTTGTCGTCGATGAACAGCGGCGAGTTGCCCAGACGCCCAATCGCGTGGCTGATCTTCGACCAGTCGTTCTCCACGAGCCGACCGTTGCGCATGCGGGCAGCGTCGACCCTTGCCTCGGCGCACAGCACGCGCTGGGCGATCTCGAGGTGGCTCATCTCGAGCGAGAAGAACAGCGCCGGTGTGCCTTGGAGCGCGGCGTGGGAAGCCATGCCGAGAGCGAAGGCCGTCTTGCCCATCGACGGCCGTGCACCGACGACGACGAGATTCGATGGCTGTAGGCCGGCGAGCAGCTCGTCGAGGTCGTGGTAGCCGGTGGGCACACCGGTGATGGACTCGTCTCGCCCGTAGAGCTCCTCGAGGCGGTCGAGGCTGCGGCTCAGCAAGTCCTGGAGCGGCGCAATTGTGTCGGTCGTGCGCCGCTGCGCGACGTCGAACACGAGCGTCTCGGCACGATCTACCGCCTCGGTGACGTCTTCGGGAAGCGCATAGCCGATCTCGGCGATCTCCTGCGCGACGCCGATGAGCCGGCGGAGCAGCGCGTGCTCCTCGACGATCCGGGCATAGCGCCCGGCGCTGGAGATGGCCGGGGTGTTCGACTGCAGCGAGACGAGCATCGCGGTGCCGCCGATGTCGTCGAGCACGCCGGAGCGGCGCAACTCCTCGGCGACCGTCACGGCGTCTGCCGGCTCACCCTTGCCGTAGAGGGAGGTGACCGCCGCGAAGACGAGCCCGTGGGAGGGCTTGTAGAAGTCTCCCGCCGAGCAGCGCTCCAGCGCGACGGCTGTGGCGTCCCGTGACAGCAGCATCGCGCCGAGGAGGGATTCCTCGGCCTCGAGGCTGTGTGGCGGGACTCTCGCTGCACCGTTTGTGGCGGAAGCGTCGGTTGTACGGGGGCGTCGGCGTGACTCATCGAATGGCTGAAGCATCGTGGCTGTCACCCTGCACCTACCGGCCTGGGCATCGGTAGGGCATCATCTAGGGGATATCTCTGTCTTTGGCGGGGATATCTCCCTGCAATCTGTGTACGACCGGGGAAGTGCCTGCGCAGCCCTGTGGGTAGAGCACCGCTTTCGGTCGGGCGTCCGGCCAGGGTTGGGCGCACGGCCAGAAGGTATACGGGGGGTGTGACACTGCGCGCGCCCCGTGGACGCGAACGCGCGCTATTCCGCGCGCGAGCGCTAATCCCAAGCCGTAGCTGGGATGTGACGGGATGCATCGATACGCCTCAGACCGGCGCGAAAACGTCACGCGCCGTGACGAATCTGAGGAGAGGACACTCCGAGCCGTTGCCGCGTCAGCGCGGCAACGGCGATCTGCGATCGAGCTAGTCGCTCACCACGTCGACCGTGAGCCGGAACTCGACCTCCGGGTGGAGGCGGACGCCGATCTCGTGGGTCCCGAGCGACTTCAAGGGCTCGTGATCGAGGAACTTGTGCCGGTCGATGACGACGCCGGCCTGCTGCTGCACGGCGTCTACGACGTCGCTCGGGGTGACCGAGCCGAACAGCCGACCTTCACGACCGGCTCGCGCCGGGATCGTGATGACCAGCGGGACGAGCTTCTGGGCGATCGCTTCGGCGCCTTCGCGATCGCGAGCGTCTCGCAGGTCACGCGAGCGACGCATCGCTGCAGCCTGACCACTCACACCCGCAGTAGCTGCGATCGCCTTGCCGCTTGGCACGAGGAAGTTGCGCGCATGGCCGTCGGCGACGTCGACGATGTCGCCGCGCTTGCCGATCCCGGCGACGTCCGCGCGCAGCACTATCTTCATTCGCCCGCTCCGACACTCTCGGTCGCCACGTCGGCGACGGTCACGAGGTCACTGGTGTCGCCACCCGCGGCCGCGATGTCTCCGGCGGTCGCGCCGGCCGGAGCGCTGCTCGGCCGCGTGTACGGCGCGCCACCGCGGCTGCCGCCTCCCTCACGACCACCACGACCGCCACGACCGCCCGGTCGCTCGGTGGTGGTGCGCTGGGTGTAGGGAAGCAGGGCGAGCTCGCGGGAGGTCTTGATCGCGACTGCGACCGCACGCTGGTGCTGCGCGCAGTTGCCCGAGACTCGGCGGGCCCGGATCTTGCCGCGGTCGGACATGAACTTACGGAGCAGGTTCACGTCCTTGTAGTCGACGTAGCTGATGTTGTCCTTGCAGAAGATGCAGACCTTCTTCTTCGTGCGCCGACCGTTGTCCTTCGGTGCGCGCCGCGTCGAGCGGTCGCGATCGTTGCTTCGTGCCATCTAGAAGGGCTCCTCGTCCTGACCGGCGAACCCGGCATCAGCAGTGGCGCGGGGGGCGCGGGGAGGAGGCGAGCCGCCGCCATCCCCGGGTCCGTCACCGGACGGGCCCCTCCGCTCGTTCTTCACGACCTGCGCGGTCGCCCAGCGCAGGCTCGGTCCGAGCTCGTCCGCGACGATCTCGATCCGGGAGCGCTTGTCGCCATCCGGCGTCTCCCAGCTTCGCTGCTCGAGGCGGCCGGTAACGATTATCCGTGCGCCGCGAGTGACGCTCTCGCTCACGTTCTCGGCCATCTCACGCCAGCAGACGACGTCGAAGAAGGACGTCGCTTCCTCCCACTCCTGGGTCTGGCGATTCTGCCAGCGGCGGTTGACCGCCAAGCCGAAGCTCGCCGTCGCCTGGCCGTTGGGTGTGAAGCGAAGCTCGGGATCTCTCGTGACGTTGCCGACCATGGTGACTGTATTTCCGTTAGCCATCTCGCTGTCTCCGTTTCGACTTTTGCTAGCCCGCCTGGGCCGCCGGAGCGACGTCGGCCACGGGCGGCGTCGACGGGCCGCGCTTGCGGCCGGCGACGTGCTCGGGCTGACGGATCACCCGGTGACGAAGTACTGCGTCGTTGAGAGCGAGCGTCCGGTCGACCTCGGCCAACACCTCGGGCTCGGCAACCACCTCGATGAAGACGTAGTAGCCCTCAGTGCGGTGGTTCAGCTCGTAGGCGAAGGTCCTGCGGCCCCAACGGTCGACGTGCCCGGGCGTGCCACCTTCGGCGCGCACGTGGTTGACGACCCGGTCGATGGTCTCGCGGATAACGGTCTCATCAAGGCTGGCATCGAAGATGACTGCGATTTCGTATGGCCGCAAGGCGGCATCCTCCTCCGGACCCGGCACCTTGTGGCACTCGGGACCCCGGTCGAGCCGGGGCAGGGGCGTGTGTGACCGAGTAATGCTAGCCGAAGCCGGCGAACCCTCCCACCGGACGTCGCTACCGTCCTGCGGGCCCCGGGTGGGCCGGCGTCGCACATCATGACGAGCGGGTGTGTCAGCCGGTCGGCCCCGGTCCGAAGCCGCGTGGTCCAGGCGGGGTCAGCCTGGCTGTTGGTCAAGCGCACGCCGCAGCTCCGCCGCGGCGTGATAGGTCTCGGCCTCACCGGGGAAGCTGCCGTCGCGAACATCGGCAGCGTAGGAGGCGACGGCGTCGCGCGCCACTGTGGCGAGATCCGCGTAGCGCCGGACGAACTTCGGCGCCGGTCGGCTGGACAGCCCGAGGACGTCGTGGAGGACGAGCACCTGCCCGTCGCACGCCGGACCGGCGCCGATGCCGATCGTCGGCACATCGATGGACCTGGTCACTGACTCTCCGACCGCGTCGGGCACGCCCTCGATCACGATGGCGAAGCACCCTGCAGCGGCAAGCGCCTTGGCGTCGAGCTCCAGCTCGGCCGCGGCCTCGGCGTCGCGTGCTTGGACCTTGAGCCCGCCCATCGCATGCACCGACTGGGGCGTCAGCCCGAGATGGCCCATCACGGGGATCTCGGCGTCGAGGATGGCGTGCACGGCGGCGAGCCGGCGGCGCCCACCCTCGAGCTTCACTGCCTCGGCGCCCGCCCGCACGAGCACGGCGGCATTGCGCAAGGCATCCGCCGCGTCGACGTGGTAGCTCATCCACGGCAGGTCGGCCACCACGAGGGCCCGAGGTCGCGCCCTCGCGACCGCGGCGACGTGATGGGCCATCTGTTGGACGTCGACATCCAGCGTGTGCTCGAAGCCGAGCACGTTGTCGGCGACCGAGTCCCCGACGAGGATGACGTCCACCCCGGCGTCGTCGACCACCCGGGCAAAGGGCGTGTCGTACGCCGTGATCATGACGATCGGCTGGTCGCCGTGCCGCCGCTTTCGCGATGCGATCGCGGGGGCGGTCACCTTCCGAGCCTTCGGGGTCTCCGCCATGTCACTACCTCCTACCGTCCAGCGCCACGCGGCTGCCAGCGGCAGTTCGAGGTTAGCCCCTTCCTGAACGGGGACGCCGGCGAGCCGCCTGCGCGTTGAACATCCGCAGTAGGTGGTTCCAGCCGCACTCCGTGCAAACCTCGACTATGTAGAAGGCCACCTCGTCCTTGGACCGGGCGAGCGTCTGGAGCTCGGCGTTGGAGCCGAGCGGCCGGCCGCCGGGCGGGAGCCTCGGGCCGAAGGCAAACGACACGTGGACGAGCTTCGCGTCCTCACAGATGGGGCAGTCGACCTCGGTCGTCCGGCGGAGGTTGCGTGCGACGCGCAGCAGCTCGGGCTGGGCGTCGCAGATGTCGAGCCGGGAGAGACGCCCGCGCTGGTACTCCCGGACGATGGAGTCGCGGGCGAGCCGGTACTCGACCTGACTGAGACCGGTGAGGGTCGCTTCTCCTGACGACGACTGCGGCCCCGTGCGCACCTCGCCAGGTTACCGGACACCTATCGCGCTCCGGCGGCGACTGGCCGATGCGAACGCTTCGGCCAGTCGCCGTGCATCGGCGTCGCGCGGACGACACATCGCGTACTCGACATATCGACTCGATACATCGAGGTGCTACTATTACCGGCGTGCTCGAGCTCGCGATCCTCGGTCTGATGAAGCAGCGCCCGATGCACGGCTACGACCTGCGCAAGCGGTTGAGGGACGATTTCGGCCCCATGTCCAACCTCTCGTTCGGCTCGCTCTATCCCGCGCTCGCTCGCCTCGAGGCGAGCGGCGCGGTGCACGCCATCGCCCCGGCCGCCACGCGGGCGTTGCCCGAGGGTGACGCCGAGCCACCGGGGTTCGCCATGACCGGTTCGCTCACGGGCGAGCGTGCTGCGCTCATGGCGCGCAGGGCGACGGCCAAGGCCGCCGCCGCCCTCGGCAGCAGGAGCACGCGGTCGCGCAAGGTCTACGAGATCACCTCCGACGGGGAGCTGCTCTTCGAGCGCTTGCTCGAAGAGCCTGACGGCCGTGGCGAGGAGGCCCGCAGCTTCTCGCTGCGCCTCGCCTTCGCCCGGCACCTCACGCCACAGGCACGCATCCGTCTCCTCGAGCGACGGCGCATGCAGCTGTCGGACCGCCTCCAGTCGGCGAGGCGCGGCCTCGAGGCGCCGGGGCGCACGCTCGACTGCTACGAGCGCGCCATCGCCGAGCACGCTCGCGAGTCGCTGGAGAGCGACCTCGTCTGGATCGAGCGACTGCTCTCGGCGGAGCACGTGGCGCTCGACGCGGCCCGGTCGGCCGAGCGGGACGACGTGACGAGAGCCGAACAGCCGGCACGCGAAGCAGCGGTCGCCGCAGCGGGATCTGCTGGCGCCTTCCCGGCGCCGGCAGCGAGCACATCGACAGGCAGTCAATCAAGTAGCGCAGTCGGGAGGAGCAGTTCATGACGAGTCGGAGCAGCAGGATCAAGGTCGCCGTCGCGGGCGTCGGCAACTGCGCGAGCGCGCTCGTGCAAGGTGTCGGCTACTACCGGTCCGCCGATCCGGCCGAGACCGTGCCCGGGCTGATGCACGTCATCCTCGGCGGCTACCACGTCGGCGACATCGACTTCGTCGCCGCCTTCGACGTCGACGCCGACAAGGTCGGCCTTGACCTCAGCAAGGCGATCTTCGCCGGCCACAACAACACGATCCGCTTCGCTCCCGACGTGCCCACCCTCGGTGTGACCGTCGAGCGCGGACCGACCTTCGACGGTCTCGGCAAGTACTACCGGGAGGTGGTCGAGGAGTCGCCGGCGACCCCCGTCGACATCGCCGAGGTGCTGCGCGCCTCCGGCGCCGAGGTGCTCGTCGCCTACCTGCCCGTCGGCTCCGAGCAGGCGCAGAAGCACTACGCGACCGCAGCGCTCGAGGCCGGGGTCGCATTCGTCAACGCGATCCCGGTGTTCATCGCGAGCGACCCGGTCTGGGCCCAGCGTTTCACCGACGCGGGCATCCCCATCATCGGCGACGACATCAAGAGCCAGGTCGGCGCCACGATCCTGCACCGCGTGCTCGCCAGGCTGTTCGAGGACCGCGGGTCGGTCCTCGACCGGACCTACCAGCTGAACGTCGGCGGCAACATGGACTTCAAGAACATGCTCGAGCGCGACAGGCTCGAGTCGAAGAAGATCTCCAAGACCCAGGCGGTGACGAGCCAGATCGACCGCGGCATCGCCGCCGAGTCGGTCCACATCGGTCCCTCCGACCACGTCGCATGGCTCGAGGACCGCAAGTGGGCCTACATCCGCCTCGAGGGACGCAACTTCGGCGACGTGCCGCTGAGCATCGAGGTCAAGCTCGAGGTCTGGGACTCTCCCAACTCCGCCGGCGTCATCATCGACGCGATCCGGTGCGCGCGGCTCGGGCTCGACCGGGGCATCGGCGGCCCGCTTCTCGGCCCGTCGGCGTACTTCATGAAGTCACCTCCGGTTCAGTACCGGGACGAGGATGCGCACCGCATGATCGAGGAGTTCTCGAAAGGCGACTGACCGTCGGGCACACTCGGCCGAGCACTGAGATGGAGCTCAGCTCTCAGCGCGGGTCCGCCACCACTGGTCGAGCCGGCGCCGGACCTCCTCCTCGCCGAGGAGCCCCTCGTCGAGTCGTAGCTCGAGAAGGAACGCCAGCGCGTGGCCGACCTCGCGACCCGGCGCAATGGCGAGCTGGGCCATGACCTGCTCGCCATCAAGCTCTGGCCGCATCGCGCCGAGCGCCTCCCGCTGCTCGAGCTCGGCGAGCCGCTCCTCGAGCTCGTCCATCCTGCGCTCGAGGGCGCGAGCTTTCGCCTGGTTACGCGTCGTGCAGTCCGCGCGGGTCAGCTCGTTGAGGTGCCCGAGCAAGGGGCCCGCGTCTCTTGCGTAGCGGCGCAGCGCCGAGTCCGTCCAGCCCATCTGGTAGGTGTGGAAGCGCAGGTGCAGCTCGACGAGGCGCGTCACCGTCTCGATGTCCGCGCTCGGGTAGCGCAGCGCCTCCATCCGTGCCTTGGCCATGCGCGCCCCGACGACGTCGTGGTGGTGGAAGGTGACTCCACCCGGACCGTACGCCCTCGTCCGTGGCTTTCCGATGTCGTGCAGCAACGCGGCGAGGCGAAGGAGGCGGTCGGGACGCGTCTTGGCGACGACCGCGATCGTGTGGGCGAGCACGTCCTTGTGCTTTTGCACCGGGTCCTGCTCGAGCGCGAGGCCCGGCAGCTCCGGTAGGAACTGCGCCGCGAGGCCCGTACGCACCACGAGCCACAGCCCGGCCTCGGGGGAGGGTAGGACGAGCAGCTTGTCGAGCTCGTCGCGGATGCGCTCGGCGGAGACGATCCCGAGACGCTCGGCGAGGCGCTCGATCGCTACGACGAGCTCCGTCGCCGGCTCGAGGTCGTAGCCCGCGACGAACCTCGCGGCCCGCAGCATCCGCAACGGGTCGTCGGAGAACGATTCCTCGGGGCTGAGCGGCGTGCGCAGCTTCTTGGCGGCGAGATCCGCGATCCCGCCGTAGGGATCGACGAGCTCCAGCCCCGGCAGAGACAGGGCCATCGCGTTGACCGTGAAGTCCCGGCGCGCCAGGTCCGTCACGACGTCGTCGCCGAAACGCACCTCCGGCTTTCGCGAATCCGGGGCGTAGGCCTCGGCACGGTGGGTCGTGATCTCGAAACGGCGGCCGTGATGCATGGCGCCGATCGTCCCGAACTGCTTGCCCTGCAGCCAGACGGCGTCGGCCCAGCCACGGACGATCGCCTCGATCTCGTCGGGTGACGCGTCCGTCGTGAGGTCGATGTCCGACTCGGCGTCGAACGCCGGCCCGCCGCCGGGCCTGCCGACGAAGCCGTCCCGCACCGTCCCGCCGACGAGGTAGATCCGCTTGCCGGACGCGACGAAGCGCTCCGCTAGCGGAGCGGTCTCGTCCACCACCGGTCGGAAGCGTTCGGGCATCACGCTGGCGAGGGTAGTAGGCGCGGTGCGCGCCCCCGGAACCCGGGCTTTCCCCCGGAGGGCGCCTCAGGTGCGCAGGTGCCGCCCGTGCAGCGCCCGGGCCGCGGCGACGACCTCTGCGGGGCGGCCGCCGCGTTCCGCGCCGAGATCGCCTCCCGAGGTGGCCGGCTCGGGCCGGACGCGCTCACCCACGAGGGCCGCCACCGTCGCGCCGACCGAGGCGCTCAAGGCCTCGAGGTTGTAGCCGCCCTCGAGGAACAAGATCCGCCGCCCCGGGGGTGCGAGCCGGGCCACGCGCTCGGTGAGGTCGCCGAAGTCACCGGCGGACAGGCCGAGGTCGGTCAGCGGGTCGGCCCGATGCGCGTCGAACCCGGCCGAGACGAGGAGCCAGGTCGGCGAGAAGACCTCCGCCGCTGGGACGATCAGCTCGTCGACGGCGAGGCGGTAGGCGTCCCCGGCAGTGCCGGCGGGAAAGGGCACGTTGATCGTCGTGCCCTCGCCCGCCCCGACACCGCTTTCGCCGAGCGCGCCGCTTCCCGGATAGAACGGGAACTGGTGCAACGAGACGAACAGCACGTCGGGAGAGTCGTAGAAGGCCGCCTGCGTGCCGTTGCCGTGATGCGCGTCCCAGTCCACGACGAGCACCCGCTCGCCGCGCGCGACGAGCGCCGCGGCCGTCACCGCGATGTTGTTGAACAGGCAGAACCCCATCGCGCCGGTGGAAGTGGCGTGATGTCCGGGTGGCCGAAGCGCCAGGAACGCTGCGTCCCCCTCGCCGCTATCGAGCCGCTCGACCGCATCGATACCCGCCCCGGCAGCGCGCGCCGCTGCCTCGAAGGACGACTCGGACAGGATCGTGTCGGGGTCGAGCTGGCCTCCTCCGGAGAGGCAGCGCTCTTCGAGGTACGACACATAGGCCGGGTCGTGCACCCTCGCGAGCTCGTCCCTGGTGGCACGCCGCGCGGCGAAGGTCACGACCGCGTCGTCCACGCCGGCGCTCGCGATCCCTCGGAGGGCGGCGGCGAGCCGAGCAGGTGACTCGGGATGGCCGAGACCGGGATCGTGCTCGGCCATTACCTCGTGCGAGCCGACGAGCACAGCCACGATGGCGACGCTACTCGCCTGCCTGTTGACCGGCTTCCCCAGTAGGCTCCGCTCGGATTCGCGGACCGATCGGAGGACCAGAGCGCCGTGCCGCCTGCCTCGCGCCCCCGAGACGCCCCGTCGGCGTTGCGGCGCGCACTTCTCCTAATTGCAGCCCTGTCGGTCGGTGCCGTCGCTGGCTCCGTCGCGCTGCCCGGGGCCTCCTCCGCCTCGCGCGTCGCCCGATCGGCGCACGAGGCGGGCTCGACGCTCTCGCTCGCGGGCCAGACCTCGTGGGTCCGGGGGCGCTCGGGCCTGGAGCTCCAGCTGCGCATCTCCAGCTCATTGCCCGTGTCGCGGCTCGGGCTGAAGTTCGTCCTCTACAGCCGACTTACGAGCCGTTCGGCGTTCGTGCAGTCGGTCGCCGGTACGGAGCCCGCGAGTGAGCTGCCCGTCGACGCGCCGAGTCTGATCCCGCTCTCGGCGCTCGACCACCGTGGCTCGGCTACCGGCTCGGTCACCATCAAGTTCCCCGTCGAGACTGCGCCGACCACGCCGACGCGATCGCTCACCTCCCCTCGGCTCGACCTCTCCTGCGCGGATCAGTGCGACGGCGTCTACCCCCTCGAGGCGGCGCTCGTCGACGCCAGCACCGGCAACGTGCTCGCCACGTTGACGACGCACCTCATCTACACCGCGGGCACGGCGGGGTCGCTGCCCCTCAACGTGTCGCTCGTGATCCCGAGCGGGACGATCCCCGCGCTCGGCACCGCTGGAGGGGCCCTTCTCAGCACGACACGCCTGCGCTCTCTCCAGGAGATGCTTGGCGCCATGGCCGCACAACCCGCGACCAAGGTGACCCTCGAGCTATACCCCCAGCTGCTCGTGGCCCTCGAGCGCGACCCGTCCAAGCTGGCCAAGACGGTTCTCGCCTCGCTCGAGACGCTCCTCGGCCGCCAGGGGACGACTCCACCGTCGACGAGCCGACAGGTGCTGGGGGCGACCTTTGCTCCCGTCGACGCGACGGCGCTCGAAAGCGCCGGGCTCGGCGGTGAGCTGTCGCTGCAGCTGGCACGCGGCATCCAGGCGCTCAACACCGGGCTCGGTCGATCGGTCGAGGCCACGCCGTACGTCTCCTACGCGGGACTCGATCGGCGCTCCCTGGCGCTTCTCGAGCAGGACGGAATTCGCCAGGTGGTCGTACCGTCGGTGACCACACCTGCGGGGACCCCCGTGCCGACGGTGGCCCTCACCTCGCCCTTCACGCTCCTCGCTCCCGCCACGGGGACGGGCACGGGCGCGGGCACGGGGAGCTCTGGGAGTCAAGGCCAACAGCCGACCAGCAGCGCGAACACCCCCGTCGCCCTCGTCGCGGACCCCGGCCTCGCCGCCCACTTCGCCGCCGATCCGGGCGACCCCGAGCTCGCCGCACACCAGCTTCTCGCCGACCTCGCCGAGATCTACTTCGACGCTCCCTCCGACCAGGACCCCCGAGGCGTCGTCGTGGCGCCGGCGGGATGGGTGCCGAACGCGAGCTTCCTCACGGCGGTGCTCTCGGGGCTCGCCGACAGCCCCATCCTCGGGTCGTTGCCGCTGGGACAGGCATTCCAGCTCCCGATCGGCGGCAACGGCTCGCCGAGGCAAGAGCAGCTCGCTCCAGTTACGACCAGCAACCAGCAGGGGCTCACGACGTCGCCGGTCGTGACTGCTCGGCGGGAGCTCGGTGTCGTCAAGTCCGTACTGGCGGGCGACAAGACGTTGCTCTCGAGGCTCGGCGATGCGATCTTGATCGGCGAGTCGACCGGGCTCTCGAGCGGGACGCGACGCACCTATGACTCCGCGCCGCACCAGGCCCTCGACAAGCTTCGCTCCTCGCTCACCATCACGGAGGGCAAGGCGGTCACCTTGACGTCGCGGACCGGCCAGATCCCGATCAACATCGTGTCGACGTCTCGGTACCCGATACAGGCCCTGATCGAGCTACGCGACAGCGCGCTCGACTTCAGCCACAGCGGGACCAGATCGAAGCTCGTGACCTTCAGCGCCAAGATCACGTCACTGGACTACCGGGTGAGCACGCGGACCTCCGGGGCCTCGCGCCTCGACGTCGTCGTCGTGTCGCCGAAGGGCGACGTGACGCTGCTCAGCGGATCCTTCACCATTCGCTCGACAGCCGTGTCAGGTGTGGCCGTCGCGCTGAGCATCGGCGCGCTTCTCGTCCTCGCCGCGTGGTGGCTGCGCTCGGTGCTGCGCCATCGTCGACGCGCCGCGCAGAGTCGCGCGGCCGCACCGTCCGGCGACGAGTCGACGGCGATCGCGTGAACGATCCGCCCCGCTCGTTCCCGGCGCCGACCGGCGGGGGCGCGGGGCGCGTCCCTTGGGCGAC
>JAODBO010000114.1 GCA_025464005.1 Acidimicrobiaceae bacterium | reverse complement strand
CCGCCAACCCGTGCCCGCCCACACGGTCCGCTGCTGGTCACGGTCGGCGGGCCAGCTGGTGCGCCGAGCCGATCATGTCGCCTACCTACCGGAACTCATCTGTCGTGCGCGTACCGGAACTTGACATCTTCTTCCCCTGCTTCTTGGGCTTCTTGGGGCCCTCGGCGGGGCCCCACAGCTTTGCGTCCAGGGTGTCCGCAGCCTGCTGCGCCAGGGCCGGCAGGACGTGGCTGTAAGTGTCGGTCGTCGTGCGCATGGTGGAGTGGCCGAGCAGCTCCATCACGACCCTCGGGTGGATCCCTTCGGCCAGCAGCAGGGTGGCAGCCGTGTGGCGGCCGTCGTGCAGCCGGATGCGACGCACCTTGGCGGTGCGCAGCAGCCGCACCCACGATCGGTAGTCGTTGCGGTCGTCCATGGGGCCGCCGAGCTCGTTCGGGAAGACCAGCCCGTGTTCGGTCCAGTAGCCGGCGGACTCGACACGCTCAGCCTCCTGTTCCTTCTTGTGGGTGCGCAGGTCGGCCAGTAGCTGCCTGGGCACCACGATCGTTCGACGCGACCGCTCAGTCTTCGGCTCCTCGAAGCGCAGGCCCTGACCGTTGACGCGGTGCAGCCCACACCGGACGGCGAGAGTCCCTCGCTCGAAGTTGATGTCGCTCCACATCAGTCCCAGGGCCTCGGACTGTCGAAGCCCGAGGGCCAAGACCACAGTCCAGCGAGCGGAGTTGCGACCCTGCCTCGCCGCGGCGAGGACGCGGCGGCACTCCTCGAGGTCCAGCGGCTGGGGCGTCACGGGCCTCTTGGCGGTGGGGGCGTCGACCAGCGTGGCGACGTTGCGAGCTACGCGGCCCGGCTGCATGGCCACCTTGAGCGCCCTGCTGACGATGCGGTGGGCGCGAAGCGCACTCGCAGCTGACAGGCCCTTGTCCTCCATGGCGGGCTCGAGTCCACGGTAAGGGGCTTGACGCGGCCCTGGTTAGGGGAACCAAACGTATGGTTGTACCCTCCAGTCCAGGGCGAGCTCGTAACGGCAGAAGCCAAAAGCGGACGACAGAGCCGACGATCCGGAGCAACACAACAAGGAGTGCGGGTGGCTAAGCCGATCGAGCAGCCCCGTGACAAGCGGCAACGGCGCAACCGCGACGGCGAGATCCTCGAAGCGGCGATTTTCGTGTTCGCTCAGAAGGGCTACGCAGCGGCGTCGATGCAGGACGTCGCAGACGCCGTCGGTGTACTCAAGGGCAGCCTCTACCACTACATCGGTTCGAAGGAAGAACTGCTCTTTCGCATCTTCGACGAGTCGCACCAAGAGGCCGCCCGGCGCATCGAGGAAGTGTCGGCCATGGATGCCGAACCGTTGACCAAGCTCTACGTGTACTTCAAACGACTCGTGCACACGACTCTGGTCAACCGGGAGCGCACTGTCCTGTACTTCCGCGACTGGCGGCAGCTCACCGGGCCACGACTGGTCACCGTGGTCAAGCAGCGCGAGGAGTACGAGTCATTCGTTCGCGGGTTGATCGTCGAGGCCTACAAGGCGGGCAAGACGCCAGTGCACATCAAGCCGAAGTACGTGTCGTTCTTCCTGATCGGTGGTCTGAACTGGGTCGCTGACTGGTACCGCGAAGATGGTCCAGACACGGCGGACCTTGTCGCCGAGAGCTATGCGCGGATGGCTATCGCCACGGTTACGGGCGCGCAAGAGGCGCCGCCGAGCTTCGTGTTAGACCTGGACGTCCTCAAGTAGCTGCTCGTGACTCGTTGCCTTGCGCGGCGCGTGCCGCCCGCTTCGCAATGGACATCCGGTGCACCTCGGAGGCGCCATCGTAGATTCGGAACGCGCGCACGTCGGCGTAGGTGCGGGCTACCGCTCCGTCGGCTGGCCCTTCGGCGTGTACCGTGCCCAGGCCGCCCATCAGCTGGACCGAGCGATCGACGATCCGTCCGACCGCCTCGCTGATGAAGACCTTCGCGCGGGACGAGGCGACGCCGGCATCTCTATCGTGCTCGACGTCCCAGGTGGCTTGCCGCAGCAAGGCCCTCGCGGCCGCGAGCTCGATCTCGTTGTCTGCGATGAGGGCTTGCGCCATGCCGTGATCGGACAGCGTGCGGCCGAAGAGATTCCGCGTCGTCGCCCGGGCGAGGGCGACGTCGTGTGACCGCTGCGCTGCGCCGAGCCAGCGCATGCAGTGTGTCAGCCGAGCGGGTGCCAGTCGCACTTGCGCGTAGTGGAAGCCTCGCCCCACTTCGCCGAGGACGTCCTCGTCCGGCACGAACGCGTCGGCGAGAGTGACAACGCAGTGGCCGCCCACGGACACTGCGTCCAGTGTCCGGTAGTGCTCACCGAGGTGCCAGCCCTCGTTGGCTGTCGGCAGCAGGAACATGGTGACGGCATCGCCCGGACCGTTGCCGGTGGCCGCCATGACGATGCCGAACCCGGCACCGTCCGCCCCGGTGATGAGGTGCTTCTTGCCGGTCAGCAGCCAGCCGCCTGCCATCCGTGTGGCTCGTGTCGTCACCCCGCGCGGATCGCTTCCGACTCCTGGGGCAGGTTCGGTCATGGCGAAGCAGGACCGCACCTCGCCACGGGCCAGGGGCCGGAGGTAGCGATGGCGTTGGCTCTCGCTGGCTACCTTCTCGAGCAGGTTGACGTTCCCCTCGTCCGGGGCGGCGCAGTTGAGCGCCAGTGGACCGAGAAGGCTGTAGCCGGCGGCCTCCAAGAGGGCTGAGGCCTGCGTCAGCGTGAAGCCACCGCCGCCCAGCTGCTCGGGCAGTTGGGGAGACCAGAGGCCTGCCGACTTCGCACGGGTCTGGAGGTCCACCCGCAGGGCGTCGTCGCAAGTCAGGAACCCGTGTGGTTCCAGAGGATGACCTGCTCACGGACGAACGCGGCGATTCGGTCGCGGCAGGAGGTGACGCGCTCGGGAAGGTCGAGGTTCACGAGGTCTCGGACTCCACGAGTTCCTTGAGGCAGACGAGGGCCCCCTCGATGGACCGGTCAAAGCCAGAGGCGGCCCCAGCAGGTTCGACGTCTGCGGCGTACACGACGAGCGACTGTCCTGGTCTTACGGCGATGACGTCGACGGTTCCGAGGTGGGACTCGAGGGGGAGGCCTGACTCCACGCCGTAGCGGAACCGGCGCAACTCGTCGTCGACGGTGAGAAGCCGCTCAGTGACCTGGCCGCCGCGCTTCAGGGTGAGGTGTCGCAGATCGTCCACGACCCGCGCGCTCTGCACTGTCCTGAACCACGTCGGCAGCTGGGCTGGGTCGCGGAGCACTCGCCACACGTGGTCTGCCTCCCGTTCGATGAAGACATGCCGCCGGACGCTCGTCATCTCATGCGACCGGCAGGTCGAGCCACTGCGCGAGCACGTCGCGCTCGTTCTCCGCGCTAGTTGGGACGACGTAGCCCTGCTCGTCGCAGATCGTCTGCCAGTTGTTCTCGATGTCCTCGGCTGCGAGCTCCGGCGAATAGAAGCCGCGGGTCTCCGCGATGAAGACACGTGCGATGCGACCAGCCGCCACGGAGTAGACCCCCCCGTTGGACGGGCACCGCTCGTGGGCCAGCCATGCCACGGCCGGGGACACGAGCTCGGGCTTGAGTCGAAGCTCCCACTCCTTGTCGAGCAACCCGGCGGACATCGCGGTGGCCGCGATGGGAGCGATCGAGTTGCTCTGGATCCCGTACTTCCCGCCTTCGAGGGCAAGCACCCGCGTGAGGCCCACGAGGCCCATCTTTGCTGCGCCGTAGCTGGTCTGGCCGAAGTTGCCGAACAGACCCGCGGCCGAGGACGTGAACACCAGACGGCCGTAGCCCGCCTCCTTCATGTGGGCATAGGCGGGCTGTGAGACGTAGAAAGCGCCTTTAAGGTGCACGTCGAGCACGGGGTCGAGCAGCTCCGGCGTCATTTTGGCGAAGGTCTTGTCGCGTACCAGGCCCGCGTTGTTGACGACGATGTCGAGCCGGCCGAACTCGGAGATGGCCGCGCTGACCATCGCTGCACCGCCCTCGGGCGTGGCGACGGAGTGGGAATCGGCGACGGCCTGCCCGCCGGCGGCGATGATCTCCTTCACCACCGGCAGTGCCGCCTCTGGTGCGAGGTCGTTGACGACGACAGCGCTTCCGCGTCGGGCCAGCTCGAGGGCATGCGCACGCCCGAGACCCGCGCCGGCGCCGGTGACGAGTGCGACCCTGCCGGTGAAGTCCAACGTGGTGCTCATGCTTGCTCCTTCGTGGAAACGGCAGCGGCGCCGCTGGCCAGCAGCTCCGAGACCGCAGGTGACTCGTAGCCGAGCTCGGAGAGGATCTCCAGGGTGTGCTCGCCGAGCAGCGGTGTGCCGCGGCGAACTGCTGTGTCGTGCGCGCTGGATCGGAAGCGGATCGGTTGCTGCACGACCCGCGTATCGTCGGGCGTAGGCACGATGATTCGTCTCGCGACGATCTGGGGATCCTCGGTGATGGCCGTGACGTGCTTGACGGGACCGAAGCCGACGCCCGCCTCGGCGAGCCGGCGCTCGATTTCCGGCCACGGCTCCTGCAGAAGGGCCTTGGACAGGCGCTTCTGCAGGTTCGCGGCGTCGGCCTCGCGCGCCTCGGTGCTTAGGTCGCTCACGTCGCTCAAGCCGACAGCGAGGCACAACCCTCGCCACTGGTGGTCTTCGCCGGCGATGCTGAGGGTGATCGGACCATCGCTTGTGCTGAAGACTCCGTAGCCCGGGTCATCGGGTGGATAGGGCGCGGGGTCGAGACCGTTGAGGGCGGAAGCCAACGCGGTGCTCTTCCAGGACACCAGTGCGTCGAGCATCGCTACGTCAAGGACGTCGCCTTCTCCGGTGCTGGTCCGTGCGAACAGTGCGGTGACGATCCCAATCGCAGCGAACATGGCTGACGACAGGTCGGCCAGCGGCAGGGACACCGGGCCGGGTGTCTCGCCGAGCTCGACGAAGCCAGCCATGCCCTGCAGCGAGATGTCGTGCCCGCCTCGTGGGCTCAGCGGCCCGGTCTGGCCGAAGCTGGACACACTTGCTTGTACGAGCGCCGGGAACCGCTCCCGGAGCGTGTCAGCGGCAAAGCCCAGCCTGCTGAGGACGCCGGGCCGGAAGCCCTCGATCATCACATCCGCGGTCGCCAGCAGCTTCCACAGGACGTCGCTCCCGCCGTCCGACTTGAGGTCGAGCGACAGCGACCGCTTGTTGCGGTTCAGCCCAGCGAAGTGGCCCGAGAAGCGCCGGGTCGGGTCACCGCCGATAGGGCGCTCCACGAGGATCACGTCCGCGCCGAGATCCGCGAGGATCATGGTGGCGTAGGGCCCCGGGTACTGCTCGGCAAGGCTCACCACCCGTACGCCGTCCAGGGGTAGCGTCACGCCGGTTCGAACCAGAAGTCCGTGACGCGGCCCGCGGGTTCGTCGCCGAACACGACCTGCACGTCGCTGCCGATCTTCAGGGCAGCCGGCAAGGTCGTCACGTCACTCAGGTCGACGCCCTGGACGTAGTTGGCGATCGCAGAGGTGGCGCCCTCGAGGCGAACGTAGGCAACGGCGTACGGGACCGGCGGCGAGCCGGCGAAGGGCGCGGTGACCACGGTGACGGCCTCGATCACGCCGTGCTGACCCACTTCGACCAGCTCGGTCACCGGTAGGAAGCAGTGCTCGCAGAACGACTTTGGTGGCACGGCGACGCGCTCGCACGAGGCGCATCTGCAACCGAGGATCCGACGTTCGCGCAGTGCCTCGAAGAACGAGGTCGCGGAGTCGCCGATCGTGTAGTTGTAGGGGATCCGCCACTCGCCCGGGATGCGCATGGCTGCTGGTGCTGTCATCGGTTCACTGCCCTTCGTCACTGCTTCGGCTCGGACGCGAGCACGGCCGAGGTGTAGAACTGATCGATCCCGCCGCACGCCGTGGCGAGGGCGAGGCGGGCGCCGTCGACCTGGTGGTCGCCGGCTCGCCCCATGACCTGCAGGGCGGCCTCACCGAAGCGGATGAGGCCGGTGGCGCCGATCGGGTTGGCTGTCATGCACCCACCGGAGGGCACAACCGGGATATCACCCTGCATCGTGGTCGCACCCGTCTCGACGAGTTCGATGCCCTTGCCGTGCGGCGCCAGGCCGAGCGCTTCGTAGTAGGCGACCTCCAGGTTGGAGAAGGGTGCGTAGACCTCCACCACGTCGAGCTCGCGTCGAGGGTCGATGATGCCCGCCTCGGTGTAGGCCTGCTGCGCCGACCATGCCTGCGCTCGCGGGATCGCGTAGTCCGATTCGGTGTCATGGATCCGATCTCCGATCCGGTAGACATCGGCTGCGCATCCCAGGCCACGCACCCATGCGGCTGACGACCGGTTGCGTGCCTTCTCGCCGCTCGACATGACCACGGCGGCGGCGCCGTCGGACCGAGGGCACGTGTGTAGCAGTCTCAGCGGCCACGCGAGCTGTCGCGAGTCCTTGACGTCTTGCTCCGTGATCCGCTTGTGCAGGTGCGCGTACGGATTCCGAAGAGCGTTGTCGAAGTTCTTCACCGAGATCGCGGCCATGTGGTCTTCGGTCAGGCCGAAGAACTCCATCTGCCGCGACGCCACAAGAGCGATGCCGGTGATGACGTTGAGCTGGACGTCCTGCTCGTAGATCGGGTCGAAGATGGTGGTGAAGACCTGCTGCGCGTCGGCCGTCTCCGAGGTGCGCTGCAGCCCGACGACAAGCACGTTCTCGTACATTCCCGAGCTGATCAGGCGACTGGCGGCGAGTGGCCCCGAGCCTCCTGTCGCACCGCCGGTATGCACCCGGATCAGCGGCTTGCCGACGCCACCGAACGCATCGATGCACCACCGCTCGGGCTCGTAGACCCCCTCGAAGACCTCGGGCGCCGAGGCGAACACCACAGCATCGATGTCTCGGAGCTCGGTGTCGGAGTCGGCGAGGGCACGGCTGACGGCTTCGAAGACGAGCTCGGGTGTGCCGACGTCGGCCCGGGACGTCTTGTACTTCGTCTGTCCAAACCCGAGGACGGCGACCTCTATGACACTCATGTCTGCTCCATGACAACAGCGAAGGCGTTCTCGTAGCCGAGACCACCGGCAGATACCACCAGAACGGGCCCGGTCGTCTGTGCCTCGTGCGCCCGACACATCGCCGTCAGCCCGGCGGCGTACCCGAGATCGGCCCACGGCTCCGCTGGCCGGACCAACATGCCGGTGGCAACGCCGAGGGAATCTGCGAGCGCGTCGTCGTCGACGCGCGCGAGTCCTGCGACGTGCACGGCGCTGAGGTCGTTGACACTGACGCCGGCCATGTCGCAGGCTGCGGTCGCTGCTGCGCGGACCGGGTCCAGCACCGGTTCGCCAGGCCGCAGGTAGGGGCCGGTCGATGCGCCGAACCCGATCACGTGTGCTCGGGCTCGAGGCGAGTCGCCGGCGACAAGGATGGTTGCGACGGCGACGTCGCGGGACTCCAGGGACTGGTCGGCGGTGACGGTCGCGGCACCGGACTCCGCGGACCTCCGAAGGTCGAGGACGGCCGCTGGGTGGAAGCCGAGGGCGCGGTGGAACACCGGTTCCATCGCAAGGGGCAGCACGGCGTTGCTGTCGGCGTCGCTCAGCTTGCTCCACGAGCAGACGATGAGCGCGTCCGCTGCACCGCTGGCCACCTCGGCCGCTCCCACGAGCACCGCGGCGAGTGAGTCGTTGCAGACGCGCATCTCGGTCTTACGGAACGAGCCTGTCGAACCGGTGAGCGTCATCGTGGAGATGGCCCGACCGTCCAGGAGGTCCGACGCCGCCATGCAGGCGCCGTCGACGTCGGTGATGCTCATGCCTGCGTCGTCGAGCGCAGCGGATGTGGCGTTGTAGATCAGGGCATCCAGCGCGCCGGGAAGCTCGACGGCGGGGCCGAGTACGCGCGAGCCTGCGATGCCGACCCGCGGTGAGGGGATGGTCATGTTCCTCCGTCGATTGTCGTAGATGGAAGTGCGCAGCTCACACGAGTGCGCGCCGTGCCGGTGTAGACCGTTGTGCCGTCCTGCCGCACGACGAGGAGCTCGAGGCTTGCGAGGGGTCCATCGGCGCCCTGCTCGTGGCCGATCACGGTGACCCTTCCATCCAGGGAGTCACCGGGCCAGACCTGCGTGGCGAAGCGGCCGGTGAAGGTCAGCAGCGCCCCGTCGCCGAACAGGCGGGCGAGCAGTGTGCCCATCAGCCCCATCGTGAGCATTCCGTGGGCGAAGACGGTCGGATAGCCGGCAACGGCCGTCGCGTACTGCTCGTCGGTGTGAAGCGGGTTGAAGTCGCCGGAGGCGCCCGCGTACTGCACCAGGGCCTGTCGGCCAAGCTCTGTCACGAGGCGGTGCTGGTACGTCGTCCCTAGCGCTGGGAGCTCAGTCATCGCTGACGACCCTTTCCGTCTCGACCCGCACGCTGGTTGAGGTGATGACCAGGTCGCCGGCCTCGTCACGGAACTCGGTGACCACCTCGGAGAACGTCAGGTTGCCGCCGCGGCGACCTGGCTTGATCCAGGTGCGTCCAGGTAGCGATGTCGCGCTGAGGGTCTCCCCGGCGCGAGCGTGCCGGTGGTAGTGGAACCGTTGCTCCGCATGAAAGACGGTCCCGCGGGAGCCGATCGCGTCGATGCCCGGTGCGAGCTGCCCCGCGCGGGGACGCATCTCGAAGTCCGACTGGAAGTGCATCAGCGCCTGCGTGAACGTCGGCGGGGCCACGGGGAGCAGGGCTGCCGTTGGCCCGTAGTAGTCCGCCCGGTCGTCGAGGACGGCCCGTGCGAAGAGCAGCACGTGACCCGCTTCGATGGGGAAGCGCGTCGTCGGCTTCACGACTGAGCTAGCAGCAGGGACAGGTGCCGCTCGCGGTGCTGCTCCGGCGTGCCAAACAGGAGGCGCGACGTCACCGCGCGCTTGAGGAACAGGTGCGCTGGGTGCTCCCAGGTGTAGCCGATCCCGCCGTGTACCTGGATGCCGGTGTTGCTGGCGAGCACGGACGCCTCGGTAGACGCGGCGATCGCGGCACTCGCGCTGATGCTTGCGCCGACGGCGCCGGTGCTCACCGCCCAGGCCGCGTAGAGCGTGAGCTGCTTGGCGTTCTGGACGGCCATAGCGGCATCGACGCAGAGGTGCTTGACGGCCTGGAACGCGCCGATGGGCTGACCGAACTGGGTTCGTCGTCGGGCATGGGCGAGGCTGAGCGCGTTGATCGCCTCAGCCGCCCCGATCGCCTCGGCAGCCACGCAGACGGCGACTATGTCGCGCACGGCGTCGAGGACGGCTTGCCCCCGCCCGGGCGAGCCCAGCAAGCGCGCGGGGGCGTCCGTGAACACGCACTCGCTCAGGCGTCGGGTGGGGTCGAGCCCGTCTTGCAGGCACCGCACCACCGAGGCGCCGTCTACGAGAAAACCCTCAGGGCCCGACGGCGTGTCGGCGAAGACGACGATGTGCTCCGCGTGGGCACCTTCGAGCACGCGCGGGACCCTGCCGGACACCGTCCACCCGCCGTCAGACCGGAGTGCCTGCGGGGGGGTTGGCGACCCCGGCCAGCGGTCCAGGCCGGCGACACCCACGGTGATCTGGCCGCGGACGAGGCGGGGAAGCAGATCGGCACACGTCGACTCGTCCTCGAGGGCGAGCAGGGCAGGCGCCGCGAGTGCTGCTGCGGCGAAGTAGGGGCCGGTGTAAAGGCAACGTCCCAGTTCCTCGAGCGCAATGCACAGCTCGAAGACCGACGCGCCAGAGCCGCCGAAGGACTCAGGAACGGCGAGACCGACGAGTTCGAGCTCGGCGCAGAGCAGCTCCCACACTCGCTTGTCGTGGCCGGCGCCCGTGTCGACGCTGCGCTGCACAGCTGAGAGCGGTGAATGTGCCTCCATGAACGCGCGTACGGCAGCGCGCAGCTGCTCCTGTTCGCCCGTCAAGCCGAAGTGCAGGCTCACGACGTGTTCCGGGGGAGATCCAGGAGTCGCTCGGCGACGATGTTGCGCTGGATCTCGCTGGATCCGGCGTAGATCGTGGCGGCGCGGGCCCGAAGGAAGTAGTCGACCCACGTCCCTGTGTCGCGGAGCGCACCGGCTTCCGCGGCGGGAAACGTGACGCCGGTGAGCCCCGGACCGGCAGGGGTGACGGCGTCCGCCCCCATGACATCCATCGCCAGCGAGGTTGTGCTCTGCAGCCACTCGCTCCAGAAGAGCTTGTGCATGGAGGACTCGGCCCCGATCTGCTTGCCCGCCAGCCATTGCGTCACGGCGGCCAGCCCGGAACAGCGCATCTGCTCCACTCCTTCGTAGACGCGTGCCAGGCGCTGGCGGATCACCGGGTCGTCGAGCCGACCGAAGCGATCCGCGAGTGCCAGCAGCTGGTCGAAGTCGTCCCGGAACATCGCCGCCAGCGTGGCGGTTGCTTCGCCGCGCTCGAAGCCGAGCAGCGTCCTGGCGACCTCCCAGCCGGCGCCGACCGGCCCGAGGACGTCTGCCTCGTCGCACACGGCGTCGTCGAAGAAGACCTCGTTGAAGTCTGCCTCGCCAGTCATCGTCTGCAGCGGACGAACGACGATCCCCGGTTGATCGAGGGGGCACAGCAGCAGGCTGAGGCCACGGTGCCGCGTGGTGTCAGGGTCGGTTCGGCAGAGCACGAAGACATGGGTCGCCAAGTGTCCGTAAGACGTCCACGTCTTCTGACCGCTGATGATCCAAGTGCCGTCCTCCAGACGTGCCTGGGTGCGCACGCCGGCCAGGTCTGATCCCGCCTCCGGCTCGGAGAATCCCTGGCACCAGACGTCCTCGCCGTCAAGGATCCGCGGCAGGTAGCGGCGCTTCTGCTCCTCCGTCCCGTACACGAGCAGTGTGCCACCGAGCATCTGGATGCTGGCGTTGTCATTGAGCCCACCCTGCGGTACGCCGCGCCTGGTGAACTCCTCGGCGACGATCAGCTGCTCAAGCGGTGAAAGGCCCGCCCCGCCGTGCTCCACCGGCCAGCTGACGGCCAGCAAGCGGTTCTGCTGCAGAGTGCGCCGCCAGGTCCGCCGGAAGGCGTCCTGCTCCTCCGGTGGCATGGAGCCGACGCCGAGCCAGTTCGCAGGAAGGTGATTATCAAGGAACAGAGCGACCTTGCGGCGGTAGGCCTCGGCGTCCGGCGAGTGGTCGAGGTTCATCAGATCCGCTCGATGATGGTCACGTTGGCCTGCCCACCGCCCTCGCACATCGTCTGCAGCGCGTAGCGACCGCCGGTGCGCTCGAGCTCGTGCAGCATGGTCGTCATGATGCGCGCGCCGCTCGCGCCGATGGGATGGCCCAGAGCGATGGACCCGCCGTTGACGTTGAGCTTCTCGAACGGGACCTTCAGCTCGCGCTGCCACGCGAGCACGACAGAGGCGAAGGCCTCGTTGACCTCGAACAGGTCGATATCGTCCACCGTCAGCCCGGACTTGGACAGGGCGTGCTGCGTTGCCGCGATGGGGGCCGTCAGCATGAAGACCGGGTCATCGCCGCGGACCACCATGGTGTGGACCCGCGCGCGGGGGGTCAGCCCATGCTGCTTGACCGCGCCGTCCGAGGCGATCAGCAGCGCGGCGGAGGCGTCGGCGATTTGGCTGGACAGCGCGGCGGTCGTGCGTCCGCCCTCCCGTAGCGGCTGCAGGCCCGCCATGCGCTCCAGTGTCGTGTCGCGACGAAAGCACTCGTCGACGGCCAGGTCACCGTAGGGCGCGATCTCCCGCTCGAACCGGCCCTCGTCGGTCGCCCGCGCGGCACGATCGTGGCTCGTAAGGGCGTAGCGCTCCATCTCCTCGCGCCCAAGGCCCCACTTGTCGGCGATCAGATCGGCGGCCCTGAACTGGTCGATGTCCTCGTCGCCGTAGCGAGCTTGCCAGCGCTTGCTCGTGAAGGGACTGGGGTGCAAGAGCTCGCTACCCATCGACCAGGCGATGTTGATCGGAACGACGCTCATCAACTGGATGCCGCCGGCGACGACGAGGTCCTGTGTCCCGCTCATCACGCCCTGCGCGGCGAAGTGCACCGCTTGCTGCGAGGACCCGCACTGCCGGTCGATGGTCACGCCGGGCACGTGATCTGGGAGGCCCGCGGCCAGCCAGGACAACCGAGCGATGTCTCCCACCTGAGGCCCAACGGCGTCGGTGGCACCGAGGATCACGTCATCGATCGCGGCAGGATCAACCCCGCTGCGCTGCACCAACGACTCAAGCGCGTGAGCGCTCACGTCGACGGGGTGCTCCTGCGACAGCCCGCCGGCCCGCCGACCTACCGGGGTGCGGACCGCATCAACGATGTACGCGTGCCTCATGCATCCTCCTGGAAACCAAACGGTTGGTCAATCGTGCAGGATGGGGGGTCTGCCGTCAAGCGTTTCGCGGGCGCTGTTGACCTAAAGTAGTGGCTGAGACGATACTGACCAACCGATTGGTTGAAGTACTTTGTGAGGTCACATCGTGAAGGATCCTTGGTCTCTGGCAGGCCGTGTCGTCGTGGTCACTGGCGCCTCCTCCGGCCTGGGTGCTGCCACCGCGAGAGAGGTTGCGTTGCGCGGGGCCGATGTGGTGCTCGCGGCGCGTCGCATGGAGCGCCTCGAGGCGCTGGCGCAAGAGCTGACATCGGCTGGCCACCGCGCGCTGGCGGTGCGGACAGACGTCGCTGAGCCGTCGGACTGCCAGGCCCTCATCGAGGCGGCTGTCGAGGAGTTCGGCGCTGTGCACGGGCTCGTGAACAACGCGGGGGTAGGCACCGCTGCTCCTGCGACGCGCGAATCCCCGGAGGACTTCCGCCGCGTGGTCGATCTCAACCTCAACGGTGCCTACTGGGTGCTGCAGGCGTTCGGACGAGTGGCTCTGCCGGGATCGAGCGCCGTGAACATCTCCAGCGTCATCGGTCTTCAGCCCTTTCCGGTACCGCAGGCCGCGTACGCCTCTAGCAAGGCGGGGCTTCTCGGCATGACGCGGGACCTCGCGATGCAGTGGGGGACCCGCAAGGGCATCCGTGTGAATGCCATCGCACCCGGGCTCATCCCCACAGACATGAGTAGCGAGTACTCGCGGGAGGTGACCGACCTTGTCGCGGGTCGGACCGCTCTGGGGCGGCTCGGCACGGCCGACGAGCTGGCCCGTTGTGTTGTCTTCCTGCTCTCTGCCGCTTCCTCCTACATCACCGGTGCCACTCTTGTCGTGGACGGTGGACTCACCTTCCACTGATCCCTCCGCCGGAACCTGCAGAGTTCGCCTGACGCACCCGGAAGGGGATGCCATGCCCATCGAGAACCTCGCGGACCTGCTCCGCGACCGGGCTCGCGCAACCCCCGAGCGCGTGGCTCTGCGCATCGATGGCGCGACGTTCGACTACGCGAGGCTCGACGACCGCGCCAACCGGTTGGCCAATGTGCTGCTCGGGCACGGCGTGCGCGCGGCGTCAAGGGTGGCCTACCTCGGCCGTCCCCCCATCGCCTTCTTCGAAGTGCTCTTCGCTGCCGCGAAGATCAATGCGGTGGCCGTCCCGCTCAACTGGCGCCTGGCAGGCCCAGAGATCCTCGCCGTCCTCGAGGACGCGCGACCCGATGTGGTTCTCGTCGACCGCGACTTCGTGCCGTTGCTGCAGGAGCTGAGAGGGAAGCTGCCGTGGCTCGAGCACGTGATCGAGACAGCTGGGGACCTCGGGGGCGCCTACGAGCAGTTGCTGGGATCCCACTCGTCGGCTGACCCAGGTGTGGGACCCGATGCCACCGACACCGCCGTGCAGATCTATACGTCGGGGACGACTGGCCGGCCCAAAGGCGTGATGCTCCAGCACGGCGCGATGCTCAGTTATCACGCGACCCTCGCCGGCGTCCTCCGCCTGGTGCCCGAGTCTGTGAGCATGACGCCGCTTCCGATGTTCCACGTCGGGGGGATCGGTTGGACGCTCGCGGGGTTGTACGCCGGCTGCGAGACGGTGCTCCTGCGCGAGGCAGACCCTGAGTTGATGCTTGCGACCGTCAGCGCCTGCCGGGTCACGACGATGATCGCCGTTCCGACGATCCTGCAAAAGCTGCTTGCGTCGCCCTCGCTTGCGACAGCCGACTGCAGCTCGCTCTCGTTGCTCTACTACGGCGGGGGCCCCATCACACAGACCGTGCTGGACAAGGCGCTTCGGCTGCTCGGCTGCGACCTGGTCCAGGGTTACGGTCTCACCGAGTGCCCGCTGGTCACAGTGCTCCCACCCGAAGGGCACGGCTCTGGTCCGGAGGCACTGATGTCCTGTGGCCGGCCGCTCGCCCACACCCAGATCCGGATCGTCGACCCGGAGACCGGGCGGGACGCGGTGAAGGGTGAGGTCGGCGAGCTCTGGGTGCGCTCACCTCTCGTCATGTCGGGCTACTGGAACCAGCAGGAAGCCACCGAGGCCGCCCTCACCCCCGACGGCTGGCTGCGCACGGGAGATGCGGCGAGCGAACGGGCCGGAGGCTTGGTGTTTATGGCCGACCGCATCAAGGACATGATCATCACGGGCGGCGAGAACGTGTACTCGGCCGAGGTCGAGAGCGTCCTGGCGGACCATCCGGATGTTGATCATTGCGCGGTCATCGGCGTAGCGTCGGCGCGCTGGACGGAGACCGTCAAGGGCGTCGTCGTGCGCGCCGCCGGTTCCGCGGTGACGGCTGAGGAGCTCATCGCCTTCTGCCGGACGCGGATCGCCACGTACAAGTGCCCCACCTCCATCGCCTTTGTCGACGATCTGCCCCTCACTGCGTCCGGCAAGGTGATGAAGCACCACTTGCGCAGCACGTTTGCCGACGCGGTCGAGTGACCTACCGGCCTTGACCTGCGCGGGCGCGTGATCGCCCCGCATCCCTGCCACGCAGCCCAACCAGGCGGGCACCGGACGACGGTCGACCGCGCTGTGCATCGCCACCGCAACGAGTGCGTCATGGCGTGTTGACCACCTGGCAACCTTCGGTATAGTCGAGCCAACCGTTTGGTCAAATAGCCAAGCGAACACCAGGAGGCTCGATGAACGTTCGGCCTGTGACACGGCATCGGCTCGCCGCTATCACGCTCGCTTCCGTCGCACTTGTGTCGGCGTGCGGCGGCTCCGGAAACGATGCCAACAAGAGCAGCAGCGTGCCGCTTCGGGTGCTATTCGTCGGGGGTCTGACCGGCCCTCTGTCCACGACGGCGATCGCCGTCGAACGAGGTGCCAAGGCGAGCGTCGAGCACCTCAACTCCCAGGGCGGGGTCAAGGGCCGCAAGATCGAATTCACGTCCAAGGACGACCAGAGCGACCCCACCCGCGCGGTGACGCTGCTCCAGGGCGAGCTGACGGGAAACGCGAAGCCGGACCTGGTCATCGCCGGCGTGGGAAGCAACGAGGCGCTCGCGATGGCGCCCCTGCTCGCGCGGAACAAGGTCGTCGGCATCGCCTCCGCCGTCTCGCCCAAGCTGAACGACCCCGGGTTGTACCCGTACTTCTTCTCCGAGGCGTTCCCGGCGAGCGATCAGGTCAAGGCGGCGGCGGTCTACCTCGAAGGCCTTGGAAACGTGAAGAAGGTGGCGCTCGTCGCACCTTCAGACGCACTCGGCGACGGCACCGCCGCGAACTTCGCGGCCGCCTTCACCGGTGGCACCATCGCCACGCAGGTGTTCCGCTTCCCGACCGATGCAGTCGACTTCACACCGATCCTCCAGAAGACAGCGGCCTACAAGCCTGACTGGATCTACATGGAAGGCTCGGGGGCACAGGCCCCGATCCTGCTCGCGAGTCGCGAGAAGGCCGGTGCTACGGGCATCAAGACCATCGCCGGAGCGACCGCTTCCAGCCAGCCGTTGCTGAAGCTTGGCAAGGGGCAGCAGCTGACCAACCTCTACGCGACGCTGACTCCCAACGCTGCCTACATCGAGCCGGCCAAGCGAAACGAGGAGTTCAACGCCTTCTTCGCGGCCATCAGGTCTCAGGGAGCGCTGGCCACTTCGCCCTACGTCTACAGCGTGGGCTGGGACAACATCTCGATCTGGGCCAAGGCGCTGGCGCGCGTCGAGGGCGATGTCACCGGCGAGAAGGTCAAGACCGCCATGGAGTCTGAGCCGGCGAAGGCGTCGAGCGCGCAATTCCCCGTGTACAGCGGTCAGTACTCGACGACCAACCACATGCACGGAGGGCACCCCGAGGACTTCACCTTCGCGCAGCTGCAGGAGTACAAGGACGACATGCTGGTCATCAAGCCGGAGTAGACCTGCGACAGGCCGGCGGGACCGCGCCGGAGCCAGGTGCCTTCTCCCCTCGGTCCGCCGAGGGGAGAAGGGCAACAGGCCTCCGACTATGGAAGGCGGAAAGTCTTGATTACGACATTGCTCTCCGGTCTGGCTCTGGGTGCGGTCTACACGCTCGTTGCCGTGGGCTACAACCTGACATGGCTCACGACCCGCACGGTGAACTTCGCCCAGGGCGGCTTCATGGTGGCCGGAACCTTCCTCACGGTCTGGTGTCAGCACCGCGGGTACCCGATCGCTCTCACCCTCCTGTTCCTGGCCGCCGCGGGCGCTACTGTTGCCGCCGTCGAGTTCACCTTCGCGATCCGGCCCATCCTCAACCGCAGCGATCACACTGAACTCGTCACGACCGTCGGCGTTCTGACTGTCATCCAGGGCGTCATCCTCCTCCTTTCGAAGGAGGACGTGCTTCGCGTGCGCTTCTTCGGCTCGTCCCGCGAGCTCTTGGACGTTCTGGGCGGAAAGGTCTCGCCCGCAGAGATCTGGTTGATCTTTCTCGCGGTCGTGATCTCCCTGTCCACGCACTGGTGGACCCGGCACACGCGGCTGGGGCTGGCGGCCTCCGGCCTCTCTGATGACCGCGAGGCGGCGATGCTCCTGGGCGTCAACACCGGCCGCTTCTCCTACGTCGCCTTCATGGCTTCCGGGGCACTCGGCTTTGCCCTTGGCCCCTTCGTGGGACCCAAGACCTTCGCTGTCGTCGCGCTCGCCGCGCTGCTGTCCATCAAGGGCTTCGTGGTTCTCGCGGTGGGCGGAGTCGGGAGCAACCTGGGTGCCCTGGTCGGTGGTCTCGCCGTCGGCTGCATCGAGGTGTTCGTGGCACGAAACCTTGAGTCGACATGGCAGAACGGCGCGGTCTTCCTCGTGTTCATCAGCGTCATGCTTCTCAGACCGCAGGGCCTGTTCGGTGAGCAACGCGAGAGGGTCGTCTGATGGCTGCGTCAACCGGGTCCCCGGTCGCTGCTCACGGACTCCTCCGCTGGTTCCGAGTCCCTCTGTGGGTGATCCTCACGGCCACGCTGGCCCTGACGCCGAAGCTGGGGTTGAGCCCATCAGCCAGCCGTCAGCTGCTGTTGATCGCACTCCTGAGCCTCGTCGTGAGTGGACTGAACCTCAGCTTCGGCTTCACTGGCGAGCTGTCCTTCGCCCAACCCGCGATGTACGCCATCGGCGCCTACTCGACGGTCATCGTGTCCATGCACTTCGTGAACGACGTCTTGGTCTGCATGGTCGTAGCCATCGCGGCTGGCCTGCTCCTGGGACTCCTGTCCGGAATCCCGGGACTGCGCCTGGGAGGTTGGGTCCTCGCCATCTCGTCGCTCTACCTGGTACTGCTCGTGCCCGATGTCGTCAGCGCCACCAAGGAGTACACCGGCGGGTTCCAGGGCATCGGCGGAATCCCGCTGCCCCGGATGTTCGGACACGAGCTGGGCACCGACGCTTTCTTGGCCGTGGTCATCGTCGCGACCGCTGCGTGGTTTGCGCTGTTCAGGAACCTGGTCGTGTCCTCGTTCGGCGACTCCCTAGCAGTCCTTCGTGAGAGTCCGATCCTTGCCTCGTCACTCGGGATCTCGGTGTACGCGACCAAGCTCAAGGTGTACGCGATCAGCGGCGCGCCGGCCGCCATGGCAGGGGCCTTCTTCGGTTACCTGGACGGCTTCGTTGCCCCAGAGACGTTCGGCATCTCCCTCGCGATCGTCGTGCTGGCCGCCTCGATCCTCGGCGGATCGCGCAGCGTGTACGGCGCCTTCGCTGGCGCGGCGCTGCTCCAGCTGGGGCCGATGCAGAGCACAGCCTTCGGCGACTACGCGTTCATCGCGTACGGCGTGTTCCTGATCCTCGCCGGCGTGCTGCTGCGTCGTGGTCTCGTCGGGGTGTGGGACGGACTGCTCGAGAAGCGTCGGGCACGATCGCCGAAGGCGCCTGTCCACATCGCTCTAACCGCCGCTGACGCAGAGCTTCCGCCGGTCAACGGGCAGCGACTCTCCGTGGCGGGCGTCAGCAAGAAGTTCGGTGGCGTTGCGGCGTTGACGGACGTCACCTTCGACGTCAACCCCGGCGAGATCGTCGCGCTGATCGGTCCCAACGGGTCCGGAAAAACGACTCTGCTCAACATCATCTCCGGGTATTACAAGCTGGACGAGGGCGCGGTGCACCTCGGCGACACCGCGATCAGCAGATTGTCCACACACAGGGTCGCGCGCGCAGGCATCGCGAGGACGTTCCAGACACCGTCGGTCCCGGCGTTGTCTGTTCGTGCCGCTGTGGGCTCCTCGCGGAGCCGTCTCAACCGAGCCTCCCTCATCGAGACCATGTTGCGGCTGCCGCGGTACCGGCGCGCCGTCGCGTCGGACCGGAACTCCGTCGATGCCGTGCTCGCGGCCGTCGGCCTGTCAGCGGCGGCCGACACTCCGGCGCAGTCGTTGCCACTAGGAACCCGGCGCATGCTCGAGTTGGCACGCTCGCTCGCCGGTCAGCCCGGGGTCCTGCTGCTGGACGAAGTGGCGTCGGGACTTGATGACGAGGAGATCGAGGAGTTGAGCCGCATTGTGCGGGCCGTCCGCAGTCAGGGCGGCGCCGTGCTCCTGGTCGAGCACAACTTCCCCCTCGTCCGCTCACTCGCGGACCGGGTTGTCGTCCTTTCGCGTGGCGAGGTGGTCGTCGTTGCTGCACCCGACGAGGTCGCACAGCACCCTGAGGTACTTGAGCACTACCTCGGACAGCCCTCCGTTGCGCCCACATCGGAAGCAGGCACTCCGTCATGACTGACATCCTCGCGCTCGACGGCGTCTCATCCGGTTACGGCGACCTCATCATCCTGCGCGACATAACCTTCAGCTTGGCCGAAGGGACGGTCACGGTTCTCCTCGGACCGAACGGCGCTGGCAAGACCACCCTGCTACGGGCGATCTCAGGGTTGAACCCCGTCAAGCGCGGCACGGTCACGTTTCGTGGAACCGACGTGGCGGCAGCCCAGCCCTACCGTCGCCGCCAGGCTGGCATCGGGCTAGTCCAGGAAAACAAGCGGGTGTTCAAGCGGCTCACTGTTCAGCAGAACCTCGCCATGGGGTCCTACGGCCTGCGGATGGGCCGTGCGGAGGTAGCCGACCGGATCGACGAGGCGTATGAGTGGTTCCCCGCCTTGGCGGGCAAGCGCGACCAGGCCGCGGGATTTCTCAGCGGCGGGCAGCAGCAGATGCTGGCCATCTCGCAGGCGATGGTCGCCCACCCGGCGTTGCTGATGCTGGATGAACCGTTCTCAGGACGGCGCCGTCCATCGTTCGTGATGTCATGGACACCGTGCGTCGCATCGGCCAGGAAGGCGGGCGAACGCTGTTCATCGTCGAGCAGGCGGTGGAGCTTGCCCTGTCGATCGCCGATGACGTGCTCGTGATGAACCTGGGACGACTCATCCACACTGGTCGTGCAAGCGACGAAGGCCTGCGAACGGTTGTACAAGAGACCTACTTCGCCGCGAAAATGTAGGGTCAGCGCCCGGCGAACAGCGGGTGCGGAGTGCTTGGCTCATCCGACAAATGCTCGACGAACAGCGGACCCAGGAGTTCCAGCTGCGCCAGGGGGTCGGGATGCGCGAGGTGAATGTCGAGGTGATCGGCCCCGGCAGCCGCGTACTCCGCGAGCACCGCGGCGACCCTTTCGGGAGTGCCGGCCACGACGTGCCTGGAGAACCTGGCACTCGGCAACCCGTACTCGGCGGCGATGACGGCGGAGGCGAGGTCGCGAGCAGTCGTTTCGTCTCGGTCCGCACACACCCAGACCGTCATCGCGGCGGCCGGTCGCGGCCGACCCAGGCGCTGCGCCTCCGTGAGGAGCTCAGCTCGAGCGGCCGAGAACTCCAGCGGGTCGAGGAAGATCCCTAGCCAGCCGTCGGCCAGGTGAGCCGCACGCAGCAGAGCCGGTGGCTTGCGCCCCGCCAGCAGGATGGGCACAGGAGCAGGTAGCAGGGGGGAGAAGTCCCGGCCCTCGTGGCCCGCCCACGCCCGAAGGCAGAACTCGACGGTCAGGTCGATCATCGACCCGCGTCCTTGCGACGGGACGTTTGCAAGCGAGAACTCGCGTGGGTATTCCCCACCCGCTCCCAGGCCGAGTATTAAGCCCCCTCGCGAAGCCATCTGGATCGAGGCAGCGCTTTTGGCGATCCACCACGGCTGTCGGAGCGGCGCGAGAGTAATGCCGCTGCTCAGGGTCAAGTCGGTGAGCGCGCACAGCAGACCCAGCAAGGTGAACTGCTCGAAACGCGGTTTGTGCCAGAGCAGATGGTCGCCCACCCACAGGTTGCGGACGCCCGCCTGGACGGCCGCATTGGCCCAACGCGGGTAGAAGTCCAGGGGGTCATCACAGAGCGCTGGAACATCCAGGCCGAGTGTGGTCAAAGGTGCATCCCGGTGGTGATTTACCAACCGTTTGGTAGTCTGGCACGCGGGACCTGCGAAAGGAAGTAGCCAGCGTCGGAACAGCTCCACCCGTACGACCTGGTCTTTAGACAAACGTCTAAGGATCCAGAGTCGTTCATGGCCCAGTTTTGGGCACAGTTGGCGATTCTGGTCGAGGCGATGCTTGCCGAGACGCGGACCGAGGTGCGGCCGCACGAGCGAGCGGTAGCCCTCGAGCGTCAGCGGTCGCACTCGGTTCGCGGCGATGTTGTCGAGCCAGTGATCGAGCCACGCCTGCACGGTCGGGGCGCGCC